>JBJTHJ010000001.1:0-11214 GCA_046094385.1 Candidatus Nanopelagicaceae bacterium
GCTAACGTCAAGAACTAACTCAATTTAAAGTAACTAAATTAAAATTGGTTAGCGATGATTGAGAGCCTTCAGTCGCCACATGTTGTGCGAGTGAAGGCTCTTTTATCTTCCAAAAAAGAGCGATTAAGCCAAGGTAGGTTCATCGCCGAAGGCATTCAAGCAGTCCGAGAAGCGCTCCTTGAAAACGAAGGTATTGAAACGCTCTATCTGACCAAAAGTGGTGCAGAGCGACTTACTAAAGCGAGCGTTGATTTTTCTTCAGTAAAGGTCTTCGATATAGAAGATAAAGTAGCAAGTGCGATGTCTGATGCCATCACCACCCAAGGAATTATCGCCATCTGTAAGTTGATTAATCCAGAGGTAACCCAGCTAGCTAATTTCTCAAACGATCACATCATCTATCTCCTAGAGATTCAGGATCCTGGAAATGCTGGGACGATTTTGCGCACTGCTGATGCGATGGGTTTACCCGCTGTAGTCACCTCTCCGGGGAGCGTGGACTTCTTCTCTCCAAAGGTGGTTAGAGCGACTGCTGGTTCGTTATGGCATACGCGAATCTTCTCTGGCCTTGAATTTGACTCTTTGAGAAAGATTTTGCCAAACCACAACATTTATCTTTTGGACGGTACTGCCAGTAAAAAGATAACTGAAGTTGATTTTTCCAGACCAGCACTCTGGATTTTTGGAAATGAAGCCCGAGGATTAAATGGTGGTATCACCGAACAGATTAGCGGAGCCGAAAAAATAGCGATAAATATGCCTGGTAATGCCGAATCACTTAACCTAGCTGCAGCTGCTGCGATCGTGATGCATGAAATATCCCGCGAAAAATAAGTACCCACCTATAGAATTACAGATATGAATCCCGCGGAGATCGAACTTTGGGTTGCTGATGCCAAGCTCGCATTTTCAAAAGCGGGAGATCTAGAAGAGCTAAAAAGTGCCAGATTGGCACATGCAGGAGATAAATCACCGATTGCCGGCGCAAGTAGAGCGCTCGGTTCCGTGCCGGCGGATCAAAAGGCAGAGTTAGGCAAATTGATTGGGGCTGCACGTACTGAGATCAACAGCGCATTGGATGCCAGAACTCAGGAGTTAGAAGCGCTTAGAGATCAGAAGGTGTTGCTAGATGAGGTCGTAGATATCACGCTGCCAAGTATTCGAGAGCATTTAGGTGGCCTGCATCCATTGACGATCATCAGAAACGAAATCTCAGATTATTTTCTCTCTCTTGGGTTTTCGGTCGCGGAAGGCCCAGAGTTAGAAAGTGGTTGGTTGAACTTTGATGCGTTAAATATCCCAACTGATCATCCTGCACGAACTATGCAAGATACATTTTTTATCGAGCCTCTTGAATCGGGGTTGGTGCTACGCACTCATACCTCTCCGGTACAGGCGCGAACCATGCTGACGCAGGAGCTACCGATATACATAATCTCTCCTGGCCGTACTTATCGTGCCGATGAATTAGATGCCACACATAGCCCGGTTTTTAGCCAGGTCGAGGGTTTGGTAATTGATGTCGATATAAACATGGGTCATTTAAAAGGTACTTTGGATGCTTTTGCGGTCAAGATGTTCGGTGCGCAGGCGGTAACTCGTCTTCGCCCATCCTTCTTTCCTTTCACTGAACCAAGCGCAGAGGTAGATGTCTGGTTTAACAATCGTTGGATTGAATGGGGCGGTTGCGGAATGGTCAATCCTAAAGTTCTAGAGAACTGCGGAATAGATCCAAATAAGTATTCAGGTTTTGCATTTGGCATGGGTCTTGAACGGACCTTGATGGTGCGCCAGGGCATCAGAGATATGCACGATATTGTCGAAGGGGATATTCGCTTTTCGCGTGCTTTTGGATTGGGACTTGCCTGATGCGCGCACCAAGATCATGGATTTTAGATTATGTCGATCTACCAAACAGCATCATAGATCAAGAGATTGCTGATGCCTTGGTTCGAGTGGGTTTTGAGGTCGAAGAGATCATCACCCAAGGCTCAGATTTAACAGGTCCCTTAATCGTTGGCAGAGTCATCGCAATTGAAGAATTGAAGGAGCATAAAAAGCCCATCAGATATGTTGAATTAGATTGCGGTGAAGCAAATTCAAGGTTCGTCATTTGCGGCGCCACCAATTTTACAGTCGATGATTTAGTGGTGGTATCAATACCAGGCGCAGTGCTACCCGGTGGTTTTGCAATTACGGCACGCGAAACTTATGGCAAGACCTCCAATGGCATGATCTGTTCTTCCCGAGAGTTGGGGCTCGGTGAAGATCACTCCGGAATCATTGTGCTTCCTAGAGGCTCTGCAAAGCCTGGCCAAGATGCAATTGAATTGCTTGAAATCAAGGACACCATCTTCGATATTGCCGTTAATCCAGACCGCGGATATGCGCTAAGTATCCGTGGAATTGCTCGCGAAATTGCAGCTGCCCTTAATTTGCCTTTCATTGATCCTGTGGATGCTTTACGCGATTTAACCTTTAAAGAAACCGGCAAAGGTGTTGCTGCCAAGATTGCAGACCCAGCAACTGCATCGGTCTTTTTCTTACGAACTCTTACCAATTTTGATCCAGCAGCTACCACGCCACTTCGGATGCGTCGTAGGATTGAAAAAGTAGGTATGCGCCCTATCTCGTTAGTTGTCGATGTTACTAATTATGTGATGTTTGAACTCGGGCAACCATTACATGCCTTCGATAAGGAGAAAATTAAGAATGGCTTGACCATCAAACGAGCTGGAAAATCACAACCATTTACTACTTTGGATGGACAGGTGCGTCAGCTGGATCCAGACGATTTGATGGTTTGGGATGATGCTCAACCTCTGGCGCTAGCTGGAACGATGGGGGGTGCTTCATCAGAGATTTCAGAGAGCACCACTGAGATCGCTATCGAGGCAGTTAGATTCGATCCAATCTGTATTGCCAAGAATTCTCGCCGACATAAGCTCTCTTCCGAAGCTTCTAGGCGTTTTGAACGAGGCGTAGATCCTTCCTTGGCTGAATTTGCCTCAGCTAGATGTGTGCAACTACTGATCGAAAATAGTTCAGCACAACATGTAGCCACTGTCGTCAGTGGTGAACCGCGTTATGCACCGATCCTTAAGTTAGATCCAAATTATGTATCGCGCCTACTTGGAGTAGAAATTCCACCAACCAAGATCGCGCAAATGCTTCGGATCATAGGATGTGATGTCGATGAAAAAACTTTCGAAGTAGATCCACCTTCCTGGAGATCTGATTTATTGACACCAGCTGATTTAGCGGAAGAAGTGGCTCGTATGATTGGCTACGATTCAATTCCATCGCTTCAGCCGCCACGAAAGACCGCGGCAGCTTTGACTCAAGGACAAAAGCGTAAACGTGCCTTGGCTCAGACTCTAGCATCGCGAGGCTATACCGAAATTCTCAATTTCCCTTTTGTCAACCAAGAGGAGATAAAGCGGATGGGATTTGTCGGAATTCGCGCCGAGAGTTACAAGGTAGCAAACCCGATGTCAGAAGATCTACCTTATTTAAGACCACACTTATTACCAGGTTTGCTTGAAGCAGCGCGCAGAAACTATAGCCGAGGATTTAAATCATTTGCGCTCTTTGAAATCGGAGATATCTTCCGAAAATCAATCGAACTAAAACCAGGAATCTTCCCAAAACTTGGAGAGCGACCTTCAGATGTGCAGATTGCAGAGATATTTGCATCCGTTCCGACCCAGCTCTCGTTTGTGTGCGGCGTGTTAGTGGGGCAGGTAAGTCCAGAGACATGGCAGGGAAAACCTAGAAACTACGAGTGGAGCGATGCGGTTGCAGCGGTAGAGATTCTGCTAAAGCTTATGGGATTGGATTATCAGATTGAACGTTCTGATTTAGCGCCATGGCATCCTGGAAGATGTGCGGAGTTTATAGTCGATGGCAAACCCGTTGCCCATGCAGGAGAGCTGCATCCACGAGTGGTTGCGCAGTTTGCCCTTCCTGAGCGCAGCGCGGCCTGGGGAATCAATTTGGATGCGCTACCAGCATCACCATTGATATCACCAAAACCAGTTGGAGTAATGCCCGCAGCAGTTCAAGATATTGCTTTGATAGTTGACCAAAAGGTAAGCGCGTCAGATTTAATGCGGGTTCTACAAGAAGGTGCAGGTGATCTCTTGGAATCAATCGAATTATTCGATCGCTACGACAAGATTGGTGAAGGTAAGGTCTCCTTGGCCTTTACTCTGACTTTCCGTGCCCCAGATAGAACTCTAAAGAGCGAAGAGGTTTCGGCTGCCAGAGAGGCGGCCGCGGCTTTAGCCAATAAACGTTACGGGGCCGTAGTTCGCTCTTAAAGTCGAATTTCCGGTATTTATACGATTGCAAAAGTATGCATAAATATGCAAAATAATGCATAAATTTGCATAAACGAATTAGAAGCCATATCCTTTAGCCCATGAAAGTTGGGGTAGTTGGCGCCAGTGGCTACGCCGGAGGAGAGCTGCTTCGATTACTTGCATCTCACCCAGAGTTCGAAGCGGCAGTGATCTCTGCTGGGAGCAACGCCGGAGAAGAGATCACGGCGATTCACCCGCAGTTGAGTAATTATTCAGGTCGCAGATTTGAATCCACCGATGTCGAAATTTTGAAGGATTTGGAGCTGATATTTACGGCGCTTCCTCATGGTGAGTCTGCCAAATTAATCGCAGCGCTGCCTGCAGAGCAGAAGATCGTAGATCTAGGCGCAGATTTTCGTCTTAGATCAAACGAGAAATGGCAGCAATATTATGGAGGCGAACATGCTGGTCATTGGGGTTATGGTCTGCCAGAACTACCTAATCATCGCCAATTGATAAAAGCTGCGAATCGGGTTGCCAATCCAGGTTGTTATGCAACAGTGATCGCGTTAGCGGCTGCCCCAATGTTGGATTTCGTTGATCGAGATGATTTGGTGGTGGTTGCCGCATCGGGAACCACAGGTGCCGGACGTAGTTTGAAGATAAGTCTGATTGGTAGTGAGGTTATGGGATCTATGACCTCATACAAATTTGGCGGAGTACATCAGCACACTCCTGAGATCGAGCAGTCGATCAATGCCAAGATCTCATTTACTCCCATTCTGGCACCAATGCCACGCGGTATCTTGGCAACTGTCACAGGAAAGTTAAAGCAGGATTTAGATAGAAGCGCGATTAGAACAGCGTATTTGGATGCATATTCGACAGAGGAGTTTATCTGGGTGCTTCCAGAGGGACAGATGCCAAAGACCTCAGCTGTAATTGGTTCAAACTATCTTCAGATGCAAGTCGCTTTAGATGAACATACCGATCGCGTAATAGTTTCGGCGGTTATTGACAATCTAGGAAAGGGAGCAGCCGGGCAGGCCATCCAAAATGCCAATTTAATCTCTGGTTTTAGCGAGCATATGGGATTGGTAGGAATGGGTATCGGTGCATGAGGCTACCAAGTGGATTTGTAAGCGGCTCAGTCGCGGCTGGTTTGAAAAGTACTGGCGCTTTAGATTTAACTATCATCCAAAACTTAGGTCCAAGTAACTTTGCCACTGCAGTTTTTACTTCAAATAAGGTGGTTGCGGCCCCAGTAATTTGGTCACAGCAAGTGATTAAGGCAAGAACGGTTAGTGCGGTATTGCTTAATTCTGGAGGTGCCAATGCTTGTACCGGATCACAAGGATTTTCTGATACTCACAAGAGCGCAGAGCTAGTTGCAGCTAAACTCCAAATTTCAGCTAGCGAAGTTGCAATCTGCTCCACTGGTTTGATTGGCGAGTACTTACCGATGGCCAAGATCGAAGCTGGAATTGAGGCCATCGTCTCTAAATCATTGACCGAAGAGGGTTTAGAGGAGAGTGCTAGGGCCATAATGACCACTGATTCGGTCGCAAAAATGGCAACCTTTTCAAATCAAGGTTTTCAAATATCTGGAATTGCCAAAGGCGCTGGCATGTTGGCACCTGCATTGGCAACCATGTTGAGCGTGGTTATGACCGATGCCGTTGTGGATCCGGTTGAAGCTGAGATCGCCTTTAAGCGCGCCGTTGAACTTACCTTCAATCGAATTGATTCAGACGGTTGCACCTCAACTAACGACACCGTGTTATTTATGGCATCGGGTGCAAGTGGCATTAAATTGATAGGTAGAGATTTAGAGCAAGCTCTTATCGAAGTTTGTAGCTCTCTTGCTGAACAATTGATCGCTGATGCAGAAGGCGCTTCCAAAACCATCGCGATTAAGGTTATAAATGCAGAGAGCGAAGCGGATGCAGTTGCAGTAGGTAGAGCGAATGCTAGGAATAATCTTTTAAAATGCGCCATCTTTGGGGGAGATCCCAATTGGGGGAGAGTACTTGCTGCAACTGGCACTGCAAATGCAACCTTTGATCCTGCAAATATTGATGTCAAATTAAATGGAATCGAAGTTTGCAAGGCAAGCGCGCCCGCAGCCGACCGTAATCTGGTCGATTTCCAAGGTCGAGTAGTCGAGATTGAGATCAATCTAAACGCAGGCAGCGAAAGTGCAACCGTTTTGACCAATGATTTGACCCATGATTATGTACATGAAAATTCGGCTTACGCGACATGAAGGTAATCAAATTTGGTGGTCATGCAATGACCGATTCCAGTGGATCGTTTGCCAAGATCATAAGAGCTGCCCTGGATAGAGATGCAAATGAGAAATTTGTGATCGTTCACGGTGGCGGACCACAAATCGATAGCGCTTTAAAGACCCACCAATTGGAATCTACATTCATTGGTGGATTTAGAGTCACCACGCCAGAGATTTTCGCGGTAGTTCAGCAGGTCTTGACTGGTACCGTGCTTCGAGAGGTCGTGGGCCAACTACGTGGGCAAGAGATTCCAGCAGTTGGTATCTCTGGTCGAGATGGTGCAACTTTGCAAGCAAAAGTCCTAAGAAATTTAGTGGATGGCTCCCCGGCAGATCTCGGAAGAGTAGGTGAGGTTATTAAAGTGGAGACCACGCTACTTAAGACGCTACTTAGCGCTGGATTTGTGCCTGTGGTCTCTCCGATCGCAGTTGAGGTAGAGGGCGATATAGAAATTTCTCAGCATGCGCTAAATGTGAATGCTGATTTGGCAGCGGCAGCCATAGCTGGCGCACTGGGTGCTTCGAGTTTGATTTTCATGACAGATGTACCTGGGATCTATCGAAACTGGCCTGATCGCGATTCAATGATAAGCGAGATCTCAGCTGCGGAATTATCAAAAATCAAAGGAGATTTTGATGGGGGAATGGCCCCTAAAGTAAAGGCTTCGCTTGATGCAGTGGCACTCGGCGCAAAGGTAGTTCGAATCATCGATGGCCGGGATCCTAAAGCTTTAGCTGATGCCTTAAATGGTGCAGGCGGAACGAAGGTTTTCTCGTGAAGATTGAACAAATTTGGGAATCAACCTTTCAAAAAAGTTACGGCACCCCAAAGATCAATATCGTAAGTGGAAGTGGCTGTTATTTAGTATCAGACGATAAAAGACGCTATCTAGATTTCATCGGAGGCATTGCCACAAATGTGTTGGGGCATGCACATCCTGCAATCATCAAAGCGGTTCGTAAGCAGATAGGCGTAGTTGCACATGTCAGCAATCTCTATGCCAACCCGGTTTCGTTGCAGTTGGCCAAGAAATTGATCGAGATGACAGGGGATGCTAGCTCTAGAGTCTTCTTCTGCAATTCAGGAGCAGAGGCAAACGAGGCAGCGTTAAAACTCTCGCGAAAAACTGGGCGCACCAAATTGCTCGCTACTCTGGGAAGTTTTCATGGTCGAACCATGGGAGCGCTCTCGCTAACTGGGCAAGCTGGAAAACGAGAGCTATTTTCGCCACTGATCAAAGGTGTCAAATATCTGCCATTTGGTGATATCGCAGCGATGCAGCGAACCATTACAAAGAAATGTGCGATGGTGATCGTAGAGCCAATTCAAGGCGAGAATGGAGTAATCGCACCACCTGCCGGTTATCTAAAAGCGATTCGACAACGTTGCGATGAGACCGGAACTTTGCTTGCGATAGATGCGATTCAAACAGGTATGGGGCGAACTGGATTTTGGTTTGGCTACGAACATGAAGAGATAAAACCAGATGTAATTACCTTGGCAAAGGGTCTAGGTGGCGGGCTTCCACTAGGTGCGATGATCGCCATTGGCTCTGCTGCCGAGCTTTTCCAACCTGGTGAACATGGCTCTACCTTCGGTGGAAATCCAGTCTCGTGCGCCGCAGGTATTGCTGCAATTTCGGAGATTGAGAAGCAGGCTCTAAATGAAAGGGCGCTAGCACTCGGCGAATACCTAAAAGAAAACTTACTTGAGATAGATGGCGTCTCTGAAGTTCGCGGTCGCGGGCTATTAATTGGAATCGGCCTTGGCAAGCCTTGGGCAAAAGAGATTTCTAACTATCTTTTGGCAAAAAGGGTTTTGGTAAATGCACCAAATGATCACACGATTCGAATAGCGCCACCACTGATAGTTACCAAGAGAGAATGTGACAAATTCTTAAAAGTATTTAAAGAGGTGATGCAAAATGGTTAAAGGCGTTGTAGCTCGAAGAGCGAAGGTGGTTGCGTTGATTGAAGCTGGAGTAATCCATTCGCAACTAGATTTGGTAAGAGAGTTGAAGAAACTTGGATTTAAAGTCACACAAGCCACCGCATCTCGAGATTTGGAAGAGATTGGCGCTGTTCGGGGCAGTGATGGCTACCGCTTGCAAGGTAGTAGCGATGACTCTCTTGCTAGAGTTTTGATAAATCAACAGTTGATTTTGAGTGTGGAAGCCTCTGGGAATCTGGTGGTAATTCGAACTCCGCCGGGCGGTGCTCAGTTACTCGCTTCAAATTTAGATCATTCAGGAATGAAGTCCATAATCGGTACCATCGCTGGAGACGACACGGTATTGGTTGTCTCCCGAAAAGCCAATGGTGGGAGAGAACTTGCGAAAGAATTGCTCGCGGTTGGAAAGAATTCTTTATCGAAAAGAGGTCGTAAATAATGGCGCTTTGGGGAGGTCGTTTCGCAGATAGCCCTGCAGATTCGGCCGCTGCACTATCAAGGAGCGTTCATTTTGATTATCGACTGGCACCATACGATTTGAGATCCTCTTTGGCTCATCTATTGGTATTAGAGAAGAATGGATTGGTAGGCAGTGAAGATGCTGCCAAGATCGCCACAGCCATTCGAGAACTTATGGATGAGGTGGCTTCTGGAAATTTTGGCATTAACAGCTCCGATGAGGATATTCATTCAGCACTTGAAAGGGTGATGATCGAGCGAATCGGCGAGGTTGGCGGGAAGTTACGTGCAGGCAGATCAAGAAACGACCAAGTTGCCACGGATCTCAGACTCTTCGCAATTGATCATATGTTGCATCTGGCCCTTCAAATCACGCAATTACAAAGCGCTTTGCTCACCAAAGCCAAGGAGTATGCCGATGCTCCAGCGCCAGGATTTACACATCTACAACATGCACAACCAGTTCTCTTCGGCCACGAATTGGCTAAACATATCCACGCTTTTGCACGAGATTTAGATCGGATCAATGATTGGTTGGCCCGAACTTCCTATAGCCCATTAGGTTCAGGAGCGCTTTCGGGAAGCTCTCTGCCACTTGATCCTGTGGCCACCGCCAAAGAGTTGGGTTTTACCGGTGCAATCGGAAATTCAATAGATGCAGTTAGTGATCGCGACTTTGTTGCAGAGGCACTTTTTATTCTGGCAATGGTCGGAGTGCATCTCTCACGTATTGGTGAAGAGTGGTGCATCATGGCCACATCTGAATTTGATTGGGCGCAATTAGCTGATGCCTATTCAACTGGATCTTCGATCATGCCACAGAAGAAAAATCCAGATATGGCAGAGCTAGCTCGCGGCAAGGCCGGACGTTTGGTTGGAAATCTAACTGGCCTACTTACGATGCTAAAGGGCCTTCCTTTTGCCTATAACCGAGACCTGCAAGAGGATAAAGAACCGCTCTTTGACTCTATTGATACTTTAAATTTAGTGATTCCTGCAGTTACTGGGATGGTGGCTACCACCAATTTCAATCGTAAGAAGATGGCAGAAGCTGCTCCTGCTGGATTTTCACTAGCCACCGAGATCGCGGATTTCTTAGTAAGAAAAGGGGTGCCATTTAGTAAGGCACACGAGGCTGCCGGTAAGTGCGTTGCGATGGCAGAGGGTTCTGGTGTGGAACTACATCAATTAACGGATAAAGAATTTGAGTCAGCCCACCCCGAACTTACCTCTGAGGTAAGAGAGTTTCTGAACGTTGAAGGTGCATTGCAGGCAAGAACCACCCACGGTGGAACTGCGCCATCAGAGCTAAATAGACAATTTGCTGAGCTAGAACTACAGATAAAATCAGCGCATTCGATTATCGCCAATGAGGCTAAGAGTTTCTCTGAGATGATGGGTGGATGATGAATCGCGGACGTGAGTTACTCGATGAATTGAAGTGGCGCGGATTAATCGCACAGACCACCGATGAGAAGGCTTTGGAAGAGGCTCTTGATAAACCAATCACCCTCTATCTTGGTATCGATCCAACCGCACCTTCAATTCATTGTGGAAACTTGGTAGTACTGCTGGTTTTAAAGCGTTTTCAGGACTTTGGCCATACCCCTATCGCTCTAGTCGGTGGCGCAACTGGATTGGTTGGAGATCCTTCAGGTCGCAATGAGGAACGTTCGCTAAACGATGAATCCATCGTCGAAGAGTGGGTAAATCGCATTCGCACGCAAGTGTCCAAATACCTTGATTTTCAAGGTAAATCCAATGCTGCAATCATGGCCAATAACTTGGATTGGACCAAGGAGTATTCGGCGCTTAGGTTACTTCGCGATATCGGTAAGCACTTTAGCGTTAACCAGATGCTCTCTAAAGATTCGGTCTCAAATCGCCTTGAGGCAACCGGAATCTCTTACACCGAATTTTCATACCAAGTTCTACAAGGCCTCGATTATTTAGAGCTATTTCGTCGCCATCATTGCACTTTGCAAATTGGTGGTTCAGATCAATGGGGAAATATCGTTGCAGGTCTAGATCTAATTAGGAAGACCGAAGGGGCTACTGCGCATTGTCTGACTACGCCGCTTCTTACTAAATCTGATGGTTCGAAATTTGGCAAGACTGCAACTGGGACCATTTGGTTGGATCCCGAGATGACCTCGCCCTATGCTTTTTACCAATATTGGATCAATACTCCAGATGCAGATGTCATAAAT
>JBJTHJ010000002.1:0-2241 GCA_046094385.1 Candidatus Nanopelagicaceae bacterium
TCATCTTTTGGCCTAACTGGAAGGGGGTTTTCCTGCCAGGTCCAAGCCAACCTGTTGCGCGTAAAATCGGCTCAAATTGGCAAGGTTTCCCCTACCCCTTCGTGGCGACCTGCTTGGTTTTCCCTATAGGCTGATAGAGCAGATTTTTGGACACTTTTTGGTTGGAAAAAGGATAAATTCACGTCAAATCAGACGAACCGTGCGATTAACTTTTAACTCACCACGATAATTTACCCATGGCTAGATTGCGGGTGATGGTGGTCGAAGATGACGACTTCACTCGCTCTACTGTGGTCAGCGCATTACAAATACAGGGGATAGATGTGGTTGGACAATCTTCAACTGTAAGCCCGGCAATTAACTTATTTAACGAATTGAAACCCGATGCTGTCGTACTGGATTTGGATCTCGGTGCCGGACCAAATGGAATAGATTTGGCAATTGCAATTCGTCGGAAGCGACCAAATGTTGGAATTGTGATTCTAACTACCTTTGAAGATCCAAGGCTGCTCCATCCAAAAATTCCAGCTCCTCCGACTGGAACTGTCTACTTGGTAAAACGGAAAGTATCTGAAATCAGTTCACTTTTAAAATCAATCGAAAAATCTATTGCAAATGTAAAAAATTCCAAATCGATGCCAGCAATCTCGAAAGAGATCGCACCTGAGTTAGCTAAAGTCACCGAATCTCAGTTGGCCACTATGAAATTGATTGCGGAAGGATTATCAAATTCTGAGATTGCAAAGATCCGCGGAGTGACTGAGAAGTCAATTGAACAGACAATTTCGCGATTGGTTGCTCACTTAAATTTACCTAAAGGCGCAAAGAACAATCAAAGGGTTCAAATCTCCAAGATGTACTACCGCTTAACAGGATCACGGTCGGCAAATTGAAAACCGATAAGTCGGTCCAAATCAAAATAGGCGGACAATCGGTATTTAACTGGCGGATTTTTACACTTGCACTACCAATAATTCTTTTCGAGACACCGCTTAGCGAAGTTGGCATTACAAATGGCTGGGTATTTTGGCGTTGGACATTTGTAACGCTACTTTCAATAGTTCCGCTGGTAGTGCTTTATGCCCTAGGCGACTTCTATTTCTTCCAGAACCGAATGAACAATCCCATGCCAGATTGGTTGGTGTTTAGCTATGGCTTCTTAATGGGCGCAGCCTTTGGATCGGCCATGGGTTTCTTTACTTACATATTCAAAGTTCAAAATGAAGATCTAATGCAACAAATTTTGCAGAGAGGAATTAGCAATGGCCTCGCCGGACTGCTAATTTTGCCATTGAGTTCCTTGGTCACGAGCGCTGCAAATATTTACAAAGGTGACCGAGAAGCACTAATCGCCGAACGACTATTGGTCGAGAGCCAAAAGGCTGAAAGTAAAGCAGTCATCCAAAGCTTAAGATCTTCCCTGAGCAACAAAGTGGATGAAAACCTACTGAATATAATCGAGAATTCCAAAGAATACTTTGATACCAAATCCAGGTCGCTGGAAGAGAATTGGGAGTTGCTGGCAGAACGACTAAGGCGCGCCGCACTAGAGACTATCCGCCCCTTTAGCCATTCACTACATCGTAAAGGCGATGAGTTGACATACCGCGTTCAATTGACGGAGCTAGCAAGCTATATTGCCTATAAATTTGATATTCATGTGCTTCCAACTTTGCTTGCATATCTGCTGACTTCACACCACACCTACATAAATAACAATTTCCAAGCAGATTACTTGAAGTCATTGCTTCTAAAATTATTTTTGCTTGCCTTCTTGTTACAGATTCTAAAAGGGTTGACTCGCTTTGAATTCACACGAAGATTGAGTGGATTTGCTTTTGTGGTCTCACTTAACAGTTTTGCGTTCTTCTTCCTCAACAATCTTTTGATTCGATATTTCAATTGGGATTCACAGCGACTAAGCTCAACTCTTTCCGATTCGGTCTTAGTGGCATTATTAATAGTGTTGATATCACTAGTGATGGCCTTCATACATGGTGGTCATGCCGAAATTGAATTTTTGGAAAGGCGCATCAGTGAAGAGCAGTTGGAGACTAGATTGCTTCGTCGCGAAGAGGCCAGAATTAGCCGAGAACTCGCCAAATACTTGCATGGCACTATCCAGTCCAGGTTGATGGCCTCGGCCATTGGTTTAGAAAGTGCAGGCCGAAGAGGCGATGTCAAAGCGCTTCGAAAGGAGGCAAAAACCGCCTATAAGAACCTTAAGCTACCGAGTGAAAG
>JBJTHJ010000003.1:0-10070 GCA_046094385.1 Candidatus Nanopelagicaceae bacterium
ACTCCCCAACCAAGTACACCAAGGCCATTGACCATGGTGGTGTGTGAATCGGTTCCAACTACGGTATCTGGATATGCACGCAGCACCCCATTTACCGAACGAGTCATGATGACTCGAGCCAAATATTCAATGTTTACCTGATGAACGATGCCTGTTCCTGGTGGTACCACTTTGAATTCATCAAATGCCGTCTGGCCCCAACGCAAAAAACGATAACGTTCGCGATTTCGCTCGTATTCGACATCGACATTCTTCTCAAAGGAATCTTTGGTTCCGAAGAAATCTGCAATCACTGAGTGATCGATTACCAATTCGGCTGGAGCAAGTGGATTTACCTTCGCCGGATCGCCGCCTAGCTTGGCAATCGCTTCGCGCATCGTGGCCAAATCGACGATACAAGGCACGCCCGTGAAGTCCTGCATCACTACACGCGCTGGAGTAAATTGAATTTCAGTATCTGGTTCGCGGTTCTGATCCCAATTGGCTAGAGCTTTGATATGCGCTGCGGTGATATTTGCGCCATCTTCGGTACGAAGTAGATTCTCAAGCAGGATCTTCAATGAAAATGGAAGGCTGCCTGCGCCATCGATCTTTGAGATATCGAAGATCTCATAATTTTTTCCGGCAACTTCTAAGTTTCGCTTGGACTTAAATGAATCAATGGTTGTCATCTAAAGATCTCCCGAACCGATTTATCTTGATATCAAGATATCTCAATTTGCGGTTGGAGGCAACAAGAGACATACCGTCTCGATATGTTGCGTCATCGGAAATAGGTCATAACCATCTATCTGCGCCAATTTCCAACCATTAGCAATGAAGCGCTGCACATCTCGTGCAAGTGATGCGGGGTCACATGCCACGTACACAATTCGCGCCGGCTTTATACGAAGTAATTGATCAACTACCAAAGCTCCAGCGCCAGCACGTGGTGGATCAAGCACCACTACATCAGCTCGTCTGATCCCCTTTAGCGCTTTGGCAACATCTTCCCTGATTACATTTATATTCTGGTGACCTTTAAAATTCTCTCGAGCAGATTCGGTTGCAGGGATCGAACTTTCGATCAAATCAATTCGTCCGCCAGCACCCAGAATCTCAATTGCAACCGCAGAGAAGAGTCCGACTCCACCATAAAGATCTAATAGATGCTCTCCAGGTTTCAACTTGGCTAAATTCAAGAAAACATCGGTTAAAACTTCGGGGGCGTTTCGATGGCGCTGCCAGAAAGCCCCAGCTTTTACTAGCAGCCTCTTGCCCTTTACCTCTCTGAATTGATCGCCTTCTGGAACTTCGACTGGTTGCATCGGTTCATGCTTCGCTATTGCAATATCTTGTACCTGTAACTCTTCGCCTGCGATCAAACAATCTTTAATTGGGACGATTTCATGTGATCTTGAGGCATAGATACCAAACTCACCTGATTCGCTTGCGACGCCTCGGATATGGGTGCGATATCTGGTAGTTGGCGCAACTTCGTGAACTTGGACTTCGATCTTTAACTTGGCAATTCGATCAAATTGCTCCTTGATGACTTCGCCCTTTAAAACCCTTTGATAAGGCAGATTAAGATGTTGAAAATCGCAACCGCCGCATTTACCTGCATATGGACAAGGCGGTGAGATCCGCTCCGGCGATGCTTCGATAACCTTTAAAACATTGGCTCTTAAGAAGCCTTTTGCTTTGGAAGTAATTTCAATCTCTACCAATTCGCCAGGTGCGGTATCTCGGATAAAGATGACTTGGCCATCGTTTCTTGCGATGAAATGGCCACCATGCGCCACCTTCTCAACCCGAACCTGCATAGTGTGAGTTTAAGGCTAGCCCTTAACTCTCCGATACACTTAGACCTCTATGCACGTTGTCATTATGGGCTGCGGTCGAGTTGGTTCTGCTATCGCTTTAGAGTTAGAGACCGCAGGAATCTCCGTATCTATAATCGATCAATCTCGTGAAGCATTCCGTCGTTTAGGTAGCGCCTTTGCTGGACAGACCGTTACCGGAATTGGTTTTGATCGCGATATCTTGATTGAAGCCGGAATCGAGCGAGCCGATGCCTTTGCTGCGCTTTCAAATGGCGATAACTCAAATATTTTGGCAGCGCGAGTTGCCCGCGAAGTGTTTGGTGTAAAGAATGTAGTTGCTCGTATTTACGATCCAGCTCGTGCCGAGATTTATCAGCGCCTTGGAATTCCAACTGTGGCCACAGTTACTTGGGCAACTGAACAAGTGCTACGTCGTTTGCTTCCGGGTGGTTCACGTGGCGAGTGGCGCGATCCATCTGGCAAAGTCGCTCTCATGGAAGTTTCTGTTCACACCTCTTGGTTTGGCCATCCAATCACTGAAGTTGAAGAGCGCACCAATGCTCGCGTGGCATTTCTAACTCGACTTGGCGATGCCTTCATCCCAGATGATCACACCGTTTTACAAGAGGGCGATCTATTACATGTGATGGCACATGGCGATGAGATGGACCAAGTCACCGCTACCTTAAATGCGGAGGTCAACTAATGCGCGTGGCAATTGCTGGAGCTGGAAATGTCGGCCGTTCAATCGCCCGCGAGCTAATCGCAAATGGCCACCAGGTACTACTTATTGATAAAGACCCAAAGGCGATGAAATTGGAGTCAGTCCCCGAAGCCGATTGGATCATGGCCGATGCCTGCGAAATCGCATCTTTGGATAATGCCAAGTTGGATCAATGCCAAGTGATGGTTGCTGCAACCGGCGACGATAAGGCGAACTTAGTCGCCTCTCTGCTTGCCAAGACTGAGTACGGTGTTCCACGCGTAGTTGCGCGCATTAATCATCCTAAGAATGAGTGGTTATTTGATAAATCTTGGGGCATCGATGTGGCGGTATCTACTCCCCGCATCATCGCGGCGCTAGTTGAAGAGGCGGTATCTGTTGGTGATGTGGTCAAGTTATTTACCATCGGCCGCGGATCAGCAAACTTATTAGAACTCACCCTTCCAGATGGATCTAAGTGCATCGGCAAGACCGTTGATGAGATCGAACTGCCTGCCAACACCTCACTTGCAGCAATTGTTCGTGATGGTCGAGTATTTTCTCCAAAAGGACATGACTCATTTGCAGCAGGCGACGAACTAATCTTCGTAGCATCCAATGTCGGCGAAGCCGAATTGAAGGCCTGCTTTATTCAGGCTTAATCTCTGGTCGCACACTAGGGACGGTTTTGATAATCAACCAAGTCCACCAGACTGTAAGTAAGAAAAGCGGATAACCTAAAACTAAACTCGCAGCACCAAGCGCATTTAGCTGATCTGCTTGATAGAGCGGATACATGATCAACACACGCAGTACGAACATCCCAACCCACACCCACCCAGCCATGATGTAGACACGCTTTCTCGCTGGGTGTTTGCGCCATTCCAAGTTTTCACCAATTATGGGTCCTATGACCAAGCCTAAAATTGGCCAGCCCGTTATATTTCCGAGTGCATAGACCATTGCGTACGCACCATTCTTGATAAATGAAGGTATGAAAAAATCCTTCGCCTCTCCTCCGCGGCTAGCAAACCATGCACATATCAAAACTCCAATAGCTCCACTAATTGCATGCTGCAAAGTGTCGCGTTTTGCAAGGCGCACGACTGTAAGCAATCCACTTAAAGTAATGGCGGCATAGATCGCAGTTTGCAGATCTTTTTGAATATTAAACACGATCAAAAAGAGAATGGAAGGTAGACCATTGTCAATTAGTCCACGTTTACCACCCATGGCTTTGAGGATTGCCTCTTTCTCATGGCTCATTTGCTACCGGTACTTCCAAAGCCATCGCGGCCTCGCTCTGAATCGGGAAGCTCCTCTACCTCATGGAAATTGGCGTGCTCTACCATTTGAAAGACTAGCTGTGCGATGCGATCGCCCCTCTTTATCTCAAAGGTGTGCTGAGTGTCGGTATTGATTAGGATGATCTGAATTTCACCGCGATAACCAGCATCGATGGTGCCGGGAGCATTAACAATCGAGATACCGTGCTTTGCAGCTAGCCCGCTTCGTGGGTGCGCAAAACAAACATACCCATCTGGCAACGCGATCGCGATTCCAGTTGGCACCATTGCTCTTTGACCGGGAGCTAGCGTGCAATCGATTCGAGCGTAGATATCCACACCGGCATCACCTGACTTCGCATACTGCGGAATCGGCAGATCTTTATCTAGTCGCTTAATCTGAACTTCGATATGGTTCATGGATTGATTCCAAATTGTTGATTATCGATAAATCCATCAGCTGCATTTTTGATGAAGTGTTCTAACCCAACGGTGATGAAGATGGCGCTAGCTTTTAAGGCCAAGGTTCCATCTGGCGAATTGAGCCGACCTTCGGCCTCGGTGTAAACCTTGCGCCGCTCCTGACCAGTGATCTTTGCATTGATAAATAATTTCGATCCAACTGGGATTGGCTTTAGAAAATCGGTCTCTAAATGACCGGTAACTGCAGGCACTTGGAGCAGATACATCAATTTACCGAGCGCTTCGTCAAAGGCCAATGAAAGTAAGCCACCATGAGCAAGTCCCGGTGCGCCTTGGTGCATATCGGTCACGATAAATTCACAAGTTGCAGTCAAGCCTTCTCCGGCGATCGATTTCATATGCAACCCAGTTGGATGATCGATGCCACAACCAAAACACATATTTAAATGTGATGGAATCTCTTCGCCGGGTTTTGGAGCAAGTGGATGGCGCTCCGGCATTTGTAAAGCCATAGCGCAAGGTTACGCTATTTTTGACCGGTGAGCGCTGCTTCGAATCAATCGCCAATAAAGTTCAAAGAGGTTGTTAATCCACCACTTTCATGGATCTCTTTTATCTACTTTATGTTCTTCTCTTTAGCGTTAGCAGTTTGGGGCGCATTTGATTTCACAGCTGCCGCCATCGTCTTGGGCGCTTTAACTTTGATAATGCCCATCATTTGGCGCAATTTTCGAATGGTAATCACGGTAGATACTGAACTTCGTATCGATCGCGCCCATATTGAATTGAGATACTTGAAAGACCCCACGGTGCTAGATAGCGATAGCTATCGAAAGCTACGCACTATTGAAAGCGATGCCCGGAGCTTTCATGCCACTCGCCCATGGCTAAAAAGCGGTGTAAAAGTTTCGGTAAATGATGAGCGCGATGAGACCAGCTACTGGTTGATTGGTACTAAGAACGCTGCAGGATTACAAGAAGCGTTAAGAGTTTAAGCGCACTCTTTGCAGATGGCGTTCTGGCCGCTGCCCTTTGCCAGATTGCTCATGTGTGAAACCAAGAAGCAACGGCTGCAAGTGAACTCATCTTCTTGTTTTGGAACTACGCGAACCGAAAGTTCTTCGCCAGATAGATCTGCACCAGGAAGCTCTAGGTTTTCTGCCTCTTCCTCTTCGTCGATGTCGATCTTTCCGGATTGAACCTCGGCGCGTTTAGCTTTGAGTTCTTCAATCGATTCCTCGTGGAGTTCTTCATCCGTTTTTCGGGGTGTGTCGTAATCCGTAGCCAATTTGCACCGCCTCTCGTTTGATTCGATATCTGGTCTGGACATCTCGCTCGATTTGAGCTTTCGAACGCGTAGGTTGCCCTATTTCGTCCTGATTTTCCACTAAACCACGCAAGATTCTCATTTATTCCATCCGATTTCTAAGCTAAATGGCAGAGAATCGGTGCTATTGGCCGACTTCGAACCGGCTCTAACCAAGTAATGACTGCTATTGCGCGATATTTATTGCCCGAACCCTGCTGGCCAAACGATCATCGACTAAAGCGCGCAGATAAGTGCCTTCAGGTCGATACTCCTCTTCGAGTACCTCGCCCTTTTCATGAATGGCATTAACTAGATCGCCCCGGTTATAAGGAATTACGGTATCAATTTCGATATTTGGATGTGGCAATGAATTTTCAATTGCACGCAAGAGATTGTCGATACCAAATCCGGTCTTTGCGCTAAATGCAAAGGCGTTTGGCTCTTGGCGAAGTAAGGCCATGATTACTTCAGGTTTTGCTGCATCCACTTTATTGATGGCGATGATCTCAGGTACTTCAGAGGCGCCAATATCTGCAACTACTTCACGTACCGCTCTGATTTGCTCGAATGGATCTGGATGTGAACCATCTACGACATGCACAATGAGATCTGAATCGGTGACCTCTTCGAGCGTTGATTTGAAGGCATCGACCAATTGATGTGGCAGATGGCGCACAAAACCCACAGTATCCGTAAGAGTATAAATACGCCCCTCGGTGGTTTCGGTACGCCGGGTAGTTGGATCCAAAGTCGCAAAGAGCGCATTCTCTACCAATACCCCAGCGTCGGTTAAACGATTTAGCAAAGATGATTTACCAGCATTGGTATACCCTGCAATTGCTACCGATGGAATATTGTTTCGATGGCGCTCTTGGCGCTTGGTATCACGGGCGATCTTCATCTCAGAGATTTCGCGCCGTAACTTCGCTTGGCGATCTCTAATTCTTCGGCGATCTGTTTCAATCTTGGTCTCACCTGGACCACGACCACCGATACCAGCGCCACCTGCAGCGCGACCACCAACTTGGCGCGATAGTGATTCACCCCAACCACGAAGTCTTGGTAGCAGATAACTGATCTGTGCTAGTTCAACTTGGGCTTTACCTTCACGGCTCTTTGCATGTTGCGCAAAGATATCGAGGATCAACGCCACGCGATCAATTACCTTTACCTTTAACTTAACTTCTAACTTCTGTAATTGTGCCGGCGAGAGTTCACCGTCGCAGATCACAGTATCGGCGCCAGTTCTAACCACGATATCGCGAAGCTCTTGGACTTTACCGCTACCGATATAAGTAGCGGGATCTGGAGACTCGCGGCGCTGGATCACGCCTTCTAGAACTTCTGCGCCAGCAGTTTCTGATAGCGCCTTTAGCTCTTGTAATGAGTTCTCCGCCATTTCAGAGGTACCTTCAGTCCAAACCCCAACCAAGACAACTTTCTCTAATTGCAGTTCGCGATATTCGGCATCGGAGATATCTTGTAGCTGAGTACTAAATCCTGCGATACGACGTAGCGCAGCGCGCTCTGCCACTTGATCAGGGGTATTGATATCACTCAGTTGATTGGCATCGTAATCTGCAGCGACCTGTGCTGAGGCGCGCAACAACGCTTCGAACTCTAGATCTGTGTCGGTAAATTTTTGATTATCGCTCAAGAAACTCTTCTATATCCACATCTTTAACGATCACTGCCGGCCCGGTAAGGATTGCATTTGAATGACCATCAATCTCTACGTATAAACGCCCACCCGGTGGATTTACTTCCCACTTAGTCGGCAATTGTTCGCGATGGTGCTTGGCAGCAGCCATTGCCACTGCGACCACACCGGTGCCGCAACTTTGAGTCTCGCCACTTCCGCGTTCATGTACTCGCATCTTGACCACATGATCGCCGGTAAATTGCACGAACTCCACATTGACGCCCTCTGGGTAGAGCTCCTTGGGTCTAACGGTAGGTGGATGTTTCAAAGATCCAACTTGATCCAAATCCTCAACGAAGACCACTGCATGCGGATTACCAGTGCTGATGTGATAACCCTTCCAAAGTCCGGTATCAGTTCCAGCCGTGATCTCATCGCCTTCGTCTATAACTTGGCCCATATTGACGGTGATATCGCCATCTGCAGGCACGCGAAGATGCTTCACGCCATCGCGAGTATCAATTGGGAAGATTCCCTCTGCCTGATGTCCGCGTTCCACTAAATATTTGGCCATCACTCGAATTCCATTGCCACACATCTCTGCAAGCGACCCATCGGCATTTCGATAATCCATGAACCACTTCTGATTCTGGCTATCCCCGCGCTTTATGATTCTAATTAAGCCATCTGCCCCAATGCCGTTCTCGCGATTACAGATTCGAGCGGTCTCTGCAGATGAAATGGAGAGCGAATCGGTTGGATCAAAGACCAGCACAAAATCATTATGGGTGCCGTGACCGTAAGCTGCAGCGATACTCATTTAATTAAGTTTAACGCCTTCGGTAAAAATGGCGCTTCAATCCAATTGATCCTACGTTCGCGTTTGAACCAAGTCTCTTGGCGCCGGGCATATTGCCGGGTAACGATGATGGTCTCCTCGATTGGATCTGCATTTAAACCCATCTGCCATTCGATGATCTGCGCATAACCATGACCAAGGCGCGCAGTGGTTCCAGATAGCAAGCCATCCATCACCAACTGCTTTAGCTCTTCAATCAAACCGCTCTCAAACATCTTATGAGCACGCAATTTGATTCGGCTATCCAAAATCTCCCGCGGTACAGATAGCCCAATCCATTTGGCATCTGGATAATAGGAAGCGCCCTCCTGTGGCAGATTTGCGGTATATGGCTTACCGGTAATCTCAATAACTTCTAGCGCTCTAATCACGCGACGTAAGTTCTGGCTATCAATTGCAATCGCTGCCACCGGGTCTAGTTTTTTTAGCCGTTCAAACATCGCCTCTTTGCCAATTTGCTCTGCTTCGGCATTTAATCGATCGCGCACCGCTTTATCGGTATCAGGAAAGTTCATCTCGTCGACCACTGCTTTGATATATAAACCTGTACCGCCAACCAATATTGGCTCTTTGCCCCTTGCGATAATGTCATCGATTACCTTACGAGCTGCTTGTTGATACCAAGCAACATTGGCATCTTCGGTTATCGAAAGTACATCAATCATGTGATGCGGGATGCCCTGCATCTGATCTGGCATGACTTTGGCGGTTCCGATATTCATGCCCCGATAAAAACTCATGGTGTCGGCATTTACGATCTCGCCACCCACCTCTTTGGCGATATCGATAGCTAAGGCAGACTTACCAGATGCCGTTGGTCCAGAAATAATTATCATTTAGATTAATTCTTATTAAATAGCTTTGGGATACCCAGCATGGTGGATGCCTTCTCATTAAAGACATCACCGCCTCTGGTGGCCTCGACTTTGCTTCCAGTGCCAATCAAATAGTGTGGCTCTGCGGCATCAATAGTTACCTTTACCAAGTCACCAGGGCGAGCGGAATTCGGGGCTGCAAAATGCACCAAACGACTATCTTCGATCCGACCAGATAGACGTTTGAAATCCGAATCTCGTTCGCCAATATGTTCAGAAACCAGTGCCACATAACTCTTTCCAACTGAATTTTGATTTACACCAAGACCAATTGCATTTTGATGCTCGTGTAACTCGTTATATCGACGTTTAACCACATCTGCTGGAACTTGATCTGGCATCTCAGCTGCCGGTGTATTTGGTCGCTTTGAATATTGGAAGGTATACGCAGCTGCAAATTGTGCTTCGGTACATAGATCCATAGTCGCTTTGTGATCATCTTCAGTTTCACCTGGAAAGCCCACGATGATGTCAGTTGTAATCTGAACGTTCGGAATCGCCTTGCGCGCACGCTCTAGAATTCCTAAATATCTATCGGTGCGATAACTGCGGCGCATCGCTTGCAAAATCCGATCGCTACCTGATTGCAGCGGCATATGTAGATGCGGCATCACGGTTGGTGTTTCGGCCATCGCCGCTATGACATCATCGGTGAAATCACGCGGATGCGGCGACATAAAACGCAAACGCTTCAAACCATCAATCGCACCCACTTGGCGAAGCAATTTGGCAAATGCCAAGCGATCACCAAAGTCCACACCATATGCATTTACATTCTGTCCCAACAGGGTAATTTCTATGACGCCCTGTTCGACCAACGCTCTGGCCTCTGCCACCACATCCTCTGGCGCACGATCTTTCTCCAGGCCTCGTAATTGCGGCACAATGCAGAAGGTGCAGGTGTTATTGCAACCCACAGATACCGACACCCAAGCACTAAATGCGCTAAAACGCTTTGCAGGTAGCGTCGATGGAAAATGCTCTAGCGCCTCTTTGATCTCTACCTGTGCTTGTTTCTCAACTCGCGCACGTTCTAACAAAATAGGTAGTGAACCAACATTATGAGTACCGAAAACCACATCTACATATGGTGCGCGTTTGATGATAGTTTCGCGGTCTTTCTGTGCCATACATCCGCGTGATTTCACCGATGATGTCATAGCGGCGA
>JBJTHJ010000004.1:0-42465 GCA_046094385.1 Candidatus Nanopelagicaceae bacterium
TTTAGCTAACTCAACTAGAACTTTGAAGGCTGCTGGATCATTAATCGCAAGATCCGACAAGATGCGGCGATCAACTTCGATGCCAGCCACTTTTAGCCCCTGAATAAAACGATTGTAAGTCAGGCCATTTGCTCTGGCTCCAGCATTAATGCGTTGGATCCAAAGTTGGCGGAAGTCGCCTTTCTTATCTTTGCGATCATTAAATGCATAAACCAGCGAGTGTGTTACCTGCTCTTTTGCCTTTGTATAAAGGCGTGAACGCTGACCGCGATAACCGCTGGCACGTTCCAGGGTGGTACGACGCTTCTTTGCAGCATGTACTCCGCGCTTAACTCTTGCCATTTTCTATACCCCTTTTCTGTACCCAGCTACTATTTCAATCCGAGCATGCGCTTTGCAGCAAATGCAGTCGGAGCTTTGGCGGCTGATTCTTGATCTAAACGACGAGTAAGTCGTGATGATTTGCGCTCGAGTAAGTGACGCTTTCCGGCGCGCTCATGCATGATCTTTCCAGAGCCAGTGACCTTGAAGGTCTTCTTAGCTCCGCTATGGGTCTTCATCTTTGGCATTTAAGCCTCCCTCTTTTTAAACCATTAAAAGATCTCTTGCAGATCAATTAAATATCTTTTGCGGTTGCTTTCTTTGCTTTGCTTGCTGACTTCGCCTTGTTTGGCCCCAAAACCATGGTCATATTTCGACCTTCTTGCTTAGGGGCGAACTCGATGTTGGCAACTTCCGCAACATCCTCTGCGAGGCGTTGCAATAGGTTGTAACCAAGCTCTGGGCGAGATTGCTCGCGTCCACGGAATTGGATCGTCACCTTCACTTTGTCGCCAGAACCTATGAATTTCAAAACTTGATTACGTTTGGTTTCGTAATCATGAGTTTCGATCTTCGGTCGAAGACGTATCTCCTTGACCACAATGTGGGTCTGGTTCTGACGTTGTTCGCGGGCTTTCTGCGCCATCTCGTACTTGTACTTGCCAAAGTCCATGATTTTGCAAACCGGTGGATTTGCATCGGGTGCGATCTCTACGAGATCCAATCCGATTTCATCCGCCATTCGTAGCGCGCTTTCAGTATCCACTACTCCGACTTGTTCGCCGTCGTAATTAATCAACCTTATTTGCGCAACGCGAATCCGATCATTGATACGTGGTTCTGCTGTGCTGATGATTTCTCCTTCTTACGTGGGTATCAACAAACTAATACGCAAGAAAAGAGCAAAAGAAGCTTGAGCTTCATTTTGACTTTACCAGTCCGCATTTCGCGGTTTAGGTGGGATTTCTCCTCTTGCGGCATGTAGCCGGTCAATGGATAGAGTCTAAATTACATCGGTGGCAGAGCCAAATCGAGCGCAATTTATGCCAATGGTTTAGCCGCCCATCGCATGAAATCCACCATCGACGTGGAGGATCTCGCCGCTAGTTGCCGGTAGCCAATCTGAGAGTAGCGCAATCGCACCCTTTGCAGCCGGGACTGGGTCGGTAACATCCCAATGCAATGGTGATCTTTGATCCCATAGGTGTTCGAATTGTTGAAAATCCGGAATTGATTTTGCAGCGATGGTGGATATCGGGCCTGCTGCTACCAAATTAAAACGAATATTCTCAGGGCCGAGAAATTTCGCCAGATATCTATTGGTTGATTCGAGAGCGGCTTTAGCGACACCCATCCAATCGTATTTTGGCCAAGCAACTTGCGCGTCAAAATCCATACCGACCACAGATGCTCCACTCTTTGGAAAGAGCGGCTTGCATGCCATAGTTAAAGATTTATATGAATATGCCGATACTTGAATTGCAGTTGCCACATCTGGCCACTGGGTCTCTAAAAACTTTCCTCCAAGCGCAGATTCTGGAGCGAAACCTATTGAATGCACTACCCCATCTAGGTGGGATAGATGCTCCTTGACTCGATCAGCAAGGGTAGCCAAGTGATCATCATTTGTAACATCAAGTTCTAGAACAGGAGCAGGTTTAGGTAAACGTCCAGCAATTCTGGTGGTAATGCTCAATGCGCGACCAAACGAGGTAAGGACTATATCTGCGCCCTCTTCTTGGGCTAAGCGCGCAACATGAAAAGCGATTGAGGTATCTGTCAACACCCCAGTAATCAAGATTTTCTTACCTTGCAAAATGCCCATTAGTGACCCATCCCCAATCCACCATCAACTGGAATTAAAGCACCTGTTATATAACTTGCACCATCGGAGGCCAGAAAAGCGACTACTTGTGCGATTTCATCTGGCGAGCAGAATCTACCCATCGGCACCGCTTTGGATATCTCCTCTCTTCTATTCTCAGGTAATTCAGCGGTCATATCGGTCTCGACAAATCCTGGCGCAATCACATTGGCGGTAATGCCACGACTTCCCAACTCTCTGGCAAATGATCTAGCAAGTCCGAGTAAACCAGACTTGCTGGCAGCATAATTAACTTGGCCAGCCGAACCGATCGCACCAACTACTGAGCCAATAAAGATCAATCGGCCCCGCTTTAACTTAAGTAATCCCTTAGTAGCTCGTCGTGCAGTTCTAAATGCACCAGCTAAGTTTGCATTGATGACCAAATCAAAATCTTCATCGCTCATGCGCATCGCTAGACCATCTTTGGTAACGCCTGCGTTACAGATGATGATTTCGGGAGTGCCGAATCTATTTTCACATTCAGCGAATCCAGCATCTACGCTGGCAGAATCAGTCACATCCATTTGCACCGCATTAAATCCTGCAGGTGCGGTACCTGAGCGGTAGGTCACAACCACTTCAAAACCCTGCTGTTGCAAGGTATTTGCGATTGCTAAGCCAATTCCTCGATTACCACCGGTAATCAATGCCACTTTCTTCTCGCTCACAACACCAAACCTACCAATTACTGATGCGTAAGTCGTGATTTAACATCTCTTATATCCTTCATCCATGGAGCCAAAGCCGATATCGATCACCAACGCGCAAGTTGGTCACAGCCAGGAGCAGCCTGGCCGTGCAAAAAGATATTTGATATCGATGCTAATTCGCACTGCCTGTTTTATCGGAGCAGTTCTCACCCCTTCACCATATCGCTGGTTCTTGATTGTCGGAGCGGTGGTCCTGCCTTATTTTGCAGTGATCATTGCAAATGCCGGACGAGAGAACATCACAGGAAAAATTGAAACTGTCGAAAAGCAACGACAAATTGAGTTCTAGAGAGCCCAAAGCTCTTCTGAAGACGCTCATAGCTCTACTTCTCGTTACACTCTGTGTAATTGCGGCAAACTGGCAATACGATCGCGGAATTGCCCGAAATGCAAAGAATGGCAAAGTAGAAGCCAATGTAAAAAAACCAATCGTGCCACTTATCTCGATAACCGATATCTCAAGATCCGAATGGCAGCTGGTCACAGTAAACGGAACCTTCAAAACCGAGCATGAGGTACTGCTTCGTAATCGATATAACTCTGAAGGTAAATATGGTTTTCAATATTTGACGCTCTTTGAAACTTCAATGACTTCAGAAACAGGTACCCTTTCAGAGAAGCGCTTCTGGGTAGATCGAGGTTGGGTACAAGCTGGGGCCACCGCATTGACTAGACCAGAAATTCCAACCACCCCTGCCCAAGAGATCACGATAATCGGCCGAATTCGTTTAGATAATGCACTACCCAAAGGTTCCTTCTTTGCACTTCCACCAAGTGGTGATCTGATCAATAGCTGGGACTTACGTTCTAAAGTTAGAACTGAGAATTTCTATTTAGATTTGATTGATGGCACTGGGGTAAAGCCCAAAACTCCAGCGCAATTACCAGAACTCTCAGATGGACCACACTTTGCCTACGCCTTGCAATGGTTATTCTTCGCAGGATTGGCGATTTATGGCAGATATTTAATTAGAAAGAGATAGATCTTGGCGTTGATATAGCTCGCTATATAGCCCACCGCTCTCCACCAATTCATCATGGCGTCCACGCTCCTCTATGAGGCCGTTGTTTAGTACTAAAATTTGATCTGCTTCTTTAACTGTGCTTAACCGATGTGCGATCACAATACTGGTTCGCCCCTTTAAGGCCTCTTTTAAGGCCGCCTGAACCAGCGCCTCGTTCTCGGAATCCAGATGCGCGGTAGCTTCATCTAGTATCACAATGCTTGGAGATTTAAGTAGCAATCTTGCAATGGCCAATCTCTGTTTCTCGCCGCCTGATAAGCGATGTCCGCGCTCTCCCACCATGGTTTCTAAGCCATTAGGCAATGTTTCGATCAAGTCCCAGATCTGCGCGGCTTTACATGCCTTCTCCATCTCCTCCATCGATGCATCGCTCTTTGCATAGCGCAGATTTTCGATGATCGTGTCATGGAAAAGGTGTGAATCTTGCATCACTACCCCAATCGAATTCTGTAGGGAACTTAAGGTCAACTCACGAATATCTAGGTCATCGATCTTTATAGAACCCGAAGTCACATCATAAAGACGAGGTAGCAATGCGCTGATTGTGGTCTTACCAGCCCCAGAGGGGCCAACCAACGCAGTCATAGTTCCCGGCGAGACTATAAATGAGATCCCTTTTAAGATCTCGCCACTTTGCACGGTCTCAGGTTTGGCTACCGCTTCAAGTGACGCCAACGAGATTTCTGAAGCGCTCGGATAGGAGAAATGCACATCGGAAAATTCGATCATAGGATTTATAGTCTTAAGGTCTTTTGCCTGTGGACGATCTTCAACCATTGGCTTTAAATCAAGCACCTCAAATACTCGTTCAAATGAGACTAGCGCCCCCATCACATCAACTCGCACGGTAGAGAGCGCAGTTAAAGGCCCGTAGAGACGTACCAATAAAGTTGTGATTGCAATCAAACTTCCCACAGTCATAGTGCCGTTTATAGCAAAGTGTCCGCCCACTCCATAAGCCAGAGCAGTAGCAATAGAGGCAACTGAGATCAAAGCTACAAAGAAGAAGGTATTTAACATCGCCATACTGATGCCGATATCAGCTACTTTTCGAGCTTTACCTTTGAACTTCTGGCTCTCAGAATCTGGCTTTCCATATAGCTTTACCAATAGCGCTCCGGATACATTAAAGCGCTCGGTCATCGTGCTAGCCATCTCGGCATTTAACTCATATGACTGCTGGGTGTATTTGGCTAACTTGCGACCAACATATTTTGTCGGAGCCAAGAAGAGCGGCAACAGAATGAGCGAAAGCAAAGTGATCTGCCAGCTCAAACTGGCCATAGCCCCGACAACCAATACCAAAGTCAAAACATTGCTGATCACTCCGGAGAATGTGGCGGTAAAGGCGCGCTGAGCGCCTAGTACATCAGTATTGATTCTTGAGATCAAAGCACCTGTTTGGGTTCGGGTAAAGAAGGCAATCGATTGCGACTGTACATGTTTGAAGACTTGGCTACGTAAATCATAGATAAGGCCTTCACCTATTATTGCCGAATACCATCTAATAAAGATATTCACTAATGCATATCCGATTGCAATCAATCCCACCAGAAGTGCCAATTGGGTAACTAGTGCGCCGTTTTTAGGAATTACTCCATCGTCAATCAATCGTTTTAAAAGAAGTGGCGTAGCTACGGTAAGAATCGCATCAAAAATCAAAGCGATAAAGAAGAGGAAAAATTTAGCCTGATATGGATAGGCATAACTTGCGATTCTTTTCAGAGTGCCAGGCTTTAATTTGGCATCTTTCACCGATTGATCGCTAGATAAGGTGCGCAGCGCCATCCAGCCTGCATGCATTGACATAACTAGAGTCTAAATCAACTTCAAACTGTGAAACCCAACGCTCGAAGCTGATCGCGCCCATCATCACTTATCTTGTCTGGTCCCCAAGGTGGCATCCAGACCCAATTAATCTTCACATCATCGGTGATTCCAGCAAGTGCTGCTCTGGTTTGATCTTCAATTACATCCTGCAGCGGGCAAGCTGCTGAGGTTAAAGTCATGTTTAGAACCGCGATATTGTTCTCATCGACCATGATGTCATAAATCAATCCCAAATCGACAACGTTGATCCCTAACTCTGGATCGACCACATCTTTCATCGCCTCGTTGACATCATCCACTTTCGCGCTCATCGCTTCTCCTCTAATTGACTTGCAGCATCTTTATAAGCCATCCAACCCAACAGCGCGCATTTTATACGAGCTGGGTACTTAGAAACTCCTGAGAGCGCAACGCCATCTTCCAGAAGATTCTCATCTCCTTGATCTTGCCCTTTGCTCTGCATCATCTCGGTGAAAGCTTCTAATATTTGATCTGCCTGCGCTCTACTCTTGCCAACCATAAGTTCGCTCATGATTGAGACACTTGCCTGCGAAATAGAACAACCTTGTCCGTCCCAAGTGATCTCAGCTATCTGATCGCCAGACATGCGTAGAGAGAGAGTTACCTCATCGCCACAACTTGGATTTAGGTGATGCACTTGGATATCACCATTCTTTAGACCTTTATGATGGGGTCTCTTGTAATGATCCAAGATCACCTCTTGGTACAAAGAATTCAATTCCATTTGATTTATCGCTCCAAGAAGAATTTCTTGGCATCTTGCACGCCAGATAGGAGCGCATCGATATCTAACAATTCGTTGTAGAGATAAAGCGATGCTCTGGTCGTAGCCACCACTTTAAATTTCCTAGCTAAAGGCCAAGCACAATGATGGCCAGTTCGAACTGCGATTCCTTTGGAATCCAGGAATTGGCCCAAGTCATGTGGGTGAATCCCATCTAATGTGAATGAGACGGTACCACCGCGATTTTCTAAAGTAGTTGGTCCGAAAATCTTGACGCCAGAGATATCAAGTAAACCTGCAATTAGCGCTTTAGTCAGATAAAGCTCATGTTCATGAATTTGATTCATGCCTATATTTGTCAAATAGGTAAGCGCAGCTCCAAGTCCGACCGCTTGCGCCATATTCGGTACGCCTGCTTCAAATTTCTTCGGCGCAGGCGCCCAAGTCGCATCCGTCATAGTTACGTTTTCAATCATCGAACCACCAAAGAGAAATGGTGGCAACTGCTCGAGCTCTCTACCCCAAAGCACACCGATTCCGGTTGGTCCAAGCGCTTTGTGTCCTGAAAATACTAGGTAATCGACCCCAAGTTTTTGTACATCTATTGCGCTGTGTGGAACTGATTGACAGGCATCTAACAACACTTGCGCACCAACTTCTGATGCCCGTTTGTTAATTGATGCAATATCGTTGATAGTTCCAAGCACATTGGATTGATGGGTAATCGCAACAATCGCAGTATTGGCGGTGATTACTTCCTCGATATTTGAGAGATCTAATCGGCCCTCTTCGGTAACTTCAAACCAAGCAAGCTCTGCACCAGTTCGCTTTGCCAGCTGTTGCCAAGGGATCAAATTTGCATGGTGCTCCATCTCAGAGACCACAATTCGATCACCAGCCTTGATCTTTGAAGTCAGCGCATACGCCACCAAATTTATGGATTCTGTGGCGCTTTTAGTGAAAACCACCTGATCGCTCTTTGCGCCGATGAACTCTGCAACTATCGAACGAGCGCCCTCATAATTATCGGTCGCCTCTTCAGCTAATTGATGAGCTCCTCTATGCACCGCAGCATTCGAGGTCCGATAGAAATTGGACTCAGCATCGATAACTACATTCGGTTTTTGAGAGGTAGCGCCGCTATCAAGATAGATAAGGCGCTGACCATCGCGGATTTCCCGATTGAAAATCGGAAAATCACGCTTGATGGTAGCTGCATCAAATTTCATTATAAGTTAGTTGTCGGTTACTTTGTTACGTAAGCTTCGTAGCCTTGCTCTTCAAGGCGCTCAGCTAATTCCGGTCCGCCCTCTTCTACGATGCGACCATTGGCAAATACATGCACAAAGTCAGGCTTGATATAACGCAAAATGCGGGTGTAATGGGTGATCAACATGATTCCGAGATTGTTGGAATCTTTAGCACGATTGACACCTTCGGAAACTACTTTGAGCGCATCCACGTCTAACCCAGAATCGGTTTCGTCCAGGATTGCGATTTTTGGCTTCAATAATTCTAGTTGCATGATCTCATGACGCTTCTTCTCGCCACCTGAAAAACCTTCGTTGACGCTACGTTCGGCAAAGGCTGGATCCATCTTGAGCGCACCCATTGCATCTTTAACTTCGCCTACCCACTTACGTAGATTTGGCGCTTCACCGCGAAGTGCGGTTGCCGCTGTGCGAAGAAAGTTTGAAACCGATACTCCGGGAACTTCAACTGGATATTGCATGGCCAGGAAAAGCCCTGCTTTAGCGCGCTCATCAACGCTCATCTCAAGCACATCAGCGCCATCTAGCTTTACCGAACCGCCGGTGATCTCGTATTTAGGGTGGCCAGCGATTGCATATGCCAAGGTAGATTTGCCAGAACCGTTTGGTCCCATGATCGCATGGGTCTCTCCGGAATTGATTGTGAGATCTACGCCTTTCAAAATCTCCTTCGCACCTTTATCGGTGTTTACCACAACTTGCAGGCCACGAATTTCTAGTTTGCTCATCTTCTTCTCTCCCGTTTTTCCGTTTAGATCTCTACAACCAAGTTATTGCCATCAATGATGACTGAATATGTTTTGACTGGGTTCACAGCAGGTGGTGTTAAAGCCGCACCTGTGCGAAGGTCAAACTCTGCTGAATGCAACCAGCATTCGATCTTGTAACCATTCTGTTCGCCTTCTGATAGCGCCGCATCTTGATGCGAGCAGTTATCTTCGATTGCAAAAACCTCGTTGCCAACGCGAGCTACGCAAATTTCCTTGCCGGACTTGGTTAGTTTGACCGGTTTGCCTTCGACAATTTGATCTAAAGTTAAGTCGGCCACTATTTGCCCACCTGCGCCAACTCTTTGTCGACTCGTTGCATCAAGCGATCCTCAATCTGTTCGTTGTTGATCTGTCCGATGATCTCGTTGAAGAAACCACGCACTACCAATCGTCTAGCATCATCTATATCGATACCTCTGGACATTAGATAGAAAAGCTGTTCATCATCAAATCTGCCAGTAGTTGAAGCGTGTCCCGCACCAACGATCTCACCGGTTTCAATCTCTAGATTCGGAACGGAGTCAGCCCGTGCGCCATCGGTTAACAGTAGGTTTCGGTTCAATTCATAGGTATCGGTGCCTTCAGCTGCCGCACGGATAAAGACATCGCCAAACCAGACGGTGCGCGCTGATTCACCGGCCAAGACTCCTTTGTAATTGACACGCGATTTGGCATTTGGAACCAAATGGTCCACATGAAGGCGATGCTCCAAATGCTGACCTTCGGTTGCAAAATAGACACCTTGTAGATCGACATCACCGCCGGGAGCTATGAATTCTACGGTCGGCAAGATTCGCACCAATGAACCGCCAATGCTCACAGTTATGGATTTAAATGTTGCATCCTTATCGACGATTGCATGATGACGCGCTGCATAAACTGCATCATTTTCAAACTCCTGCAAAGTAACAAAGGTTAAGTTTGAACCAGGTTCTAGCACTACTTCCAAATCCTCTGCGATCAGAGAGTTTCCCGTGTTCTCTAGGATCAAGGTGGCTTTGGCAAACTTCTTGACTAAGACTTGCACACGAGAATATTCAGCCTGGGCAAGCGTTTTGCGACCAAGGATGATTGGTTCGGAAATTTCACCATCGATGACTAATTTCGCAATCGAACTTGAGCCCACCACGCGTTGAACGATCGCATCGTCGCTACTGGTGGCATGGTCATCGGTAGCCACTCGCTCAAAAGTAGCACCCGCCGGCAAAGATTTCGAAACTAAGGAATTTTCCGTACCGACCTCTGCGCTGCCATCATGCAAACCTTTTAACTTGGCAAGTGGCGTGAAACGCCAAGCCTCTTCCCTGCCAGTCGGAGTGTGGATGATGTTGGTATTTAGCATTAACCAACCGCTCCTTCCATCTGCAGTTCAATTAAACGATTTAATTCGAGGGCATACTCCATCGGAAGTTCGCGAGCGATCGGTTCAATGAAGCCACGTACAATCATCGCCATCGCTTCATCCTCAGATAGACCACGAGACATTAGGTAGAAGAGTTGGTCGTCACTGACCTTTGAGACGGTGGCCTCATGGCCCATCGAAACATCATCTTCGCGAACATCTACATAGGGATAGGTGTCAGAACGTGAAATCGTGTCCACTAAGAGTGCATCGCACTTAACGGTGCTCTTGGAACCTGATGCTCCTTCATTTACTTGGACTAGACCGCGATAGGAAGTGCGACCGCCACCACGAGCCACTGACTTAGAGATGATTGTCGATGAGGTGTTTGGCGCTGCATGAACCATCTTAGAGCCAGCATCTTGATGTTGTCCCTCTCCGGCAAATGCGATCGAAAGGGTCTCACCCTTTGCATGTTCGCCCATCAGGAATACTGCAGGATATTTCATGGTGACTTTAGATCCAATATTTCCATCGATCCATTCCATGGTGGCCCCAGCTTCGCAGGTGGCGCGCTTGGTTACCAAGTTATAAACGTTGTTAGACCAATTTTGAATGGTGGTGTAACGAACACGCGCATTCTTCTTTACGATGATTTCAACGACCGCTGAGTGCAACGAGTCGGATGAATAGATAGGAGCAGTGCATCCTTCAACGTAGTGAACATATGAGCCCTCATCTGCAATGATCAGGGTACGTTCAAACTGACCCATATTCTCGGTGTTGATACGGAAATATGCTTGCAATGGAATCTCAACGTGAACTCCCTTTGGTACATAGATAAATGAACCGCCAGACCAGACTGCCGTATTTAGCGCTGCAAATTTGTTATCGCCTACTGGAATTACGGTGCCGAAGTACTCCTTAAAGATATCTTCGTGTTCCTTAAGGCCAGTATCGGTATCTAGGAAGATTACGCCTTGAGCAGCTAGATCTTCGCGAATCGAGTGGTAGACAACCTCTGATTCATATTGTGCAGCAACGCCAGCTACCAATCTCTGTTTCTCTGCCTCTGGGATACCTAAACGATCATAAGTGTTCTTGATATCTTCAGGTAGATCATCCCAAGTTTGCGCCTGCTTCTCTGATGAGCGCACGAAATATTTGATGTTATCAAAATCGATACCAGAGAGGTCAGAACCCCAATTTGGCATCGGCTTCTTCTCAAATAGATTGAGGCCTTTAAGGCGTAGATCCAACATCCACTGTGGCTCGCTCTTCTTGCCAGAGATATCACGGACTACCTCTTCATTTAAACCACGCTTGGCGGTAGCGCCAGCCGTATCTGGATCTGCCCAGCCATATTCGTACTTACCAATACCTTCTAGCTCTGGATGTGCGATGGTCATCTTATTTAGCCTTTCCGCTAACTTTGTTGACTTTACCTGATTCTTTATTTGAATCTTTATTTGAATCTTTATTTGAATCGTTATTTGATTTTGCTTCCATCTTCATCAATGGTATGTAAGTTGTGCAGACACCATCACCGTGGGCGATGGTGGCCAATCTTTGAACATGGGTGCCAAGGGTTTTGGAGAAGACTGCGGTCTCGGCCTCGCAGAGATCGGGAAATTCGGCTGCCACATGTGCAATCGGACAGTGATGCTGACAGAGTTCGTGGCCAGACCCAACTTTATGTACCGTGGATGAATAGCCCTCGGAAGTTAAGAATTCTGCGAGCGCTTTAACTTTATCCTTTGATCTCTCAAAACGTTTATTGATCTGTCGCTCTAATTCATCGGCACGATTCTGAGCGAATTGCTTTATGAAATCAGGATCCTTACTGCTCATAAATCTAAGCGCGCTTATTGCAAGATCATCATATGAATGTTCAAATTTCTCACGACCGGAATCGGTCATCACAAAAACCTTTGATGGGCGACCGCGTCCTCGAGCGAGCGCTGCATGTGGCTCTCTGGCATCCAAGGTGCCATCGGCTAAGAGCGCATCTAAGTGGCGTCTAATTCCCGCAGGCGTGATACCAAGACGTTCAGATAGCTCCGCAGCGGTCGATGGGCCATTCTCCAAAATGGAGCGAGCCACCACCTCACGGGTTTTAAAATCCCGAGCCACTTCCTTGATTTTCACAACATTATTGTGTCGTAATTAGCGCTCAAGAGCCAAATCCTTCGGCTGCTTAATAAGCGAGGTTTATCACTATCGCCACACCAGCTGGCAGCGCTGCAGATATTCTTCCGCACTTTTTAACTACTTTAGGATGCCCTTATGAAGCCTCTGCTTGATAGAGCTTTAAATAAAGACTCCCTCTATCTAAGCGCATCTGCCCTCCTGCTCTTTCAAATCACATTGGTGATAACTGGAGGTTTGGTCCGATTAACCGGCTCTGGCCTTGGCTGCCCAGAGTGGCCAAAATGTACCCAAGAATCCTTTCGCCCTGTCGATGTTGATTCTCGCTTCCATGCCTTCATTGAATTTGGAAATCGGATGCTCACCTTTGCGCTGCTAGCCACAGCAGTTATCACATTTCTCTTGGTGCGACGATTTGTTCAAAATTTTCAAGGATTTCAAGGATTGGGTAAAGATGCCAGAACCACTGGGATAAGTAATCTCAATTGGCTGGCACGATTACAAGTTTTAGGAATCTTGGGACAAGGTGTTTTGGGCGGGATTACGGTACTGACCAAACTGCACCCGCTCTCGGTGGCAAGCCACCTACTGCTATCTATGCTCTTGATCGCAGGAGCTGCCACCTTGCAATTTAAGTTAAATGCAATTCGAAATGAAGCGGAAATAGAGCGAGCAAGCGATAGCGCACTCTCCAAAGCGCTAGCCGTGATCGCTTTTGCAACCTTGATAGCAGGAACTATCGTTACTGGAACTGGGCCACATGCCGGTGATATTGATGCCCCCAGATTTGGCTTCTCGCTCTATTTTGTAACGCGGATCCACACGACCTTGGTAGCGCTCACGCTGCTAATCACCCTATATCTGGCTTGGCGCTATCCCCGATCGGAAATTAAATGGTTAATTGTCGTGATTTTTGGGCAGGGCTTTATAGGCTACCTACAATGGCATTTAGGTCTTCCCGAAGCGCTCGTTGGCTTACACCTATTGGGATCAGCTCTCTTTTGGCTTGCGATCTGGAGAGTTAGATTGAGTTTTAAGTTTCGCTCCAGTGGAAAGGTTTACGCAAAATGACCTCGAAGATATCTGGTGGCTGGAGTGAACTCGATGATGAAGTTATCAAGTATTCAAGAGCGCTCGCAGCTGATGCCGTACAGCAGGTGGGAAATGGCCACCCCGGAACTGCCATGTCACTAGCGCCTGTTGCCTATTTACTCTTTCAAAAGCATCTAGTTCACGATCCAAGTGATCCCAAATGGATTGGCCGAGATCGATTCGTACTCTCCTGCGGCCATTCCTCACTTACCTTATATATCCAGTTGTATTTAAGTGGTTATGGTCTTGAGATCTCAGACCTAAAAGCATTTAGAACATGGGATTCCAAAACCCCGGGACATCCAGAATTCGGCCACACTGCAGGCGTTGAAATGACTACTGGCCCACTAGGTGCAGGTCTCTCCACTGCAGTTGGAATGGCGATGGCGCAGCGATTTGAAAAGGGGCTATTGGATGCCAATTCAAATCTATTCGATCATCGAATCTACGTAATCTGTTCTGATGGCGATCTCCAAGAGGGCGTTGCCTCTGAAGCTTCCTCTCTTGCAGGCACTCAAGAACTCGGTAACTTGATTGTGATTTATGATGACAATCGTATCTCCATCGAAGGCGATACCCATGTTGCATTTACCGAGGATGTTTCATTACGTTACAAAGCTTATGGTTGGCATGTTGAAGAGGTCTCAGCAAATAGTGATGGATCGGTTGATATTGCTGCTCTTGATGCAGCGATAACTCGTGCCAAGCATGAAACCACCAAACCCTCGTTGATTAGATTAAAGACGGTGATCGCTTGGCCAGCACCAAAAGCCAGAGGTACCGCGAAATCCCATGGATCGGCTTTGGGTGAGGACGAAGTCAAAGCTACCAAAATCGAGCTGGGGTTAAATCCAGAAGAGAAATTTGCTATGCCTTCGCAATTGCTTGATCATGCAAGGAAAGTGAAGTCCCGTGGCACAGAGTTACATAAGAAGTGGGATGAGGAATTAGCGAAATGGAAAAGCGCTAATCCCGAGAAGGGAACTCTCTACGAGCGTTTAATTTCAGGAGAGCTACCGAATTTAGTGGTTCCGGAATTTCCAATTGATAAAGAGTTAGCCACTCGAGCTGCAGGAGGCAAAGTCATAAATGCCTTGGCTAAACAATTACCGGAACTTTGGGGAGGCTCTGCAGATCTAGCCGAATCCAATAACACCTCTATCGAAGGCGGTGGCTCTTTCTTGCCAGCTACTAGCCAGATGCAAGGTGCCAATCCATATGGACGGATCATCCACTTTGGAATTCGTGAACATGCCATGGGTTCGATCATCAATGGCATCACGCTAAGTGGATTAACTCGCGCTTTCGGCGGCACATTCTTGATGTTCGCAGATTACATGCGACCTGCAGTGCGCTTAGCCGCACTAATGGATATTCCAGCTATTTACATCTGGACCCATGACTCTGTTGGCGTTGGAGAAGATGGCCCCACACATCAACCAGTTGAGCATTTTGCGGCGCTTCGTGCGATCCCAAATTTCCATGTGGTTAGACCAGCTGATGCCAATGAGACTGCTGCTTGTTGGCTTGAGATTTTAAGAAGGAGAAAACCTTCTGGAATCTTGCTATCTAGGCAAGCGCTCCCAGTTTTACCTCCAAATAAAGCAAATAGAGATAACGTTGCCAAAGGCGCCTATGCAGTTAGACCAAATGCAAATGCAAAGGTCGCAATCATTGCAACTGGCTCTGAAGTCTCAGTTGCTATTAGCGCCGCCGAAATATTGGAAAGTAGCGGCATCGCAACTCAAGTGGTCTCAGCACCTTGCCTTGAGTGGCTGGCAGAGCAAGGTAAAGATTATTTAGAGTCACTACTTCCAAAAGAGGCACTTAAAGTCAGTATTGAGGCCGGCATTGCACAAGGTTGGCGAGAGTATGTAGGTGAGAATGGATTAATCATCTCCCTGGATCACTATGGCGCATCTGCCGCAGCTGGAAAGCTATTTGATGAATTTGGTTTTACCGGCCAGAAAGTTGCCGCCAAAATTAAGGCCTCATTATGAGAATCGTAGAATTGCATAAAGCTGGCACCAGTACTTGGTTAGATGATCTATCTAGAAGTGCTTTAAGCACCACCCTTCCGGAACAGATAAAAAACCGTGAGGTTTTTGGCGTCACCACCAACCCCGCTATCTTCCAATCTGCGATCTCTAAAGACCCAAGTTATCAAAGCGCGATCATGGTCAATAAGCACTTAAGCGCCGAAGAGATCGTTGAGCTTTTAACTACTGAAGATGTACGTAAAGCTTGCCAACTCTTTGCTGGAATCTATGAAGAGACTGGTGGCGTAGATGGGCGGGTAAGTATTGAAGTCGATCCGCGCCTTGCGCATGATACCGATGCCACGATCGAAGAAGCTAAACGGCTTTGGAAGATCATCGACCAACCTAATTTGATGATCAAAATCCCAGCTACCCGCGCTGGCTTACCTGCAATCACTGAAGTAATTGCATCTGGAATCAGCGTGAATGTAACTTTGATCTTCTCACTATCTCGATATGCCGAAGTCATTGATGCATACCTAGCCGGTATCCAAAGATGCTCAAATCCCAAGCAAGTTCATTCAGTAGCATCTTTCTTCGTGAGTCGATTAGATGCGGCCGTTGATAAGTTGCTTAAAGATGACTATCTAAAAGGAAAAGCAGCGGTGGCAAACGCCCGTCTAGCTTATGAACTATATCTAGATAAATTTAAGAATTTCCCACATAATCATCAGCGTCCACTTTGGGCCTCTACGGGGGTCAAAGATCCAGCTTACCGCCCAACGCTATATGTCGATACTTTGATTGCGGCCAATACCGTTAACACAATGCCACCTGGAACTTTAAATGCAGTTAAAGAATCTAACTTTGCGATTGCCGATTCCATCTCTGAGAATATCGAATTAGCCAAATCTGAATTGCTCGCTTTGGCAGAGGCGGGTATCGATCTTGGCCAAGTAACCCAAGCGCTTGAGGCAGATGGCGTAGAGAAATTTATGACTTCATGGGAAGCGCTCCTTGCTGAAGTTTCGAAAGCTAAGCAGTGATCAATTTAGCTGGAGAACTTGTTGGAAAAATTGATAGAGGCAGTGAGCTTTATCAGAGATTAAGCGCAGCTAGTATCCGGCTGGCGAAGAAGGACCCCTCGCTTTGGGGCGAAGCTGCGAAGGCTGAAGCCAGTATCCGGCTTAATTGGGTTGACCTTCCCGAGAGCTCCCGCGAACTACTGCCGCAACTTGATTCCTTATCTGCCAAATTCCGTGGCCGAGAGGTGATTCTCTGTGGCATGGGCGGTTCATCGCTTGCACCAGAGGTGATTGCAGGAACCTTTAAACGACCAATCTTTATCTTTGACTTAACCGATCCCAATTACGCGGCGCATGCGCTAAATCGAAAGCTTGATAACTCAGTGATTGTGGTGAGTTCTAAATCTGGCTCAACCATTGAAACTTCATCGCAGCGAGCGGTCTTGGAAAATGCACTTATCTTGCAAGGTTTAGATCCAAAAGCCCACTTGATATTTGTAACTGATCCAGGTTCGCCACTTGATAACCAAGTGCGCACAGATGGATACCTAGTGGTGAATGCAGACCCCAATGTGGGGGGACGTTTCTCCGCCCTTACCGCATTTGGATTGGTTCCAGCTGCCTTGATGGGTGTGGATCCAACTTTACTTCTTGATAGCGCTGCAGCTCAAAGAGAGGAATTGGAAAAGCCAGAGAATGTGGCCGTTGATTTGGCATATTTGATCTTTACTCAAAGCGAGCAATTCATCGCTTTTGCGGATACTCCTTCCCTACCGGGACTCTCCGATTGGATAGAACAATTAATCGCAGAATCCACTGGAAAGGATGGCAAAGGTCGTTTGCCGGTAGTACTTGCAAATGCAAAAGATGCCACCGCTTCCGATCAACCTTTGATTACCTTTTCTGTTGGTGGAGCTTTGCAAGTGTTAGGCGAGCTGGGTGAACACTTCATAACTTGGGAGTGGGCCACAGCGCTACTTGGCGTTGCACTGGAAGTGGATCCCTTCAACCAACCAAATGTTACCGAGGCAAAAAACGCCACCTCGGCTCTATTATCTGAATGGAATAACCAACTGCCTGAAGTGAAATTAGGTCAGCAATTTGGCGCAATCTCCACTAATAATCAGGAATCTGTCGCTGCAGAGCTCTCCCAACTCTTAACTCAAAAATCAGCCTATCTTGCAATATTGGCCTACCTGGATCGACAGGAAGATCGCGACTTAATAGAACTTCGCCAAGTACTCGCAGAAAAGTGCGCCAAACCTGTGACCTTTGGTTGGGGACCTAGGTTTCAACATTCAACTGGGCAGTTCCATAAAGCAGGGCAACCAAATGGCTCATTCTTGATTATCACCGGCGAAGTTGATTCAGATTATGAAATCCCAGGAAAGGAATTCTCCTTACAGACATTGGTGATGGCGCAAGCACTTGGTGAAGAGAGAGCGCTAACTGCAAGAAAATACCCGGTAAGTAGATTACATCTACATAACCGGGTCTCTGGAATCAAAGAGCTGATTAAAGCCGCTAAAGAACTTTAATCGTCATCTCCACGTAATTTCTTAAGCGCATCTTCCAAAATCTTATTAGCTTCAGCTGCGGTACGACGCTCCTTGACGTAAGCCAAGTGCGTCTTGTAAGGCTCATTCTTAATAGGTGATGGTGGGTTCTTCTGATCTTGGCCAGCTGGAAAGCCACACTTTGGGCAATCCCACTCTTCGGGAACAACTACACCCTCTTCTTTGGCAAAGGATGGGCGCACTTCATGACTATTTGCGCACCAGAATGAGACTGTAAATCGTTCAATAGCTTCGCCACGTTCGGCCTCGCCCATCGGGCCAGCGCCAACGCGACTTCCGCGAATCGCACTTCCGCCTGCCATCGCTTCCCCTTTACTCTCTAACTACTTTAACAACAAACTTAACGCAATCACTGCAGCAAACCATACGCCGCCAACTACGATCGTAATCCGATCTAAATTTCGCTCAACTACTGAGCTACCACCATATGTAGAAGAGATGCCACCACCGAATAGATCAGATAGGCCAGAACCTTTTCCCTTATGTAGCAAGACCAAGAGAATCATCAATACGCTGGTAACCACCAACAAGATCGAGAGCGCTAACTCCACGGACAACACCTACTTCTTTCTAGCTTAACTGCGCGAATAATCAATTTAGAGGGAGCCTTTTCATTGGCCCAAGGGCAGGATTCTATCGCCTTTAGCTACGCGTTAAGCGACGCATAAAACTTGGCAATTTTGGCGAATTCCTCAGGATCCAGGCTTGCACCGCCGACCAGCGCGCCATCAACATCTGGCTGCTTCATAATCTCAACCACATTTGAAGATTTCACAGAACCTCCGTAGAGAATCCGACATTTCTCGGCAATCTCCTCCGAGCCTATTTCAGCCATCGCACCACGGATGGCTTGGCAGACCTCTTCTGCATCATCTGGAGTAGCGGTCTTTCCGGTACCGATCGCCCAGACAGGTTCATAGGCAATCACGATCTTTTTTAACTCCGGTTTATGAAAACCAGCTAAACCCGCCTTCACTTGAGCGATAACGTGTGCAACTTGATTGCCAGCTTCGCGAACTTCCAAGTCCTCGCCCACACAAAAAATCGGGATCAATTCATTTGCAAGTGCTGCTTTAATCTTGCGGTTGACCAACTGATCGCTCTCATTATGAATTGAACGACGCTCTGAATGTCCCACAGTTACGTAGGTGCATCCCAATTTGGCGAGCATTGCTCCAGAGATATCTCCAGTGAAAGCACCGCTAGTTTCAGGAGATAGATCTTGAGCGCCATATTGAAGCCGTAGCCGATCGCCATCTACCAATGTTTGAATAGATCTAATATCTGTAAATGGAGGCAGAATCGCCACATCGACGGCATCATAATCTTTATCATCCAGTGAGTAGACCAATTTCTGCGCAACTGCAATCGCTTCGAGATGATTTAGATTCATCTTCCAATTGCCTGCCATCAAAGGTTTGCGCATCATTCCTCCATCATTTCATGCTTTGCTAAAAACCCAGTGCTTTTAACCCTGGTAGTTCTTTGCCTTCTAGATACTCTAGGGAAGCGCCGCCACCGGTTGAGATATAACCGAATTGATCATCTTTAAAGCCTAATTTGCGAACTGCAGCTGCTGAGTCGCCGCCACCTACAACGGAAATCCCTTGAACTTTAGTCAAAGCCTGCGCGATCACCTTGGTGCCATTTGCAAAGTTCGGGAACTCGAATACCCCCATCGGGCCATTCCAAAAGACGGTCTGGCACTTAGCGATTGCTTCCGCAAAAACTTTGGCAGATTCAGGGCCAATATCCAATCCAATTTGATCTGCTGGAATCTCTGATGAGCTTACCTTTGTTGGTTTGGCGTCGATAGAGAATTCAGGAGCCACCACGATATCTGTGGGTAGCAATAGTTTGACGCCATTTCTTTCTGCAGTCGCCATCAGACCTTTAACAGTATCTACCATCTCATCTTCACAGAGTGATTTGCCTACCTCTTTGCCTTGCGCTTTTAAGAAGGTAAAGAGCATGCCGCCACCAATTGCGATTACATCTACCTTGTTAAGCAGGTTCTCGATGACTGCCAATTTATCTGAAACTTTAGCGCCACCTAAAACCACACCATAGGGGCGAACCGGATTCTCAGTTAATTTCTTCAGAACCTCTACCTCTGCGCTTACTAAAAGCCCAGGCGCGCTAGGTAGCAACTTTGGTAGGTCATAAACAGAGGCATGCTTTCGATGTACTGCACCAAAACCATCACCTACATAGAGATCGGCAAGCCCAGCCAATTCCTTTGCAAACTGGATCCGCTGACCTTCATCTTTAGAGGTCTCCGCCATCTCATAGCGAATATTTTCAAGTAAGAGGATCTCGCCAGACTTTAATGATTTAGCGGTTGCTTTGACTACTTCATCTATGACCGAGGGGGTCGATTGAAACTTTATCGAAACTCCAAGTAACTCTCCTAGCCTTTGTGCGACTGGAGCAAGCGAAAGTTCTGGCTTAGCCTCACCTTTTGGTCGCCCCAAATGTGCAGCAATTACTAGCGCAGCGCCTCTTTGCAGAAGAGTTTTTATAGTTGGAAGAGAGGCACGTATTCGACCATCGTCTGTAATTACGCCATCTTTCAACGGCACATTCAAATCACATCTTAAGAAGACGCGTTTACCTTCAACTACAAATGTTGAGAGATCTTGCATCCGTTAGAGGCTCTTGCCGACTAGGCCAATTAGATCGACTAGGCGATTTGAGTAGCCCCATTCGTTGTCATACCAAGAGGCCACTTTTACAGTGGAGCCGATAGCTTTGGTAAGACCTGCATCAAAAATTGATGAGTGTGGATCGGTCACAATATCAGAAGAGACAATTGGATCCTCGGTGTAATACATGATTCCCTTTAGTGGACCTTCGGCAGCTCTCTTCATCGCAGCATTGATCTCTGCGACAGTTACCTCTTTGGCAAGTTCCACAGTCAGATCTGTGATTGATCCAGTAGGAACTGGCACGCGCAAGGCATAACCATCCAACTTACCCTTTAGCTCTGGAAGTACCAATGAGATCGCCTTAGCTGCACCAGTTGAAGTTGGGATGATGTTGGTAGCTGCAGCACGCGCACGACGGAGATCCTTATGTGGGAAATCCAAGATCACTTGGTCGTTGGTGTAAGCGTGAACTGTGGTCATAAGACCACGCAAGATTCCGAACTCCTCATGGAGAACCTTTGCAAATGGCGCTAAGCAATTGGTAGTGCAAGATGCATTGGAGATGATGTGATGCTTTGCTGGGTCATATGATTTATCGTTAACGCCCATCACGATGGTGATATCTTCATCAGTAGAAGGTGCCGAGATTATTACCTTCTTTGCGCCAGCTTGAATGTGCTTGGCGGCATCAGATGCCTTTGTGAAAATTCCGGTTGATTCGATCACTACTTGCGCGCCGACAGCAGCCCAACCAAGCGCTGCTGGATCACGTTCTGCAAATACCTTGATGTTCTTGCCACCGACGGTGATTGAGCCTTCGCCAGCTGAGACTTCAACTGGTAGTCGTCCCAGGATTGAGTCATATTTGAGTAGGTGCGCCAAAGTCGAAGTAGGCGTTAAATCATTGATTCCGACGATTTCAATATTAGGGTTATTGAGCGCTGCTCGAAAGAAGTTACGTCCGATACGACCAAAACCATTAATTCCAACTTTGATTGTCATTGCATGACCTTTCACATGAAAAAACCCAGCATGGGTAATCCACAACGCTGGGGTATGCCCCTAGCCTATCGCAAGGCTAGAAGTTAATTGAGCAGATCGGGCGATAAACCTGCTTCAGTATCAGGAATTCCAAGCTCTGCTGCACGCTTATCGGCCATCGCAAGGAGTCTTCGGATACGACCGGCTATTGCATCTTTGGTCATCGGCGGAGTTGCAAGGGAACCCAATTCTTCTAAAGATGCTTGACCATGATTGATACGAAGTTCTCCAGCCTCTTTCAAGTGATCTGGGATGGTATCCCCAAGAATTTCCATTGCTCTCTGAACTCGCGCAGATGCGGCAACTGCTGCACGCGCACTACGGCGCAAGTTGGCATCATCAAAATTCGCTAAACGATTTGCAGTTGCTCGCACTTCACGTCGCATGCGACGCTCTTCCCAAGCCATTACTGATTCGTGTGCACCAAACCTAGTAAGTAACGCACCAATTGCATCACCGTCTCTGATTACTACGCGATCAACACCACGCACTTCGCGTGCTTTTGCAGTTATCCCTAGCCGTCTGGCCGCGCCAACTAAAGCTAGAGCCGCTTCTGGGCCAGGACAAGTGATTTCAAGTGATGATGATCTGCCGGGTTCGGTAAGTGAGCCATGTGCGATAAAAGCACCACGCCATGCAGATTCTGCATCGCAGATCGGACCATTTACAACTTGAGGAGGCAATCCACGAATGGGTCGATTATGTGAATCCACCAAACCAGTTTGGCGGGCCAGAGCTTCACCATCTTCGATTACTCGGATTACATAACGTGATCCCTTACGAATTCCTGATGAAGAGATCACCGCCAAATCTGAGTTATGGCCATATAAATCAGAGATATCTTTGCGCAAACGTCTGGCACTTTGCGCGGCATCCAATTCCACTTCAACTACGATCTTTCCAGCTGCGATATGTAATCCGCCTGCAAATCGAACCAGCGCAGAGACCTCTGCCTTTCTACAGCAGGGTTTGGTGATTGGAAGACGAGTGAGTTCGTCCTTAACACTTGCAGTCATAGCCATATTGCCGTTATTCAACACCATTTCGCTCGAAAATGTGTCGGAATTGCAAACTTAATTTAGAGACATCATGGTGAATCGCACCTGGGGATCTGCGCAAATCCGCAAGGATTAGTTCTCCACCAAAACCTTCAACCATTGCTTCAAGGTTCTTATGATTTTTAATGCCAGAGCCATCGGCAATCACGAAGTCGAAACGAAGCGAAGGCGCATAATCATGGAGTAATTCCAGATGCTCTTGCGGTGTGTAACCTGCAAATTCATCACCCCCAACCGATGGATCGGCATCTAAATTCAAGAGAATTATCTTCTTGGCTTTTGTGGAGGTTAAAGCATCGCGTTGTGCTGGCACCATCAGATGCGGTAGCACGCTGGTAAGCCAAGAGCCTGGCCCCATTGTTATGAAATCTGCATCCGAGATCGCACGGAGCGCTTCTGGTCTTGCTATTGGGTTCTCAGGGATTATCCGAATGGATTCCAAGCGACCTTTGGCAGTTGCCACCTCTTTCTGACCACGAATCACAATTCGACCAACGGTGGTTTGAAAGGTGCCTTCAATATCAAGCGGCGTTGCGGCCATCGGCAATACTCTGCCAACTACTCTAAGTAGCGAACCAACTCGATCAAGCCCTGAAACAAAATCTCCATCGCGATCCCAGAGCGCAGCTAGTAACAGATTGCCAACGGTATGTTGATTTAAATGGCCTTCGCTGGTGAAGCGATACTGCAATATCTCCGCCCAACTGCGCCCCCAGTCATCATCAGAACAGAGCGCGGTAAGCGCCATTCTCAAATCACCAGGTGGCAAAATTTCAAACTCTTCCCGAAGTCTTCCAGAAGATCCACCGTTATCAGCAACGGTGACAATTGCTGTGATCTGGTGAGTGATGGTGCGTAATGAACTCAAGGTTGCGGCCAATCCGTGGCCACCACCTAGCGCAACTACCTTAGGAGTTGAGAAATCTAATTGCCTCATTCCCTACCTACATCACGGTGTACCGCATGCGCTTCAATCAAAATCTCATCTTTGCTGCCACTTAACTTTCTAGCTAACTCCTCCGCCACCGCCACGCTTCGGTGTTTGCCGCCAGTGCAGCCCACCGCCAAAGTCAGATATTTCTTGCCTTCGCGGAAAAAACCGGCGCTCATGGTTTGCAATAGCGTTGCATAATTCTCGATCACCGCTTTGACGCCCTCTTGTGACAGAACGTACTGGCTAACTTCATTGCTCTGTCCAGTCTTGGGGCGAAGCTCTGCTACCCAATGGGGATTTGGAATAAATCTACAATCCAAAACCAAATCTGCATCTACCGGAATTCCGTATTTGTAGCCAAAGCTCAAGACATTGATCCGTACCCCAGCCGCACCATCGCTTTTGAAGAATTCGATGATTCGTTTCTCTAGTTGATGAACATTTAGATTACTTGTATCAATAACCTGATCAGCATCTGCACGTAGCTCTTCAAGTCGTTCTCGCTCCTTGGAAATCCCATCGACAATTCGACCTGCTCCCTGCAGCGGATGTGGACGGCGTGTTGATTCAAAGCGCTGCACCAAAGCTTGATCAGAGGCATCCAAGAACAACAACCGATAATTGGCACCGGCACTCTTAAGATTCTTTATTGCGCTACTTAAATCATCAAAGTATTTACCAGCCCGCACATCTACGACCGCGGCAATCTTCGGGGCATCTGCGGTATTGAATAGATCTAATACCAGCGCAGGTGGAAGGTTATCGACCACATACCAACCGGAATCTTCCAGCGCATGCGCGACGGTTGAGCGCCCAGCTCCGGACATTCCCGTAATCAACAAAAGTTCGTGGCTCACGCTGTTATCTTCCTAGACCTGTCAAGCATTCTCAATTTCACCAGTTTCCATATTCAAGCTCTCTTGCTTTGAGATTTCCGCTAAATGCTCGTAAATAGCGGTGGCAAGTCGCATCCCAATTCCAGGGGTCTTGGCAATATCTTCGATGCTAGCCTTCCTAATTGCCGATATCGAACCAAATCTATCTAGGAGCGCAGCTCTTCTATTTGGACCTAAGGCATCGATCTCATCTAATAGGGACTCCAACATAATCTTGGATCGCCTAGATCTATGAAAAGTGATCGCGAATCTATGCGCCTCATCTCTTGCTCGTTGCAATAGATAGAGACCTTCGCTGTTGCGGGGCATGATGATGGGGTCAGGATCTCCTGGCAACCAAAGTTCCTCTAATCTTTTGGCTAAACCAACCACTGCGATATCGGTGATCCCAAGTTCCAATAGCGCGCGTTCGGCCGCTGATACTTGGGGAGAGCCGCCATCGACCAGAATCAAGTTTGGTGCATACGCAAACTTGCCGGCAGTCTCGCCAATCTCCACATTTTGATCTGAGAGCCACCGTTTCATCCTTCTGGTAATTACTTGATGCATCGCTCTAGTGTCATCTGGTGCGCTTTCGGTTTCAATGATGAAACGTCGATAATCGCTCTTCTTGGGTTGGCCATCTTCAAACACCACCATCGATGCCACAACTGTAGTTCCCGAGATATTAGAGATATCAAAGCATTCGATTCGAAGTGGTGGCGCGTCCAAAGCTAAGGACTCTTGAATTTGAGTCAGCGCTCGACCACTAACTGCGGCATCACTTGCCCGTTTTGATAGATATTGAATCAGAGAGTACCTGGCATTTCGCTCTACGGTTTGAGAAAGTTCTAGCTTCTCACCTCGTTGTGGAACTTTGATTTCAACTTTCAAACCTCTAAGTCTTGTGAGCAATTCGCTCAAATTGATATCCACCGGTCTATTTACGATCAACTCCGAAGGTATCTCTTCCTCGGAGTAGATACTAAGAAGAAAAGGTGTTAGTTCATCCTCTCCCTCTGGGATCTCATTTTGATCGAGAATCCAACTTCGAGAGCCGCGAATGGCCCCGCTACGAATCTTGAAGATCGATGCAGCGGTATGCAAACCTTCGCTATAAAGTGAGATCACATCGCCATTTAAGGTTTCAGATAGCGCTGCTTCGGTGGATTTGTTGGCAGTGGTAAGCGCCGAGATTTGATCACGCAATCGGGCTGCACGTTCGAACTCCTCAAGTTTGGCGGCCTCTGCCATCTCCTGCTCTAGAATTGAGAGCAGATCGGAATTTCCACTAGATAGAAATCGATCCAATTTTTCGGCCAACTCTTTGTGATCGCTCTCTGAGATCCAACCTACGCAAGGTGCCGAGCATTTTCCAATATCTCCAAGGAGGCATTGGCGTTTAGTTGCTTTCGCTCGCTCGAAATTCCCAGCAGTGCAACTTCTTACCGGAAAGACCTTCAACAAAGTGTCATGAGTGGTGCGAAGCGCCCATGCTTGAATGTATGGGCCGTAATATTTGATGCCTTTGCGTTTTTCTTGGCGGGTAATGAATAACCTAGGAAATTTATCGTTAAGTGTCAGCGCCAGATATGGATATGACTTATCGTCTCGAAAACGGACATTAAATGGTGGTTTGTACTGTTTGATCCAGGTGTACTCCAACTGGAGCGCTTCTACCTCACCACTTACAATCGTCCAATCGACTCGAACTGCCTGACTAACCATTCGTTCAGTTCGTTCGGGCAAGCCACTTTGAAAGTAGCTACCAAGGCGATTCTTTAGACTCTTGGCCTTACCGACATATAGCACTCGATCTTCGCTATCGAAGAAGCGATAAACCCCAGGTTCATTTGGAATCTGCTCCGGTCTAAAGTTTGCCGGCATCTCTACTTACTTCTAACTACCTTCGAAGTGCTGGATTGCGGCTTACTTGGAGTCTTTTCTCTCTTTGTTGAGCGATTGTTTGAGAGAATCTCCTTTACAAATTGCCCGGTATAACTATTGGCAACTTTGGCGACTGTTTCAGGAGTACCTTGCGCAACCACTTCGCCACCTCTAAATCCACCCTCTGGACCCATATCGATGATCCAATCTGCGCTCTTGATTACATCAAGATTATGTTCGATGACAACTACCGTATTTCCGGTATCCACCAATCTATTTAGAACTACCAATAATTTACTAACATCCTCAAAGTGCAGACCAGTTGTGGGTTCATCTAGAACGTAGATGGTTCTACCCGTTGAGCGTCTCTGTAATTCGGTAGCCAACTTAACTCGTTGAGCTTCACCGCCAGATAATGTCGGAGCCGATTGGCCAAGTCGCACATATCCCAACCCGACATCGCATAACGTCTTTAAGTATCGGGCAATCGTGGGTACCGATTCAAAGAATCTATGCGCCTCTTCGATCGGCATATCCAAGACATCGGCGATGGTCTTGCCTTTGTAGTGAACTTCAAGTGTCTCGCGGTTGTACCGCGCTCCATGACAGACTTCACAAGGTACATAAACATCCGGCAAGAAATTCATCTCGATTGTGATGGTGCCATCGCCGGCACAATTCTCGCAGCGGCCACCTTTTACATTAAAGCTAAACCGTCCCTGTTGGTATCCCCGAACTTTTGCCTCTGTGGTCTCAGCGAAGAGCGCACGTACTTTGTCAAAAACACCGGTATAAGTCGCTGGATTAGAGCGTGGTGTTCTACCAATTGGCGATTGGTCTACGTGTACGACTTTATCCAAATTATCGACACCAGTTACGGTTCTATGGCGACCTGCCACCATACGTGCACCATTTAGTTTGTTGGCTAGCGCCACATAGAGGATGTCATTTACCAAAGTGGATTTTCCAGAGCCAGAGACGCCGGTAACTGCAACAAAGAGTCCTAATGGGATCTCCACATCGATATCTTTGAGATTATTCTCTTTAGCTCCCTTAACGACCAATTTTCGTTTGGGATCTATGGCTCTTCGTTTGCTTGGGATTTGGATCGCTTTGCGTCCGGAGATGTATGCGCCAGTAATCGAATCCTTATTGTTGATCAAATCCTCATAAGTACCACTTACTACGACTTTACCGCCATGTTCGCCAGCGCCGGGACCAATATCAACCACCCAATCAGCGGTGCGAATCGTCTCTTCATCATGTTCGACCACAATCAAGGTATTTCCAAGATTTCTAAGTCGAGTCAAAGTATCAATCAACCTACGATTATCCCTTTGATGCAGACCAATACTTGGTTCATCAAGGACATAGAGCACGCCAACTAACCCAGAGCCAATCTGAGTGGCAAGTCGAATTCTCTGCGCCTCGCCACCTGATAATGAGCCAGCGGCCCTAGATAGAGTCAAATAATCGAGACCTACATCTAGAAGGAATCCCAAGCGTTCATGTACCTCTTTTAAAACACGTTCAGCAATCTTGGCTTCACGTGCATTTAATTTAATCTCTTTTAGGAATTTGGCACAGTCATCGATTGAAAGCTCGCAAACTTCATAAATTGATTTACTGCCAATTGTCACTGCCAGAATCTCTGGCTTTAAACGCGCTCCTTTGCAGACGGCACACGGAATCTCCCGCATAAAAGATTCATATTTATCTCGGGCATAATCACTATCAGTTTCACCATGTTTACGATGGATAAATGGAATGACGCCTTCATAGCCAGTTGAATAATTGCGAACTCGGCCATATCTATTCTTATATTTAACATGAACTTCATAGTCATAACCGTGCAGAACTGCAGTCTTTGCCTTCTCGCTCAACTTCTTCCATGGAGTATTTATCGAGAATTTGAGATCTTCGGCCAAACCTTCAAGAAGGCGCATAAAGTACTCGCTGCCACTGCTTGTAGACCAGAGCGCAATCGCACCCTCTGCGATGGAGATTGAGTCATCTGGGATGATCAACTCCTCATCCACCTCTAGTTTGGTGCCTAACCCGGTACATTCTGGACAAGCACCGAAAGGTGAATTAAACGAGAAGGATCTTGGTTCTAACTCTTCGAAAGATAACCCACAATCATGACAAGCAAGATGCTCTGAGTAGGTTAACTCTTCTTTTCCAATCACATCTAAAACCACTATGCCATTGCCAAGTTTCAAGGCAATCTCTATGGAATCGGTGATGCGCGATTTAGATTCGGGCTTTACTTGCAATCTATCGACCACTATTTCAATGGTGTGTTTCTCTTGTTTCTTCAATTTTGGTGGTTCGGAAAGTTGAATCACCGATCCATCTACTCTGGCACGTGAGAAACCTTGAGTTATCAACTCCTGCCAAACATCGGCAAACTCACCTTTTCTGGCTCTAACCATCGGAGCTAGTACTTGGAATTTGGTGCCCGCCGGCAATTCTAGAATTTGATCGACGATCGCCTGCGGGGTCTGTCTTGCTACCTCTTTGCCACAATTAGGGCAATGTGGTCTTCCCGCTCGAGCAAAAAGTAGCCGGAGATAATCGTAAACCTCTGTGATCGTACCGACTGTCGAACGTGGGTTTCGATTAGTTGACTTTTGATCTATGGAGACAGCCGGCGAGAGACCTTCGATGAAATCCACATCTGGCTTATCCATCTGACCTAAGAATTGGCGCGCATATGCCGATAGGGATTCAACATATCTACGTTGCCCCTCCGCGAAGATGGTGTCAAAAGCAAGCGAAGACTTTCCAGATCCCGAGAGGCCGGTGAAGACGACCAGCGCATTTCTAGGTAGCTCTAGCGAGACATTCTTTAAATTATGTTCGCGTGCGCCACGAACCACTAATTTTTCATGTTCAGCCAATTAATTCGCCTCTTCCATCGCGCGAAGTTCACGCTTCAAATCTTTGATCTCATCGCGTAGGCGCGCTGCCAACTCAAATTGGAGTTCACTTGCTGCGCTTCGCATCTGTTCGGTGAGCGACTCTATCAATGCCAGCAATTCCTGTCGTGGTAGCGAAGCCAGGCTCTTTGTGTGAACTCCAATTGCGGGAGTTTGACTTCGATTCTTACCCGATAAGAGCAGGTCGGTATCGGCCTCTTCCTTGGCTATCAATTCGGTGATATCTGAGATCTTCTTACGTAATGGTTGTGGATCTACTCCCCGCTCCTTGTTGTATGCGATCTGTTTTGCTCTTCTGCGATTGGTCTCATCGATGGCTCTCTGCATTGAATCGGTGATGTTATCTGCGTACATATGTACTTCACCTGAGACATTTCTGGCAGCGCGTCCAATGGTTTGAATTAACGAAGTGGCAGAGCGAAGAAAACCCTCTTTGTCCGCATCAAGAATCGCAACTAATGAAACCTCCGGAAGATCTAAGCCTTCTCGTAGGAGATTGATACCGACCAGAACATCGTATTCACCAAGTCGCAATTCACGAAGCAGCTCTACTCTTCTCAAGGTATCGACCTCCGAATGTAGATATCGAACTCGAACCTTCCGCTCTTGCAAGTAATCAGTTAAATCCTCGGCCATCTTCTTCGTTAGCGTAGTTACCAGAGTTCGCTCATTGCGTTCGGCGCGAGCATTTATTTCGCCCAAGAGATCATCGATCTGCCCACGAATTGGTTTCACGACAATCTTTGGGTCCACCAAGCCAGTTGGTCTAATAACCTGCTCGACAAATTCGCCACCAGTCTTTTCAAGTTCATATTTACCAGGCGTGGCGGAGAGATAGATCTTCTGGCCTACTCGTTCCAAGAACTCGGGAAATTTAAGGGGGCGGTTATCCATTGCACTTGGCAATCTAAATCCATGTTCGACGAGAGTTCGCTTTCTTGAAGCATCCCCTTCATACATCGCCCCAATCTGTGGCACCGTAACATGGCTCTCATCGATTACTACCAAGAAATCTTCAGGGAAATAATCTAAGAGACAGTTTGGGGCGCTTCCAGGTGGGCGATCATCTAAATATCTTGAATAGTTCTCAATTCCGCTGCAGAATCCAAGTTGTTGCATCATCTCCATATCAAAAGTAGTACGCATACGTAGACGTTGGGCTTCGAGTAATTTATTCTCGCGCTCGAATTTGGTTACTTGCATCTCCATGTCGGCTTCGATCTCTCCAAGTGCGCGTTTCATGGTCTCAGGTCCTGCGGCGTAATGGGTAGCTGGAAAGATATACATCTCAGTTTCGTCGCGGATGATCTCTCCGGTTAGAGGATGTAGCGTGGTGATTCTTTCAATCTCATCGCCGAACATCTCTATTCGTAAAGCCAACTCTTCGTACATTGGAATTATCTCGATGGTGTCACCCCGCACTCGGAAGGTGCCACGTTCAAAGGCCAAATCATTTCGCTTATATTGGATATCTACGAATTTACGGAGTAGCAAATTTCTATCGATCTCATCGCCAACTCTAAGTCTCACCATTCGATCCACATACTCTTGCGGAGTTCCTAACCCATATATGCAAGATACTGTAGCCACCACAATTACATCCCTGCGTGTAAGTAGCGAGTTAGTCGCAGAATGTCTAAGTCGCTCAACCTCAGCGTTAACGCTGGAATCTTTCTCTATGAAGGTATCGGTTTGTGGCACATATGCCTCTGGCTGGTAATAATCGTAGTAACTTACGAAATACTCCACTGCATTATTTGGAAAGAGTTCTCTAAACTCATTTGCTAACTGGGCAGCTAAAGTCTTGTTATGTACCAGCACCAATGTTGGTCGCTGTAACCGCTCAATCATCCAAGCGGTAGTGGCAGATTTACCGGTTCCCGTAGCGCCAAGTAAGACCACATCTGGTTCTCCGACGTTGATTCTGCGTACCAGCTCTTCGATAGCCTCTGGTTGATCTCCAGCTGGTTGATAGTCAGAAACAACCACAAAAGGTGCAACTCTTCGTTGCAGATCAGTTACTGGACGCATTTAGCTCTTCCCAAAGTGCTTCAACTTTACGCAGCAACTCTTCCTCATCTCCATTGTTTTCGATGACAAAGTTTGCGACCGCTCGACGCTGCGCTTCGGTGGCTTGGCTCTCGATCCTTCTTTGAATCTCACTTTGAAAGAGGCCTCGAGCCTTTAATCGCTCAATGCGGGTATCAATCGGAGCTTCAACTGTGATTACCAGGTCAAACTTTGAAGCTGCATTTGTCTCAACGAGTAATGGAATCTCATAGATCAAAATCTCATCTTCACCGAGCGCTTGGCGAGCATCCAATAGCGCTTGTTGAACCTTTGGATGAATTATCCCTTCTAATAACTTACGTTGATTTGGATCAGAGAAGATGATCTCGCCTAATTTTCGACGGTCGATATCCCCATCTTTTAGGATCTCATCTCCGAATGTCGAAACCACCTCATCGAAACCAGTAGTTCCACGTTCAATAGCAGCCTTGGCCAGCGAATCCGCATCAATTACCTGCGCGCCTAAGGTGAAGAAATAATTTGCAACTAAAGATTTACCAGCGCCAATACCACCAGTTAATCCAATTACCTTCATGATTTAAGCCTATCGGTATGAAAAATGCTCCGTGAAATCTCACGGAGCATTTTCGGTAAGTACTTTTTTTACTCGGCAGGGGTTGTCTCTGTTGCCTCTGCTGCCTCAGCCGCCTTGGCTGCTTCCTTCTGTTTCTTATGTGCCATGAAACGTGCCTGCGCTTCAGCGTATTGACGCTCCCACTCTTCGCGTTGCGACTCATAGCCTGGCTTCCACTCTTGGGCATCCGCATCAAATCCCTCTGGATAGATGAAGTTACCTTCGGCATCGTAACGAGCTGGCATACCGTATTGAGTAGGATCGAATGCCTCTACTTCAATTTCAGCACCTTCGTTAGCTTGCTTTAGGGATAGCGAAATTCGGCGACGTTCTAAGTCAATATCAATTATCTTTACGAACAATTCATCGCCAACTTGAACTACCTGCTCTGGAATCTCAACATGGCGTTCTGCCAATTCAGAGATATGCACTAGGCCTTCAATACCTTCGTGTACGCGGATAAATGCGCCAAATGGAACCAGCTTGGTGACCACACCAGGCACCACAGTGTTAATGGTGTGAGTGCGAGCAAATGCTTGCCATGGATCTTCCTGGGTTGCTTTGAGATATAGCGAGACACGTTCGCGCTCGAAATCTACTTCTAGGACTTCAACTGTAACCTCATCGCCAACTTCGACCACCTCAGATGGGTGATCGATATGCTTCCATGAAAGTTCAGAGACGTGGACTAGGCCATCTACGCCACCTAGATCAACGAATGCACCAAAGTTTACGATCGATGAAATAACACCGGTTCGGACTTGGCCCTTCTGAAGTTGATTTAAGAAAGTGGTGCGAGACTCGGATTGAGTCTGCTCTAGGTATGCACGACGTGAAAGAACTACGTTATTGCGATTCTTATCCAATTCAATGATCCGCGCTTCGACGGTCTTTCCGATATAAGGAGAGAGATCGCGAACTCGGCGCATCTCAACTAACGATGCTGGTAGGAATCCGCGTAGTCCGATATCTACGATCAATCCACCCTTTACAACTTCGATGACAGTTCCGGTGACGACCTCGTCGCGCTCCTTCTTGCCTTCGATTTCGCCCCAAGCTTTTTCATATTGGGCGCGCTTCTTTGAAAGAATTAAACGGCCTTCTTTATCCTCTTTTTGAAGGACTAGGGCCTCAATGCTCTCTCCAACCTTGACCAATTCATTTGGATCAACGTCGTTACGAATTGATAATTCGCGAGATGGGATTACACCCTCTGTCTTATATCCGACGTCGACTAGAACTTCGTCGCGATCTACTTGGACGATTACGCCAGATACTAGATCGCCGTCATTGAAATTTCGGATTGTGCCTTCGATTGCGGCTAGAAAATCTTCTGCTGAACCTATGTCATTTATTGCGATGCTAGGCAGCTTGTTTGATGTGGTCAAGATACTCCGTAGGGATAGTTTGAATAGTAGGAATGGGCGTCAATGGATTTAACGCTCAACTTGCGAAGGGCAAGTTTATGGGTGGTATTGATAAGGGGCAAATTGGTCCTTTATTCACGCTCGCCAAATAAGGACCAGTGAAGGAAATGATTTAGGCTAGCGTCAGAATGAAGCAATATCTCGAGATATTTAAGATTCCGCTTGCGCGAAATCTACTTATTGCCGCGACCCCGGCGCGTTTGGCCTACTCGATGATCGGATTGGCAATCTTCTTTAAGACTGAACGCACTTTAGATTCAATTCCTTTAGCGGGATTAGCGCTGGGCCTAAATGCACTTGCCGGATCATTAACTGCTGGAATTCGCGGTAGCGTCATTGATCGTTTTGGGCAGAAATGGCCAATTCGTATTTTGGTTCCAGGTTATGCCCTAGGAATTATCGCTTTGAATATCGCTGAAAGTAGAACTTTAATTCTCTTTTGGGCATTTGTCCTTGGCATCTCAGCGCCACCCATCAATTTATCGGTGCGCCCACTTTGGAAGCAGATCGTTGGCGAGAAATTGGTTCGAAATGCCTATGGATTAGATACCGCCGTCATGAATAGTGTTGGTGTTATCGGTCCAGCAGTTGCTACAACTGTTTCGCTCTCTACGCATCCAGGTTATGCGCTTGGATTCTGTTCGGCATTGATGATCCTAGGTGGGATCGGACTTGAGATCACTATCAATCATCGAAATTGGTTCACCGAGAAGAAAGACCCCGCTGAAGGAAAGTTATGGAAAATCCCCGCAATTAGATTATTGATGATTGAGGGGGCTTTCATTGGTCTTGGTTGGGGTTTCTTCGACATCGGAATTCCAGCTTTTGCAACTTTAGAAGATGTGCCGCATCGAACTGCTTGGCTTTTTTCGATCATGAGCGTTGCGACTGTGGTTGGTGGATTAATTGCTGGGCTAGTTAAACGACGCCGCTCTGCATTTCGTACGATGCGCATTACCTACTTTGGATGGTTCTTCTTCTCACTCCCCCTTTACTTCACCTACCCCGATTGGTCGCTGGCAGTTGTCGGAGCGCTGCTTGGATTAACAGGTGGTGCGCTTCAAGTCTTCTATTTCGAAGTTCTAGATGCAGTGCGACCACAAGGTAGCGCAACTGCTTCATTAGGTTGGTTATGGACCATTGAAGGTTCGATGGCAGCGTTAGGTAGCGCCATCGGAGGTTATGTTGCAGAGCAAGTTTCTCCGCAGGCTTGCCTTGCAGTGACTACTTTGATGCTCTCAATTGGATTTCTAACTTTGAATCTTGGCAGAAAACGCTTTGCCGCTGCCGATATTGTTCTTGAGGGTTAATGCTCCGCAGCATGCCAACTGGGGCCGTGTCCTACATTTACAGATAAGGCCACCTTTAAAGGATAGGCAGCTCCCATCTCCCGTCTGACAATTTTCTGTAGCTCTTCTAATTCGGCATCAACATATTCAAAGAGCAACTCATCATGTATCTGTAGCAACATCCGAGATTTTAATTTTGCCTCTTTCAAAGCCAAATCGACCCTTAACATCGCCAATTTGATGATATCGGCTGCTGTTCCTTGAATTGGGGCATTTAACGCTGCCCGCTCAGCAATCTCGCGTTTGAATTTGTTCTCATTTTGAAGATCTGGCAGATATCTTCTTCTGCCCAAGAGCGTCTCGGTATATCCATCCTTCTTAGCTTGTGCCACGACTGTTGCTAGGTAATCTCTAATGCCACCAAAGCGCTGGTAGTAGCGGTCCATCAAATCACTTGCTTGCCCTGGTGTGATATCCAATTGTTGGGATAGCCCAAATGCACTTAATCCATAAGCTAATCCATAGGACATTGCTTTTATTTGCCTTCGCATCTCTGGATCAACTTCAGTTGGCTTTACCCCAAATACAAGTGAAGCCACGGTTGAATGTAGATCCTCTCCTGATGCAAAGGCTTCGATCAACTTCTGATCTTCAGCCAAATGGGCCAAGATTCGCATCTCGATCTGGCTGTAATCTGCCGTAAAGATTCCAGCAAAACCGGAACCTGCAATAAAGCCATCCCGGATCTTCTTTCCTAGATCAGAACGAATTGGAATATTCTGAAGATTCGGTCCAGTTGAAGACAATCTGCCAGTTGCCGCTACCGTCTGTTGGAAATGGGTATGGATTCGGCCATCACTTTTTACCTCTGACAGCAAACCTTCGACAACGCTCTGTAATTTGCTCGCCTCCCTGATTTTGAGCAAATGCTCTAGCACTGGATGCTTAGTCTCTGAAAACAACCATTGCAGACTCTCGGCATCGGTGGTGTAGCCAGTTTTGATTCGCTTGGTTTTAGGTAATTTCAATTCATCAAATAGGACCACCTGCAGTTGTTTAGGAGAGGCCACATTGAATTCATGGCCCACAACTTGATATGCGCTTTGGGTATGGCGATTGACTTCCGAGAGCAGATCATCGCTCTGCTGCTTTAAGGTCTTCTTATCAATTGCTACACCGATTCGCTCCATATGAGACAAAATCTGTGAGATCGGAAGCTCCAAATCAGTTAGTAACTTTAAAGCGCCTCGTAGCTTCAATTCTGATTCGAGCTTTTCATATAAATCAAAGAGCGCTGCCGTCTTTGCCGAGAGTGAACCGTCTGATAGCCCCCAGCGCTCCAAGATCTCCGATACCTCAATCAGACGATTTCCAGGATCAAGCAGATAGCTAGCAAGTGCGATATCGAAGATCACACCATTGAAGTCCATGGTCCGAGCTAAAGATTTGAAATCGTGGGAAATTTTAGGAACTTTGGTATCGGCAAGCCAAGGACCAACTTCATCTGACATCACCAAGTAAACCTCAGTTGGAGAGAGCGCTACTGCATAGGAATTTAAGCGTTCATCGAGTAACTCAAATAGAAAGGCCACTGCTCCGGTGTGTTCACTTAAACGTTTGGTTACCTCTTCTGGTGTTGAGAAATTGGTATCCACCGGTTTACTCGAAAGGCTATTTGAAGGCAATTTGGCAAGCAGGCTTCTGAATTCAAGTTGTCCAAAGAGTTCGCGTAGCGAATCATTATTGAACTGATTCCAGGCTAATTCGTCGAGTGATAATTGAATGGGAACATCTGCAACTAATTGGGTTAGTTCATGGTTTCTAAGTACTGATTGAATATTTGCACGAAGTGCTACTCCGACTTTTCCACCTATTTCATCGATCTTGGCAATCAAATTGGTAAGTGATCCATATTCGATAATCCATTTAGCTGCGGTCTTCTCTCCGACTCCAGGGATCGAAGGTAAGTTATCACTTGGATCCCCACGAAGCGCTGCAAAATCTGGGTACTGCTTAGGAGTCAAACCATACTTTTCGAATACCGCATCTGGCGTCATCCGTGACATCTCCGAGACACCCTTCTTCGGATAGAGGACGGTGATCTCCTGATTAACTAATTGGAAGCTATCTCGGTCTCCCGTACAGATAGAAACTTCAAAGCCCTCTCTGGTAGCCGCATTGGCGATAGTCGCTAAAAGATCATCTGCTTCGAAACCTTCTAGTGAAAATTCTTTGATATTCATGGCTTTTAACAAATCATGTAAGAGTGGAATCTGTGATCTAAATTCATCGGGGGTAGCACTTCTAGTTGCCTTATATTCTGGGTACTTCTCTGATCTGAAAGTCTTTCGGGAGACATCGAACGCCACTGCCACATGGGTTGGCTGCTCATCTTTGATCAAACTCATGATCATATTGGCAAAGCCATAAATGGCATTGGTATGTTGCCCGCTTGCCGTAGTGAAGCTATCAACCGGTAATGCAAAGAATGCGCGATATGCCATGGAATGGCCATCTATTAGTAGCAAGCGCTTCACAGGTTAATCCTAATGATTATCAAACTAGCCTTAGGTGTATCTTTCGGATATGGAAAATGCAGACTTCATGGAAGTTTTGAACGGTCGCGGACAAGCTGCGCTAGATAAGAAGATGGGAATCAGAATTCTCGAAGCCACCCCAGAGCGACTTGTTGGCACCATGCCGGTCGAGGGAAATACTCAGCCTTTGGGCTATTTGCACGGTGGCGCAAATGTGGTGCTAGCTGAATCTTTAGGCTCTATTGGTACTTGGCTACATGCCGGTCCCACTAAGAAGATTGTGGGAATTGATATCAACGCCACCCATCATAAAAGCGCAACTTCCGGAGTTGTGACTGCAGTTGCAACTGCGATCTCCCTTGGGCGTACACTTTGTAGCTACAACATTGAGATTACAAATGAAGCAGGGCAAAGAACCTGCACTGCAAGAATTACCTGCTTGATCCTAAACGACTAGAAGATTTCGTGAGCGCCGGTTCCGAGGTATGCAGACTTAACGTGAGGATCATTTAATAGATCCTTGGCGTTTGCCTCTTTGGTGATTGCACCAATCTCTAAAACATATGCACGATGTGCGCGACTTAGCGCTTGTTGCGCATTCTGCTCGACCAACAAGATTGTTACACCTTGCTTATTGATCTCAGTGATAATTCGGAAGATATTTGCAATCATCTGTGGTGCAAGTCCCATAGATGGCTCATCAAGTAATAAGACTTTAGGGCGAGCCATCAAAGCACGACCAATTGCCAACATCTGTTGCTCTCCACCAGAGAGGGTTCCACCGGCTTGGCTAGCGCGCTCCTTCAATCTTGGAAAGAGGTTATAAACATTCTCAAGATCTTCCTCGATCTCAGACTTCTTCATCTTCAAGTGGTATTTGCCCATCTCAAGATTCTCAAGAACTGTCATACCTGGGAATACTCCGCGTCCTTCAGGTGCTTGGGAGATACCTAGGCGGACCCTGGCATGTGCTGGCATCTTCGAGATATCTTGTCCATCAAAGATGATTGAACCAGAGGTAACTGGGCGCAGCCCCGAGATCGTTTTCAAAGTAGTGGTCTTACCTGCGCCATTTGCGCCAATCAAGGTAACGATCTCGCCTTGATTTACGGTGACGGAGATTCCTTTGATGGCCTCGATCTTTCCGTAATGAACTCGTAGATCCTTAATTTCAAGACGCATCTTCACGGACTCCTAGGTAGGCCTCGATTACTCGCTTATCATTTTGAACTACTTCTGGCAGACCATCTGCGATCTTCTGTCCAAAGTCAATCACCACTACGCGATCAGAGACGCCCATTACCAGGGACATATCATGTTCGATAAGTAGCACGGTATATCCGGCGTCTCGAATCTTTCGAATCGTCTTTGCTAATTCAACTTTTTCAGATGGATTGAAACCTGCAGCTGGTTCATCAAGTAACAAGAGCTTTGGCTCTGTGCCGAGCGCTCTGGCAATCTCTAGCCTACGCTGAACTCCATATGGCAAGTTCTTAGCTAATCGATCTGAGTACTCACCAATTCCAATGAAATCTAACAGCTCTTGCGCTCGTTCGCGCCCCTTCTTCTCTTCTTTTCTTGATCGTGGTGTACCGAATAGCCCACCAACTAATCCAGACCCTTTATGAGTGTCGGTTGCGGTAATTACATTCTCTAGCGCCGTCATATCTCCCCAGAGGCGAATATTCTGGAAAGTGCGGGCAATTCCACCCCGAGTGATTCGATATCGCTTGATTCCTTTGATTGATTTACCTTCAAAGAGAATATCGCCCTTGGTCACCTGATATACACCTGTGACTACGTTGAAGATAGTGGTTTTGCCGGCACCATTTGGGCCGATCAATCCCAAGATCTCTTGCTTGTTAATATCAAAAGTGACATCGTTCAAGGCGGTTACGCCACCAAATTGCATGGTGACATTTTGCAATTTCAGAATTGGCTCGCTCATGCTTGACCTTTCTGAGGTAGCGCTTTTTCGCGCTTCTTTCTAGGTAATAAGCCATCTGGTCTTAGGTTCATCATGATCACAAGGACTGCGCCAAATACCAATAGACGCGCATCAGAGATAAAGCGAATGCGATCAGGCAAGTATCCCAAAATAACTGCGCCTAGAATCACGCCCCAGATATTTCCCATTCCACCAAAGACCACGCAAGCCAAAATCAGAATTGATACTTGGAGTGTGAAATTATCAGGTGAGATAAATAAGGTCTTTGAGGCATAAAGCACTCCGGCTGCGCCACCAACAGATGCTCCTAGTACGAAAGCCCAGATCTTGTAACGGAAAGTTGGCACTCCCATTAACTCTGCGGCATCCTCATCTTGGCGGATAGATTCCCAAGCGCGACCTGCTCGACGCACTGACAATCGACGAATCATCCAGATAGTAAGCAGAATGATGATTAAGAAAGTCCAGTAATAAAGTCGATGATTGTCAAAGGTGTACTCAAGACCAAGCACCTTTGGTGGTGTTGGAATACCAATGATTCCATTTGCGCCACCGATAGATTTCAAATTTAGCGCAGTAATACGTACGATTTCACCGAAACCCAAGGTGATGATTGCCAAGTAATCGCCTCGTAAACGAAGCGCTGGAACCCCTAGGATCAAACCTGCAAACATCGCCATCGCGATACCAATTGGCAGGATCTCCCAAGTATTTAACCCGGTCTTGGTGCCAAGTAGTCCCATGGTGTAAGCGCCGATTGCAAAGAAGGCCACATAACCAAGGTCAAGTAGGCCGCTCTTTCCAATCACAATATTCAAGCCAAGTGCCATGATTACGAAGATTGCTACCGGATAGACCAACACCGATGCGTACTCTGCAACCGGTGTATTTAAGAAAGTTCCACCTAGTAGCGGAAGGCTGGCAGCGAAAGCAATCGCAGCAAGGGATATTAAAACTCTTACTGGTCTATTTGAGCGCTCCCAGATATCTGCGCCCCAATCGCGAATATTTATCATTATGCCCTCGATTGCGTAATAGCTTCACCGAATACGCCATTCGGACGGAAGTAAAGGACTAACACCAATACCAAGAAGACAGTTACTGCCTTCCATTGGGTACCGAGGAAGAAAGCTGCATAAGTTTCAAGAAGGCCGAGTGCGATTCCGCCATAAAAGGCGCCTTTGATATTTCCGATTCCACCCAAAATTGCAGCGGTGAAGGCAGCGATACCTAAACCGAAGCCAATATTAAATACCGTGTTCTCGTACTTTAAAACATAGAAGAAACCTGCCGCACCAGTCATCAATCCACCAACCAAGAAGGTGCCTGAAACCACAAAATTAAGGTTCACGCCCATCAATTTGGCAGCATCTTCATTCATGGAAACTGCACGGATAGCTTTGCCAAGACGAGTACGCTGAACAAATTGATTTAAAGTTATATAAAGAATCAAACCTGCAAAAATAATGATCATATTATCTAGTCGAAGATCCGCACCAAAGACATTGCCTAAGGATTTCTTCTCCATGAACCGAGGGCTTCCGACATATCTGGAATCGGTGAGGATGCGCATGAACTCTGCAAGCACTATGGACATACCGATAGCTGAAATAAGTGGTGCTAATTTATTTGAACCACGATTGCGAAGGCGACGATATGCGACCAGCTCCAGAAGAATTGAGAGCAAGCCAGACATCAGCATAGAAGCTAAAAGACACGAGAGCAGAACCACAATGAGGCGAAGACCAGTGATTGGCTCACTACTTTGATTAAAACCAAATAGATCTCTAGCGACAATCACGGTGGCAAAGGTGCCGTACATAAAGATTTCAGAGTTTGCGAAATTGATCATGCGAAGTACGCCGTAAACCATGGTGTAGCCAAGTGCAATTAGGACGTAAATAAATCCAAGACTTAAGCCACCGATTGTTAGTGAGGCAAATTGATCAATAAAGTTAGCTAGCACTTGTCACACTCTCTAAAAATTAATCGAGAAATTTTTAAAACGTAGCACCTAGAGTAAACCCTAGGTGCTACGTTCTTTAAACGATTTCGTCCTTATTTAAAGGCGAATTGTTACTTGACTGCTCCGGTGAACTTGATAGCTCCACCCTTGATTTCGAAGCCGTTCATTACGCCACCAGCGTTATCACCATTCTTATCGAATGAGAGATTGCTGCCAGAGATTGACTTACCCTTGTAAGCCTTGACGCACTTGAGCATCGCATCGCGAGTAGAAACTCCCTTTGCGATACAGCTTAGAAATACGTTTGCTGAGTCAATTGATTCTGCAGCATAGGTACCTGAAGATACGCCCATCTTCTTCTTGAAATCTGCTTCAAGCTTTGCAGAGATCTCAGTTAGAGGAACGGTTCCGCCGGTTAGGCGAACACCTTCAAGGATTGATGCGCTAGCCAAAGTCAAGATACCTGGGCTTAGCACACCGTCGCCACCAGCAAGGATTCCGGTGTAGCTGGAGTCACGTAGCTGACGGAAGAGTGTTGCTGCCTGTGCGTAGTAACCAGTGAAGATTACGACGTTTGCATTTGCAGCCTTCACCTTAGAGATAGTTGCTGACCAGTCGGTGGTGGTATCAGGAACTGAATCCTTACCAGCGATCTTGGCACCGCTCTTCTCCATGTACTCAACAAGACCAACACCATATGGTGACTGATCGTCGATTACATAAACCACAGGTGAAGAAACACCCTTGGTTGCTAACTTGTAGAGAGCTGGTCCCTGTACGCGGTCAGTTGGTGGAACGCGGTGGAAGACTGGGAATCCGATTAATCCTTGTGCTGGATCTGTGATTGATACACGTGTAGCAGATGGAGAGATTAATGGAAGATTTGTTTGCTTGTAGAAAGGTAGTGAGTTGATGGTTGCGCCTGAGTATGCAGGTCCAACCAAGCCGATGATCTTCTTGTTAGATGCAGTACCTGGTGCAACCTTAGCTGCTTCGGTTCCGCTTCCTTGATCGTCAACTGAAACGATATTTACCTTGTACTTGCCTTTGTACTTTGCATTGAATAGCGCAACAGCGTACTTAACGCCATTAAGTTCGTCGATACCGACCTGAGCTTCTTCACCGGTAAGTGGACCCTGGTATGCGATAGTGACGGTCTTTGCTGCAGCACTTGATGCTGGAGCAAGCGCAACTGCAGTACCTGCTGCGAGCGCGATTGCGGTAGCAACAGAGATAATGCTTTGCTTCTTCATTTATTGCCTTTCATTCATGATCATGTCCCTGGGAGAGGGAGGGGTAAAGGTTAATTGAGCCTCACCCTATAGACAAGGCGTATCTTGAGCGTATTTTGGTAAAACTTAGATAACTTTCGCCGACAAAGCCCGCAATTTTGAAAGCTATTTCCAGATATTCCTAGCTATTTCCGGATATTCCTAGATATCTCTAGCCATTTGAATCGATTTGGGCATTGGGGTCAATTACTGCTATTGCTACCTCTTTCATCGAAAGTCGTCGATCCATAGCTGCCCGCTGCATCCAGGAGAAGGCCTCTGGCTCTGAGAGATTG
>JBJTHJ010000005.1:0-24019 GCA_046094385.1 Candidatus Nanopelagicaceae bacterium
TGCCGCAGGCTGGCCACCATTGATTGACCCGGAAGATATCGGGCCGGTGATCGCCTCCGGAACGCATCTGCGATTTGCAAGAGATGGTGAGACTCATGGATATCTAAAGATTGACCATGAAGTTAAATCTCATGCAATAGAGACTTTGCAAGCAATCGGCCCAGATCTCTCCTTTGTCTATTTCTGTGAAGCTGACGAGGCTGGGCATAGACATGGAACTTTGGCTGGACCCTATTTTGATGCTATCGAGAGAATTGATGGTTATCTATCAGAACTGTTACAAGTGCTTAAATCACGCCAAGTGGCGCATCAAGAAGATTGGCTTTTGGTGGTGATTACAGATCATGGCCATAGAGATGAAGGTGGCCATGGCCAAGACTCACCTCAAGAGCGCGCTTCATTTATTTTGGCACACTCCATAGATGGGACTCATCCAAACTGGCCTATTGATTTGCAACCTCATCAATTAACAGAACGGTTGCTTGAACACTTATAGTCTATTTAATTGCTCGTAAAAATACTTATAGCCAAAGTCTCTCTTGAAATCGTCGTACTTTTGCATTCCCCACTCCCAGAAATCAAAATCTAAATCCGATATTGAATCTTGAATTGATGCCCAAAGAGTCCAGCCATATTTGGCGAGCACCGAGAATAGCCAGGCTCTGGCAAATTTATCTTGGCGCTCGCCCCCGTAATAACCCTTGATTAATTGATGTAGTACTTCGATATCTTGTCCAGATTCCGACCAGATATTTCCCAATTCAAAACAAGGATCGTTATTTCCAGAATATTCATAATCAATCAACCAGACTTTCTGACCATCATCAATGAAATTGGCCGGAAGCAAATCGTTATTGCAAGGAACTTTGCCGGAATCAGTAAGAGCCAGTGCTTTCTTTAAATCCTCTTTGACTTTATAAAACTCTTGATAACCGCTTGGTAATCGGAATCCGCGCTCGGTGACTATTGACTGATATCGAGCTTGTATTTCAAACATATCAAAGTCCAACTTGAACTTGGGAGCAGAGTGCAGTTGTTTGACGCTCTCTGCAATTCGAAGCGCATGCTTTGCGACATCGGGACCATCAAAAGTCTTTCCTGGTAAAAATCCAATTACCAAAAGTCCAAATTCAACTTGGTAATCATAAACAGGTGCGCCGATACCGACTTCGGCTGCGATTTTAGAGTTATTGAATTCATTACCCCGATCTATGGAAAGTAATGAGGATTCATTGCTTGAGATGCGGGCAACAAAGTCGCCTTTTGGAGTCTCTACCTTCAAATTTCGATTGGTCAACCCACCTGATAATTCGATTAAATTGTTCCGCTCTATTAAGAATTCGGATTGATTTAAGGTATCTCCGAAGAGGTTTTCCAGCTCTGTTGCTGACACCATCATTGCTGGATGATACATTTCTAGGGTGTCTACCGAACAGGTATTGAATCAAAAAGATAGCCAATTACCGAAGCGAGCGCGCATCGTAATCATTGGCGGCGGCGTCGGTGGTACTTCAGTTGCCTATCACTTAGCTCAAATGGGCGAAAGTGATGTGGTGCTAGTAGATCGAAATGATCTCACCAGCGGCTCAACATTTCACTCAGCTGGAATGGTGGGGCAACTTCGAGCCGACCCAACTCTTACGAAGATGAATATGCATTCGGCAAGCCTCTACCGTGAGCTACAACAGAGTGAGACTCCCCCTTCATGGGTGGAGTGTGGCAGCATCAAAATCGCTTCTTCACCAGAGCGCATGGAAGAGATCCGCAGGCAGATAGGTTGGGCAAAGACCTTCGGTTTGGATTTGCACGAGATCTCGCTAACAGAGATCAAAGAACGTTTTCCATTAATTAACTTGGAAGGCGTCGTAGGTGGTTGCTTCATGACTACCGATGGACAAGTAGATCCTTCACAACTTGCACTCTCCATGGCTGCTGGTGCACGCAAAAAAGGTGTACAGATTCATACCTTTACTCGAGTTCTTGAAATCAAAACCATCGCAGGACGAGTAAGTGCAGTAGTCACCGATAAAGGAACCATCGAATGTGAAATTGTGGTCAATTGTGGTGGCATCTATGCAGCTGAAATTGCTCGCCTGGTTGATGTGAGGATTCCGATAGTTCCAATGAGCCATCAATACCTAATAACCGAGAATTTCCTCGATCCAAATGCGCCGATTATGGCGTCACTTCGAGATCCAGATAATTTGATCTACTTCAGACAAGAGGTGCAGGGTTTGCTGATGGGTGGGTACGAACGCACCTCCAAAGCTTGGAAAACTACTCGCGAATCTCTCGATGAGATCCCAAAGAATTTCAACAATATGTTGCTTGCTGAAGATTGGGATAGATTCGAGGAGATTGCTGCAAATTCACAGATGCGTGTACCCAAGATGGCAGAACTTGGCATTAAAAGTTTCATTAATGGTCCAGAGGCCTTTACTCCTGATAATGAATTCTGCTTGGGTGAAACTGAAGTGGGCGGCTTTTATGTAGCAGCCGGTTACTGCGCACACGGAATCGCAGGCGCTGGTGGCATTGGCAAAGTGATGGCCGAATGGATCCTTGGAAATGAGCCACCAATGGATCTTTGGCATATGGATATTCGTAGATTCGGTCCCGCATATCGCTCGCCTGCTTTTACTTTGGATCGAATCCAAGAGAATTACGAACAGTATTACGAAATTCACTACCCTCAAGAAGAGCGACAAAGTTGCCGCCCACATAAAGTCTCACCTGCTTACGATTGGCATAAGGATCATCAAGCAGAGTTCGGAGAAAAAGCCAGCTGGGAACGGGTTAACTTCTATCGCAATCATGTTGGCACTGAATCCAATCGGCCATATGGCTGGGCTGGCAAGAATTGGTCAAGTGCAGTACAACTAGAACATGCCGCCACCCGAGAGGGTGCGGGCATCTTCGATGAATCTAGTTTTGCAAAACTTGAAGTTAGTGGTTTGCGCGCAGGTCAATTCCTAGAATTTGTATGTGCAAATGATGTGGTTAAAGGGGTTGGCAGGGCCGTTTATACCCAAGCGCTAAATTCCAAAGGCGGAATTGAATGCGATTTCACAGTAACTCAGATTGAAAATGATCGATTCTTGATTATTACTGGTACTGCATTTGCACACCATGACGCCGGCTGGTTACATAAATTACGCCGAGAGCACGGCTTCGATGATGTTCAGATTGAAGATCGCACCGAACAATTGGCCATTTTCGGAATCTGGGGGCCAAAATCGCGTGAAATCTTGCAATCCCTGACTAGCTCTGATTTAAGCAATCAAGCTTTTCCTTTCTTGCATTCAAAAGAGATCGATATCAATGGTGTGACTATCAGAGCCACGCGAATTACTTACGTTGGAGAGCTAGGTTGGGAGCTATATATCCCTGTCAAAGATGCTGCTCCAATCTGGCAATTACTCTACAAATCCGGTGGGTTTCCGTGCGGTTATCGTGCAATCGAATCATTACGACTAGAAAAAGGTTATCTAGCATGGGGCGGCGAAATTAATACCGAATACAACCCATATGAAGCAGGCTTAGCATTCGCAATATCGAAAAAGAAAAGTGATTTTTACGGAGCCAAAGCGCTCTCAAATTTGAAGTCACCAACTCGAAGGCTAGTTCAAATAGTCTTCGATGACATCAAACTAGTGCCACTTGGAAGTGAACCAATTAGATCTAATAATCAAGTAATTGGGCGGATAAAAAGCGGTGGTCAGGGATACACCGTAAATAAAGCGATTGCCTTCGCATACCTACCTATAGAATTCACAGAGCCTGGCACCACATTGGATGTGGAATTTTTCGGAGTATGGCATCAAGGATATGTGGCCCAGATGCCACTCTATGACCCAACTGGTAGCAAAATTAAAGTTTGACTTGGGACGTTAAATGGAAATCAGCTTAGATGACGCCTACTCTTTAAAGACTCCGGCCGAGAATCGAGCTTTATATGCAAAATGGGCGAAAACTTACGAATCAGAGTTCGTGGCAAATGAGGGCTACGAACACCCCAAAGTAATTTCGGCGCTATTTAATAATTTGACCCCAAAGGTCAGCTCCGTAATCGACATTGGAACTGGAACGGGATTGGTAGGTCATTACTTACATCAATTAAGGCCAGAGGTATACATCGATGGCATAGATATCTCCCCCGAAATGTTGGCAGAGGCCAGCAAGAAAAATGCTTATCGAAATTTGTACGAAAGAGATCTAACACAACCTATAACCGCAACTGCAGCTCCATATGATGCGATGATTTGTATCGGTATCTTTACTCATGGTCACTTGGGACCTAAAGCGCTACAGAATCTACTCCCTTTGATCAAAACAGGTGGCTACTTTGTGATCGGCATAAATGCCAAGTTCTTCGAATCTGAGAGCTTTGAAGCAGTTTTTGAGGAACTAAATCAATCCAAATTGATAACCAAACCCATTTACCAAGAGATCAAAGTGTACAAAGCAGGTAGTGCGCACGAGAATTCTCTCAATGTGGTCTCTATCTTCCAGAAAAGTTAGACTGCCGAAGTGGCAAAATCTCTAGTGCTAATGGGTTCGGGCGAAACCAGTCCGACCATGGTGACTCCTCATCAAAATATCTTGAAGGAAATATCAGGGAACAAACTAATCCTAGATACGCCATATGGTTTCCAAGAGAATGCCGATGAATTAACCCAAAAAATCCAAACTTACTTTGATTTCAATGTCGGGGTAAAAACCGAACCCATTAAGTTACGAAGCAAATACGCAAGCGCAGCGGAATTAGCTAACTCAATCGCTGCAATCGGCAAAGCCGAATGGGTATTTACTGGGCCAGGCAGCCCTACATATGCGCTAGCTACCTGGAAAGAGACCGGCGCAAGTGAAGCGCTCAAAGAACTCTTAACACGTGGCATCTTGGTGGTATCCAGTGCTGCTGCACTTACCGTAGGAACACATACCATGCCGGTTTATGAGATGTATAAAGTTGGCGCAGAACCTTTCTGGGTGGAAGGGTTAAATCTGCTGGGAGTTGCAACTGGTTTGAGCGCTGCGGTGATCCCCCACTTCAATAATTCCGAAGGTGGCACACATGACACTAGGTACTGCTATATCGGAGAGACTCGAATCCGCGCTTTGGAGACGCAATTACCTTCTGAAGTTTTCATCTTAGGAATAGACGAACATACCGGAGTCAAATTTGATATAGATTCCAAAGTTGCCACAGTTTTTGGCAAAGGTGCAATGACTGTGCGCATGAAAAACTTCGAATGGAAAGTAAATTCTGGCGATACCGTTACCTTCGATGAGATCAGATCACATGCTGGCACTCAATTACAGAGTGCGCCAAATATCGCAGAGAGCGTGATCTCTGCCCAATACGTTCAGCAAATGTTAGATGCTGGGCAAGTAAATGATGCCGTAGAAGCGCTCCTTGATCTGGATAAAGTCGAGCGTGACATTGATACTCGCGCACAAATACATGCGTTGGTCACCCGACTTGGTCAGCTAGCTGCAAGCCCAAAAGTTGATCTCGAAACCGTGGTGGGACCATATATAGAAGCGCTTCTTGCCGCACGCGACTCTGCGCGAAAGAAGGGCGATTGGAGCGAGGCTGATGCCATTCGAGATCGGCTCGTCGAATTAAAGGTATCCATTAAGGACACCAAAGATGGCTCAACATGGCAGATTCAATAAACGATGATTTAAATCCGGTCAAACAACTCGAAAGTTGGGATGTAGGTAAGGCCAAGAGATTTCTAGATGCTCCAGAACCTAAAGATCATAAATATCGAAGAGGTGTAATCGGATGTATGACTGGAAGTCGCAGATATCCGGGTGCGGCCTTAATGACAACTGCCGCGGCTTTGGCGACGGGAGTCGGAATGGTTCGATATTTTGGAGCTACCTCCATCGGCAGAGAGGCAATCCAATTTAGACCAGCAGTAGTGCTTGGAAATGGCAAAGTCGATGCGCTGCTACTTGGATCTGGAATCTCCGATAACCTATTTTCGCGTCTGCGACTTAGTAAAGCGGTCAAACAAGAGGTACCAAAGATCCTCGATGCCATTGCAATTGAATTAGTCAAAAAATCTGATTCCAGAACCATCATCACTCCACATGCAGGAGAATTGGCCAAGCTAATTGGCATATCAAGTCTTGAAATTGAGAAAAGACCTGATCATTATGCTCGATTGACTGCAAGAGAATTTCAAGTAACGGTCCTTTTAAAAGGCTGGCAGACAATTGTGGCTAACCCCACGAGAGTAATTTCGTTGCCACCAGCGCCCACTTGGCTTGCAACTGCCGGCACTGGTGATGTCTTGGCTGGGATTTTAGGTGGGTTAGTAGCGATAAATCACGCCCAAGTCACCGTGGATAATCTAATTGAAATCGCAGCTACCGCGGCGCTAGTGCATGCGCTGGCCGCCAAACAAGCAAGTAATGGGCCACTAGATATTGAAGCCATGATCAACCAGATACCAGAAGTTATTTACAAGATAGCTCGCGGTTAGAAATTAGGGGTAGCACTCTAAATTTATTTGAAATCAAAATTTCTCAAATGTAAAAATTCTTCTATGAATCTAAGGCTTTTCATTTATGGTGAAGATGGGTTCATGAATAGCACTTTAGCGGCCTCCCTTTCGCTCTTGGGCTTTGATGTCATCGGAGAGACTGAGAATCAAAGTGTGGCCGATAAAATGATTAGTTTTCATGTCCCTGATGTTGCAATTTTTCATGTAGATATGGATCGAACAAGTTCCATAGAAACTGCAAAGATCATTCGTAAGCGCTTTCCCAAGATGGGAATGGTACTCATAACTCGCGCCGAAGACATTAGATTGCTTGGGGTCGAAGTATCTGAGCTTCCGGTTGGAATCTCTGTCGTACAGATTGCAAAACATGGGGATCTAGATAACTTGAAGAACAAAATTGAGGCTGCACCTCAACGTGTCACTAGTCGAGGCGAGTTTAGGAAATGTAAATTCTTGACTGATTCGCAGGTTGAGACCATCAGACTCCTTGCAGAAGGAAATGCCAATTCTGAGATTGCCAAGAAACGTTTTGTCTCAGAGAAATCGGTAGAACAGATGTTGGCGCGAATTGCCAATGAATTAGGAATCATCTTTGATCGCCAACAGAACTCTCGAGTCAAGATCCTAAATACTTACTACCGGTTGATTAACGGCCGCCGATAATTCGTTAGGGTAGGTTTGACTCGTGGATTTACCCGAGTTAAAGAGTCGGTGGAACGACATACTGTTCGCTCTCGAAGCAGAGAATCGAGTCGCTTGGTTGACCTTTTTTGATGCCAGACTTGCCGAGTTCACTGAAGGTTGCCTTAGATTAGATTTCAGAGACCCCGAGAAATTCGCCGGCGATCACTCGTATTCACAAGCTCGTGAGAAATTTGCTCCACTACTTACAAAGATTGTAAAGGAAATTACCGGTCAAGAAATCAAGGTATCTTGGTGAAGCGGTTACTGACTTTTTTTGCAACGATCTCCTTACTTTTTTCAAACATTCAAATAGCAGATGCTGCATCAAGCATCTCGCTTTACATAAAGAAAACTCCAGCAATTGGAGAATCCAAAGTCAGTCTTTATGGTCAAATAAAGCCTGCCCGAAGTAATATTCAGATTAGAATCGAATCCAACTTAAATGGAAGCTGGAATCGAACTTCACTTGGCGCAAAGACCAAATTAGGTGGAAGTTGGCGAATCGAAGTAATTTCAACTGCGCTAGCAGCTAGCGCTAAATATCGAGCCGTTGCAACTATCGGCAATCAAACCTTTAAATCCCCCGTTCGAGAGCTGGTTATCGATCACTCCACCGCCATCTCTGATGCCGAGCCAAATGAATTGATTCCTCTTAGTGGTCCTGGCGGTCGAATTCACGGAGTTGATATCAGTAAATGGCAGCACCCTGGTGGAAAGTTGATTGATTTTTCCAAAATGTATAAAGCTGGAGTCCGCTTTGTGATGATCAAAGCTTCTGATGGCAAAGACTCTTCAGATATTGATGCACGCAAATGGTTAGCAGTGGATATGGATGCAGCGCAAGCTGCCGGTCTCTACACGGGCTTCTACCATTATGCATATCTTCCCAACTCAACTGATGAAGCAACGGTGATCACTGAAGCCGAGACTCAAGCACAAAAGGCGATCTGGAGACTTGCTTCTGTGGGTGGATATACCGATCGCACCTTGCCCTATGCGCTGGATTTAGAGAATAACTGCGTCCAATACAGTGGCCGAACCTGCACCAAATACACCTCAAAGAAATTGGTAACTTTATTTGCGACCACTTGGCTAAAGATGGTCAAAGAGAAAACTGGTCGTACTCCAATGCTCTATTCGTATTCACAATTCCTAGAGAATGCAATGATTCGAAATGCAGAGCTTCGTAGTTATCCATTGTGGCTTGCTCACTACGGAATCAATCCGGCAGATCCGCTGGGTCAGCCCGGTCAGAAAATTAGTGGCTGTTATGTGCACTCTTGGACCGCTGCAAACTGCTCCTCCGAATGGGTAGTTTGGCAATACAGCTCCTGTGGAATCGGTAAGAAATATGGAGTACCCAGTGGTCGTCTTGATTTAAATGTCTTTCGCGGAAATATTGAAACATTTATCAATTTAACAAAAGGCACTTGGGTTCCGGAGGCAACAGATCTGATGCCATTTAAAGAACCCACTTCCATTCAATTAATTGCTTCAAGTTATTCGACAGATGATAAGCCTGCGATATTTGAAATCAACGTCAATCGTCCGACCGGATTGCCTGTGGTAACTGGCACTACAAAATTGGTTTTATCTGATCGCACAATCTTGTTAGATCAATCAGCCGTTAGATCAAAGAATGGCGCTTTCAAATTAACAGTCAAAGGAATCCCGGTTGGCAATTGGGATGCCACGCTTAGATTTATCGATCAATCAAATACCCATGCAACGGCGAATATTCCTCTGCAAATCACTATATTGCAAGGTGAGAAACCAGCGCCTACCGTAAAACCATCGGCAAAACCGGGTACTTCAACCAAAGCCCCAGCCGATGCCTGCCGGGGTCAGATAATCAATTAACGTAGAGCCCCGACTGCTTTTTCAGCAACTTTAACGTGCTCTTGATATTCCGCAATCGATGCTCTCTTTTGGGTTACTTTCCACCCAAGATATGGTGCGATTAGATCTGCAATCGCGCTAGCGATATCTAGACCAAAATTTGGGGTTTCGAAAGCGATACGAGTTCTACGCTCCATTACATCGGTTACTGAGAGCGCACCCTCTGCTACCACTGCATAAACAATCTCTGCTTTCAAGTAAGGCAGAGTACGTAGCAATGGTTGCGCAAGTGTTCGATCATCTTCAATCAATGCAATAACCTCACTGGCATCTGCACCATATCTATTAAGCAAATGAGTTACGGTCTCTGTCTTCAAGTTGTACTGAAGGGCGAGCTGTTCGACTTGTTGGGTAAGTGCCCAATATCCATCCGCGCCTACAATCGGAAGTTTCTCGGTAATGCTCTCGCTAATTAACTTGGTGATGTCATTGGTGGCCATATCAACCGCATCCTTGGCCATCACTCTATATGTCGTGTACTTGCCACCAGCCAAACTCACAAATCCAGGTACTGGGCGATCGACTGTGTGTTCGCGGGATAACTTAGTGGTCTCTGAAGTCTTCTTATTTGCAACCAAGGGTCTAAGGCCAGCAAATACACCGATCACCTGATCAATTGAGATTCTCGGCTGTAAGACTCGATTTGCCTGATCGATGATGTATTGAACATCGCCTCGATCTGCCAATGGTTGACCCTCGTCACCTAAATATTCAGTGTCCGTTGTGCCAATCATCCATTGATCTTTCCAAGGAATGATGAAAAGGACTGAGACCGCCGTCTTAATGATTATTCCTTCGTCTGCCTTTATGGCATCGCCAGGGACCGTGATATGAACACCCTTGCTCATCTTCACCTCATATCCCGGTTCGATGCCAAAAGACTTATGCAGTCGATCGCTCCAGACTCCGGCGCACATAATCACAACTGACGACTTCACGGTTATCTTTTTCTTACTTAATAGATCGGTAACTACCGCTCCAGTAACCCGCTTGCCTTTTTTGGTTAAGGAATCAACTTGAGTGCGAGTAAGAATCGCCGCACCGTGGCGTTTGGCGGTTCTGGCGATCATCATCGTATGGCGGGCATCATCTACTTGCGCATCAAAATATCTAATCGCGCCGGTAACGATATCGGTACGTAAACTTGGTGCAATCTCAGTAATGGTTTTTTGCGAGAGATGTTTATGCCCCGGCAATGCTCGCTTGAAGCCTCGTAGCGCATCATAAAGAGCAAGTCCGGCACCAACATATGTGCGCTCTTTTACCTTCTCGTGCAAGGGATAGAGAAATGCCACGGGCTTTACCAAATGTGGGGCAAGTGTTGAGACCATCAACTCACGTTCATGTAACGCTTCCCGAACCAACTTGAAGTCATACTGCTCTAGATAACGTAAGCCACCATGAATCAATTTGCTAGAACGGCTCGAGGTCCCAGCTGCAAAATCTTGGGATTCTATGAGGGCCACACTTAGACCACGAGTGGCTGCATCTAGAGCAACGCCAACTCCATTGATTCCACCACCGATGATCAAGACGTCGAAATGCTCCGTGGACAACCGAGCCAAGTCCTCGGCTCGCTGTTCGGGATTTAGGCTGGAATCAAACATGACCTACATATATTAACGCTTGTTCAAGTAAAGTTCACATATGACTTACATTGGCAGTCTAGATCAAGGAACCACCAGTACCAGATTCATAATTTTCAATGAATTTGGTCAGATTGTTGCTTCTCACCAATTGGAACATAACCAAATTCTTCCTAAATCTGGATGGGTCGAACATGATGCAGAAGAGATTTGGCGCAATACCGAGAAAGTGATCTCTGAGGCGCTTTCAAAGGCCAAGTTACAGATAACTGATTTGAAGGCGATTGGGATCACAAATCAACGTGAAACTGTAGTTGCCTGGGATCGGGCAAGCGGTAAAGCGCTAGCTAATGCCATAGTCTGGCAAGACACACGCACTGCAGAATTCCTAAATTCGCTTCCTGAGAGCGCAAAATCGAAAATCATCAATAAAACCGGCACGCCAATTGCGCCATATTTCTCAGCCAGCAAGATGGCATGGTTACTGAAGAATTCGATTAAAGATACTTCGAATCTGGCATTTGGAACCATTGATGCTTGGTTGCTCTTTAAATTATCGGGTGAATTCAAGACTGATGTCACTAATGCTTCGCGTACCCAATTGATGAACCTGGAAACTTTAGATTGGGATCAAGAACTCTTGGATATCTTTGGCATCAATAGGCAGTGGCTCCCCGAAATCAGAAGTTCCTCTGAAATCTATGGCAAAACTCAAGGTGTGCCGATTGCAGGAATTCTCGGAGATCAACAAGCTGCAATGGTAGGTCAGACTTGTTTTCAAAAAGGCGATTCCAAAACCACTTATGGAACCGGGAATTTCGCATTGATCAGCACTGGAGGCGAAGTAGTTCGTTCGCAACATGGATTACTAACTACCGTTCTCTTCAAGCTAGGTGAGCAACCGGTGCAATATGCGCTGGAAGGTTCAGTTGCGGTCACCGGTTCGGCAGTGCAATGGTTGCGCGATCAACTTGGAATCATAGATTCCGCATCTGAGATAGAGGCGTTAGCCGCATCAGTTCCAGATAACGGTGGAATCTATTTCGTCCCTGCCTTCTCCGGTTTATTCGCGCCATACTGGAGAAGCGATGCGCGTGGCGTGATTGTGGGACTTACTCGCGCAAATACCAAGGCTCATCTTGCACGCGCTGCGTTGGAGGCGATCTGTTACCAGACCAAAGAGGTTTTAGATGCGATGGAGGCAGATAGCCAGATCAAACTTGAGGAGATGCGAGTTGATGGTGGAATCACCAACAATCAACTTTGCATGCAAATACAAGCAGACATCATGGGTATAGATGTAGTGAAGCCTGTAATCACCGAGACCACCGCCTTAGGTGCAGCATTCGCAGCTGGATTGGCAACTGGTGTTTGGAAAGATACCGAAGAGATAAAAGCGATTTGGAAACGTGAACGTACCTGGCATCCTGAGAGTGATGCAGTTTGGCGTGATTTTGGCTATCAAAAGTGGCGCAAGGCAATCACACGTACCTTCGATTGGGTCGAGTAACGCTCTAAGATAATGACACTATGGAGCTAAATGGCGTAATTCGAAGTGATCGTCAAATGGCTGATGGTCGAACTATTCGTTATTACGATAGCAAGCCCACTAATCGCGAAGCGATAGATCAACGCCCCCAAGAAGAACAACCGGGTATCGGAGAACTTCGTTTTGACCCACTGGTAAATGAGTGGATCGCAATCTCTGCACATCGACAGAATCGAATCTTCTTGCCCCCAAAGGAACTCTGCCCATTGTGTCCAACCAAAGGTGACCTACTTACAGAGATCCCCGAATCTGATTTTGAAGTCGTGGTCTTTGATAATCGCTCACCTTCGCTTCGACCGTTGGATCTAAAGGATGGCTATTACGCGCTACCTGAATACGCTGGACCTGAAACTGATTCTGCTAAAGCAATTGGCAAATGTGAAGTGATCTGTTTTACTGCAGATCACGGAAAGTCATTCTGTGATCTGACGCCAAATAGAGTTAGGACTTTGCTTGAAGCATGGCGTGATCGCACTGCCGAGCTTTCCAAAGCTCCTTTTATTAGACATATCGCCCCTTTTGAAAATCGCGGCGAAGAGGTGGGCGTGACGTTGCACCACCCCCACGGTCAGATTTATGCCTATTCATATCTGCCACCACGTGTGGAGAAGATGTTGGCAATTGCCAAGAAATATAAGGATGAATTTGGTCGAGTCCTATTTGATGAGATTCTAAAGCGCGAACTCACAGATCAGATCCGGATAGTTTCCAAGAATCGAGACTGGGTTGCATATGTGCCATTTGCAGCTCGGTATCCATTTGAGATTCATGTTGCGCCTCTGGTACCGGTTGCAGATTTGGCAGAGTTAAGTCCTGCTCAATGTGAAACCTTTCCAGAGATCGCACTAGATGTAACAAAGCGATTAGACGGGGTCTTTGAGATGCCAATGGCGTACATCGCAGCTTGGCATCAAGCGCCAGTTCGTGAAGGTCGCGATTTATTACGATTACATTGGCAAATCACCAGCGTTCGTCGCGCACCCGGAAAATTGAAATATTTGGCGGGCTCAGAGTCAGCAATGGGCGCTTTCATAATGGATGTGAAACCTGAGGACTCCGCAAAGCAACTACGTGAGGTAAAACTTTGAAAATTCTAGTTACTGGTGGCGCTGGCTATATCGGAAGCACTGCCGTAGCGATGTTGCTTGAAGCAGGACATTCTGTAAATGTATTAGATGATCTAAGTACCGGGCATGCGGACTCTTTGCCACCTGATGTGAAGCTAGTAAAAGGCTCACTACTATCTGATGATGACCTAAGTACGGCGATCCAAGGTTGCGAGGCGGTTATGCACTTTGCTGCCAAGTCACTGGTTGGAGAATCAGTCGAAAAACCAGACTTATATCGTGCAGTTAACGTAGGTGGTTCAACTGCACTACTTAATAAAATGAGAGCCGAAGGTATTTCAAAGATTGTCTTCTCCTCCACAGCTGCAACTTACGGAGAACCGAAGCGAATTCCGATAACTGAGTCCGATTTACCTGAACCAAAAAATCCATATGGCCAGACCAAGCTCGAGATAGATCAATTAATCAGCCAATCTGGATTCTCTGCGATATCGCTTCGATATTTCAATGTGGCCGGTGCGCTAAAGAGCAGAATTGGTTGGTTAACTGAGCGACATGATCCCGAGACCCATTTGATTCCAAATATCCTAAGAGCAAGTTCCGAAAACCCCATCAAGATATTCGGAACAGATTGGCCAACTGCCGATGGCACCTGCATTAGAGATTACGTGCATGTCGTTGATTTAATCGATGCACATATTGCGGCGCTTAACAGCTTGCCAAGTGCCAAACATGAAATTATTAATTTAGGTTCCGGATCTGGTTACTCGGTTCGCGAGGTTATCCAAGCAGCAGAGCGCGCAGTTGGCCATAAAATTCCAGCTATCGAGAGTGAGCGCCGTGCTGGTGATCCTGCAGTCCTGATCGCAGATATCTCAAAAGCGCGTGAAATCTTAAAATGGCAACCTAGTCGCGACTTGAATCAAATGGTCCTTGATACTTGGAATTCGATGCAATGACTTTCGGGGCGGTATTTGGATCCAAACCTGAAGTGATTGCAGCTGCACCTGGACGCATAAATCTAATCGGTGAGCATGTTGATTACTCCGACGGGTTTGTGCTGCCCTTTGCAATCTCAAGTAGAACCACCGTTGCCATTAAACGGCGAGCAGACCAAAAAATTCGCTTGGCATCAGCACAGCGTCAATCTGCGATCTTTGAGATTGAACTTAAGGATTTAAAGCCAGGCAGTGATGGCAAATGGGAGCGATATCCACTTGGGGTGATCTGGGCCTTAGGGATCGATAGGGGCTTAGAGATTTTCGTAGATGGAAAGGTGCCACTTGGTGCTGGACTCTCATCCTCTGCTGCATTGGAGTGCAGCATGGCAGTTGCACTCAATCATCTCTTTGATTTGGGACACTCACTAAAGGATTTAGCAAAGCTAACTCAGAAAGCTGAGAATGAATATGTCGGAGTTCCCTGCGGCATCATGGATCAATCCATTTCCTTGATGGGAAAGGAAGGTAACGCGCTACTTTTAGATTGCAGGGATCTATCTACCGAGCTGGTGCCGATCGACTTAGCGGCAAGTAATTTGGAGCTATTGATCGTAGACACGCAAGCACATCATTCGTTGGTAGATGGCGGTTATGCCGAACGCAGGGCAAGTTGCGAAGCTGCTGCCAGCAAACTTGGTAAGAGTATGCGTGATCTAAGTGTTGATGAGTTAGAGGCAAATAAAGGAAAACTAGGCGATATCGAGTACCGCAGAGCGCGCCATGCGATCACAGAGATCGCACGAGTCACTGATTGTGTACTTGCATTGAAGGCCAAGGATTTTGAGTTGGTTGGTAAGTTGATCACTAAATCCCATATTTCCTTACGAGATGATTACAACGTTTCTTGTCCGGAGTTAGATTTAACGGTAGATACGGCATTGAAGCAGGGTGCGCTAGGAGCCAGAATGGTGGGTGGTGGTTTTGGTGGAAGTGCCATTGCTCTATTGAGAGCAGATCAGATTGGAAGCGCCAAGAGTGCGATTAGTAAAGCATTTGCATTAAATGGATTTAAAGCGCCACGCTACTTTGAAAGCCTTCCAAGTGCCGGCGCTCAAATCTTAGAATCTAATATTTAATTAAACTAACTAATTTAACTAATTAATCAAACTACTGGAATCACGGAGATAACTTCGACTCCGCCAATATCATTTAAGACTTGGATCAAATCTGTGGGATCGCTACCTGGAATTGCAACGGTGATATCGTCATAACCTTTGCCAGCTTCGCTCTTGACCACCACTAAGCCACGGATATCGCCACCTGCAAAGCCAATCGCTGAGGCGACCGCACCCAGTGAGCCTGGTCGATCTGGAAGTGTGACCTGCAAACGAAATAGCGCCATAGGTTAAGCATACCTATGGCGCTAATTACGCGATCTTTAACTACTAGGAGCAGAGCCAAGCGTCACCGTGTAACTCTTGGTGCCACCTGAAGGTAGCTCAACGGTCACGACCACTTTGGCCCCGGGAGCATACGAGCGAATCTTTACGATAGCCGCTACTTGATCTGAGATCCGAGTTCCATCTATTGATTTGATGACTGCACCGACAGGAATACCAGCCTTCTCAGCTCCTTCACCGGTACTTAGTCGACCGATCTTGGCGCCGACTCCGGTGTAGGTATTATCAAAGAAGACTCCGAGAACTGGACGCGTTGACTTTCCATTTGCAATTAATTCATCGATGATTCGCTTCGCTTCATTGATTGGAATCGAGAAACCCAATCCGATTGAACCGCTAGTACCGCTTGATAATGTGGCAATCGCAGAGTTGACACCGATGATCCGGCCATTTCCATCTAGGAGCGCACCACCTGAATTACCTGGGTTGATTGCGGCATCAGTCTGAATTGCATTTACATAACTTTCAGAACCTAAAGCACCCGCGGTTACTGGGCGATTTAGAGCCGAAACAATTCCGCTAGTAACCGTTGAAGATAACCCCAGTGGAGAGCCGATTGCTACTACCGGATCGCCAACTAGAACTCGGGCAGAGTTACCAAGTGCCAACTCTGGGAGATTTCCTTTATTTACTTTTAGAACTGCGAGATCGTAATTTTGATCTAGCCCCACAATCGTGGCTGGGAATTGATCACCATTATTTAATTCGATGGTTAATGTGCCACCACTTGTAGCGAATGAATCAACCACGTGTTCGTTGGTGACGATAAATGAATTTAAGATATTTGATTTGTAGACCCAACCAGAACCAGTTCCACCGCCACTTGCAGAGCGAACTGAAATTGAAACTACGCTGGGGGTGGCAAGGGCCGCGATGGCTCGTACATCGATTGAATCACCGCTAATTGAGATCAAGGTCTGGCCAGATGGACAATTGGCGCTCTTTGCAACATACATCGCCCCGGTCTTAGTACTTACGCAGGCTTTAGCACCTAAAGTTGGCGAGGTAGAGGCATCAGAGATCCCACCTACTAGTACCGCCCCTGCTGCAAAGCCAATTCCGACTTTGACTGCCGTATTCCTGAAGAATTTCATATCTAGAGAATGCATGGAAAACCTGAAAAATTCCCTAATCCCCGGCCAGAGTCATCAAATCTCGATGACATATGCCCCATCGATCTTGACCTCCACCTTGCCAAGTGGGCGGATGGATTTAGTTGAGGCGTTGGATGGTCCAACCACCACCTTGGCATCTTGGAAGGGGTCAAATGCTGCCTGGTGGCAGGGGCAAACTAAGCGCTCGCTCTTTTTTTGATATTGAACTTCGCAACCTTGATGTGTGCAGATCGCTGAATAGGCAAAGACTCCAGCCCTAGTTCTAAATAAAATGGCGGCTTCACCATTTGCGCGAATAAAGGGATAGTGCGCTCCAATCGGCAGAACTTCAAGTTTCACGATTCTTTTACCACCAGCTAACTTCTCTGCTGGACGATGAAAGAGCCTGCCTAATCCAATGAATCCTGCAGTAAGTGCCAAGACGCCACCTAATCGCATGGCACCTCTACGATCCATATTTATATCTACTCTTTTATTGCTGCCATAAAGAATAAAGAAGTAAGAGAGCCACATCACTGCATAAGCGGTATCGCTTGCTATGAAATATGGCTTCACATTGAAAGTTACGGTTAGCCAAAGCCCGACTGAAGTTGCAAAACCTACAAATGCGGCAAACCTTGGCAGAATGAAAAGTAAGGTACAGATTCCAGTTGCAAATTCCAGAATCAGGATGAACCAACCTGCCAAAGTTGCATATTCCAAAGAACCCTTTAGAAGTGGGCCAATTGGTGAGATCTCGATAAAACCGCTGATCTGATTGCCAATGTAATTGACCGTACCCGGAGTTAAGAAGCTGGGATCAGATGCCTTATCCCACCCACCGTATATCCAGGTAATACCAAGCCATAAGCGCAGAATTCGGGTGGCGATACTCTGTGACTGCCAAGAAGCAATTACGGATTTAGCTCGGTAAGCCATAAGTCTCATCGTAGTAGCAAATGCTCCCTGACTTGGACTCGAACCAAGAACCTGCCGGTTAACAGCCGGCTGCTCTGCCATTGAGCTATCAGGGATTGCGGGCAAACTCTAGCGCAAGCTCTCCATGGGTAAAAATCAGTAACTTCTAAATGCTTTCAGAGTGCTACCTAAATACTTCCTAGGGCCTTTTCGCGCAGTGCGCGCCTTTGAGATTCTAGAGCCACCAACTCTGAGAAGAGCCCTTGATATTCATCCTCAGTTGGATTTATTCGTTGCAATTTTGATTTGGTATCTGCAATGGTTCTAGAGATCGCGACTTCATGTAAGCGAGCGATAATTGATTCGACATATCTATCAGACACTTCACCATCAGCGCGAATTGGTTCTACACTTAGCTCAGTGAAGAGTGATTTTAGATCTTCATTCTCGATAGTCTCTAATTTGCCACCTGAATCTATAGCCCCACGAAGTGCTTGGTATGCCGGATGCGAGAATGAATTTGCCGGTAACTCGCTCCAGCCAAGTGCCAAGGATGGCATCTGTAACTTGGTCTTCAAAACTTCACGTTCTAAAATCAAAGTTGGTTCTTTTGGATCTGGACGCCAACTTCCAACTACCTGCTCATTGTTGTCGATTCTGTAGACACTCTTGCCGCCCACATGAGAGATGGCATTTGCTACCGGATCGATATCCATTCCCAGCCAAAGCGCCAATTGTTTTACATATTCTGGGCGTAGGGCTTTGTTCTTGATGTTTGCCACCATCGGTGCAGTTGCAGAGAGCGCATTTACGCGCCCTTCTGCTGTTTGAAGATCATGTTTCTTTAGCTCGGTACGAATCGCAAATTCAAATAGTGGAATTCGACTTGCGATCAAATCGCGAAGTGCGGCATCTCCGTGTGCTTGGCGTAATTCGCAAGGATCCATGCCATTTGGTTCGACAGCCACAAATGTTTGAGTCACAAATTTCTGGTCATCGTCATATGCTCTAAGCGCAGCCTTTTGGCCAGCTGCATCACCATCAAAAGTGAAAATGACTTCGCCACGAAAGGCATCGTCATCCATCAATAGATTTCGAAGAATTCGAATGTGATCGTCTCCAAATGCAGTGCCACAGGTCGCAACTGCGGTCGTGACCCCCGCCAAATGTGCCGCCATCACATCGGTATAACCCTCAACTACGACCACTTGGCGCTTTGCTGCAATCTCTCTCTTTGCCAGATCCAATCCATATAACACTTGGCTCTTCTTGTAGATCGGCGTCTCTGAAGTATTTAAATACTTTGGGCCTTGATCGGCTTCAGATAATTTTCGGGCACCAAACCCAACGACCTCACCTGAGATATTTCTAATTGGCCAGATCAATCGATTTCTAAAGCGATCGATCGCACCTTTCTGGCCCTCTTTGGATAACCCTGCCAATTCCAACTCTTCGTTAGTGAATCCTTGACCTCTTAGGTACTTGGTTAATTGATCCCAATCATCTGGCGCATATCCAACGCCAAAACTTTCACATGCGCTCTTATCAAATCCCCGCTTCATCAAGAACTCTCGTCCGACTTGGGCATCAGGGTTGGTATTCAATTGATTCTTATAGAAAGCCTCGGCTGCGGTGTTTGCCGCGATTAATCTAGATTTAAGTCCTGGTTTGTAATCGCTCTGTTTGCCACCTTCATAAGTTAATTGATAACCAATACGCCCTGCGAGTTTCTCTACGGCTTCAACAAATGAGATATGTTCGATATCCATCAGAAACTTGATGGCATCGCCACCTTTATGGCAGCCAAAGCAGTGGAAATAGCCTTTTGAAAGCGTCACATGGAACGATGGACTCTTCTCGTCGTGAAATGGGCATAAACCCTTCTTCTGATCTCCCCCAGCCTGTTTTAGCGGTAAGTAATCACTGACGACATCGTCGATTCGAATATGTTCGCGCACATATGCAACATCTTCGTTACGTATCAGACCGCTCACGAAGATAACCTAGCGTGAAGTGCATACGCTGCTGGATCGGTAAGGCTAGCTACTTGGTCGATGATCACCCTTAAACGCACTTTGGAATCTTCGCTTTGATGCCAAGCGCTCAGGAAAACCGTATCCAATACTTGCGCTCCTGCTTGCTCGATCATCTCGACCAATTCATAGATCACTTTTCGCTGCTTGGCATAGCGCGCCTTGGCCTCTGGAGCTTGAATCAAATAGAAAGCGGAGATTGCTTTAAGTAGCGCCACCTCTATCTGCATCTCGCGAGGGATCTCCAAATTGGCGTCAAATCTCTGCAAATCGCCGTTGCCATATTTGGCTCTAGTGGCCTTCTCTGATTCGTATACGAATCTTCCAATTAATTGACTGGTGGAATCTTTTAAGCGTGCCAAATCACGATGCATGCCATCGAAACCTAGTGGCCAACAAGATAGCTGTTGCAGCCTCTTTAGCGCTGATGTGATCTCGGTTTCAGTTGCCTCTAGATAATCTCTATCCAGAATGATCGCAATTTCCGATAGATCTTCCTCGATATCCGGAACGCTTAGTTGACTTGCCACGATGGCATCTTCAAAATCATGCACCGAATAACTTACATCGTCAGACCAATCCATGATCTGTGCTTCGAAAGTTCGAGTGTTCTTGGGAGCGCCTTCTCGCATCCAATTGAAGATCTCCAAATCATCTTCATAGACTCCGAACTTCTTGCTATTTTCGCTCGCGCTCCATGGATATTTGGTGCAGGCATCTAGAGATGCACGTGTTAGGTTTAAACCAACGCTTCGTTGCTCATCATCTTGACCGATATAGGTCTTCGCTTCTAAACGAGTTAAGATTCTAAAAGTTTGAGCATTTCCTTCAAACCCACCAATCTCTTTGGCAACTTCGGCCAAAGCAGCTTCGCCATTATGGCCAAAAGGTGGATGACCTAGATCATGAGCAAGACATGCGGTATCAATCAAATCTGGATCTGCACCTAGCGATGCTCCAAATTCACGACCAATTTGCGCGCACTCTAGGGAGTGCGAAAGCCTGGTTCTTTGAAAATCATTCTCCCAAGGAACTGCAACTTGGGTCTTTGCTGCCAATCTACGAAGCGCAGCAGAGTGAATTAGTCGAGCGCGATCGCGCATGAATTCGGTACGACCTGGACGTTTTGCAGGTTCGACTACAAACCTGTCGATATCACGGGTCTGATACATGGAATTAGCCTAGCCCTACGAGTCCCACTGCATTTAGCGCCGTATTTTCAAAGTTATCACTTACGTGAATACCGATCTGTTCCAAGGTGCGATAGGCGATATATGCGCCACCTTCGCGCCACAAGTAATGTAACGATGAATTAGCTAGCGAAAATGGCCCACTTTGAGCCGGTGAACAAGTTGCCGACAACCTTAAATCTTTTGCAATATAAGTAGAACGTTTGCAGTGGTAAGGGTCGGTCACGATGATTACATCTGCAATTGCGTTCTTCTTCAAATATTCAACATATGCCTGGGTGCTGTTAATGGTGTTAGTGCCTTTGGCGATCTCAATCGTTCGATCACGGGGTACACCATTTTTTATCAACCAGTTTCGACCTGCACGTGCTTCGGTAAATCGATCTCCGGGCGCACCTGCTCCAACCGTGATGACCTTCTTTACCAATCCACTCTCATAAAGTCGCAGCGCTTCTTGCAATCGCGCCTCTAAAGCATCGCTTGGGCGACCATCATATTGAGCGGCTCCCATCACCACCGCAAACTCTGCGCTGCGCTTGGTCGGATAGTGCGCCTCCCACCAAACTTGTCCAAAGAAAAATGCTGGGATTGCGATGGTAGCCAAGGTAATCAGAGTGACTGCTTTGCCGATTAATTTAAACATCAACCACCACTGAAAGCATCTTCTAATTCCAGATGCACCATCTCATCAGGATCATTTAACCAACCATCCGGAAGAGTTGGTGGACGGCCATGGCTGGTGCGTCCACGTGGCTTCTCAGCGACCTCTTGTGGATATGGTTGATTCTCAAGTTGATCGAGTAATGCTCGAAATTCCTTAAGCGTTGAGATCATCCCGAATTGTCGACGTAACTCTTGGCGGACTCGAAATCCTTTTAAGTACCATGCCATATGTTTACGTAGATCCTTGCAACCACGATCTTCAGATTCGAAGTACTCGACAATCAATTGCCCGTGACGCCACATAACTTCACGAACTTCGAATAAATCAGGCAGATAACGTACTTGGCTACCGTTAAATGAATTTACTAAGTCCTTGAAAAGCCAAGGCCTACCAAGACAACCGCGTCCAACCACAACCCCATCGCAACCGGTCTGCTGAACCATACGCACGCCATCTTCCCCAGACCAGATATCGCCATTTCCTAGCACTGACACGCCTGTGGAATTTAAATGTTCTTTCAATTGGGCGATGGCAGACCAATCTGCCTCTCCTTCATACATCTGGGCCGCAGTTCTGGCATGAAGTGCCACCCAAGTTACTCCCGCAGCAACTGCAGAATCTGCCGCCTCTAAGAAAGTTTTGTGATCGCTATCTATTCCAATTCTCATCTTCACAGTTACTGGAATTCCAAAAGGTTTGGCAGTATCCACTGCGCTCTTTACGATGGTGGCAAATAACTGCCTCTTGTATGGAAGAGCTGCACCGCCACCTTTTCTGGTCACTTTTGGAACTGGGCAACCAAAGTTCATATCAATGTGATCTGCCAAATCCTCTTCGCCGATCATTTGAACTGCTTTGCGCATCACATTTGGATCAGTTCCGTAGAGTTGAATGGAACGTGGCCACTCACCGGGACCAGATTTCATTAGCCTGAAAGTCTCTTCGCGTCTTTCAATCAAAGCTCTTGCCGTCACCATCTCAGATACGAAAAGCCCTGCACCTTGTTCTCGACAGAGTTGGCGAAATGGTGCATTGGTGATTCCTGCCATCGGAGCTAATACGACAGCAGGATCCACTTTGAAATCCCCGTCGCGAAGTGGAAGCGTTAACAACCGAGCAGTTTTGGAGCTAACCATGCCTCAACCTGATCTATTGATACACGTGTCTGTGACATGGTGTCGCGTTCGCGAATGGTCACTGCATTATCTTCCAAAGATTCAAAATCTATGGTGATGCAAAATGGAGTACCAACTTCATCTTGACGACGATAGCGTCGACCGATCGCGCCAGCATCATCGAAGTCAACTGACCAATTTTTACGAAGTGCTGCTGCTAAATCTCTGGCTTTTGGCGATAAATCAGCGTTGCGTGAGAGTGGCAAAACCGCCGCTTTGATGGGCGCTAACCGATGATCCAACTTCATCACCGCGCGTTTCTCCAGCTCGCCTTTGGCATTTGGCGCTTCATCTTCAGTGAAAGCATCCATCAAGAAGGTCAATGTTGCGCGATCTACTCCGGCGGCAGGTTCGATCACATATGGGGTCCAACGTTCATTCTTCTCTTGATCAAAGAAGGAGAGATCTTTACCGCTGGCGGCAGAGTGCGCCTTGAGATCGTAATCTGTGCGATTAGCGATACCTTCTAACTCGCCCCATTCAGTGCCAGTGAATTCGAATTTGTATTCGATATCTACGGTGCGCTTTGAATAGTGAGAAAGTTTCTCTTTTGGATGTTCGTAGATACGAAGTCGATCAGGATTGATACCAAGATCCACATACCAAGCCATTCGAGTATCTATCCAATATTGATGCCACTCTTCATCGGTGCCAGGCACCACAAAAAACTCCATCTCCATCTGCTCGAATTCACGAGTGCGGAAAATAAAATTTCCTGGCGTGATCTCATTACGAAACGACTTACCTATTTGGCCAATTCCAAATGGTGGTTTCTTGCGCGAAGTAGTCTGCACTTGATCATAATTAATAAAGATACCTTGCGCAGTTTCAGGCCTTAAATACGCCAATCCACTCTCGTCCTCTACTGCGCCTAGAAATGTCTTTAGTAGCCCTGAGAATTGGCGAGGCGCTGTGAACTGCCCCTTATTTCCGCACGCTGGGCAATTAACCTCCTCCAAGGAAGTTGGTTTACGTTTATGTTTTGCTTCATACGCCTCTTCTAAATGATCTGCGCGATAGCGTTTATGGCAAGCAGTACATTCAGTTAACGGATCAGAGAAAGTGGCGACATGTCCCGATGCCTCCCAGACCTCTTTCGCCAAAATTACGCAAGAATCTAAACCAACTACATCTTCTCGCGCCTGCACCATTGATTTCCACCATTGGCGCTTGACGTTGTTCTTTACCTCAACCCCCAATGGGCCGTAATCCCATGCAGCGCGCAATCCACCATAAATCTC
>JBJTHJ010000006.1:0-16323 GCA_046094385.1 Candidatus Nanopelagicaceae bacterium
TGCAAATGGTCATTTTTTATAAATGAATACTTGAACACTCTATTTTCCAATTGAACAACCGTGATTTAGTTTAATTTTCGTGCCATGAGGCAGAGTTCGGCGTTTCGCCAACTTAACTCATTCATTACTTTTCTCTCAAAGAGACCAGAATTAGAGACAATCTTGCAGCTAATTAAAGATGGTTATAACAATCGCGAGATTGCATTTGAGCTTGCATACAGTATCTCGCTAATTCGACAAGAGACCATGCGTATCTACGCTAAAGTGGGGGTCAATGGCCGAAATGAATTGAAGAGTTTGATTAAAAAAAGTTAAGTGACAGGCCCAGAAGTACCAAACTGCCCAGAGCCACTCGATATACAACAAAGGGTCGGAAACTGGCCTTTGAAATGAACTTCATGAGCCATGCAATTACAGCGTAGCCAACTACAAATGAAACTAAGGTTGCCGCAAAGGTTTCCGTCAAAGAGAAAACTTCGGAACTTGGATCATTTAGCGTTTGATAGAGCTGATAAATACCGCTTCCAAGGACCGCTGGAATAGCCAAGAAGAATGAGATCTTGGTGGCAGCACTTCGGTTGTATCCAAGACTCCTGCCAACTGCGATGGTCATTCCAGACCTTGAAACACCAGGAATTAGTGCAAGCGATTGGCCAAGACCCAATAGCAGCGCATCTCTAGCTTTCAAGTCCCGCATCCCTTTTCCACTCTCTCCGAAATAGTCAGCAACCCCTAGAATCAAAGCAAATAGGATCAAAGTAACTGCAATTAAGGTTAAGGACCTAAAGGTGGTTTTGATTGAATCTTGAAAGAGAAATCCGAAGATAAAAATCGGAAGCGAACCAATAATGATCCACCAACCCAATTTGTTATCAGCCGCCTCCTCTTTAGAGTAGCTCCCTCTGCGCAAGATTGAAATCCGAAGGAAGTTCCGGATTATCGAAGCAATCTCAACTCGAAAGAAGATCAGTACTGCAAGTTCAGTGCCGATCTGGATGATGGCGGTAAATGCTGCCCCCGGATCTTGGGCGCTGGGCAGGAATTCTCCGATGATGCGAAGGTGCGCACTTGATGAGATAGGTAAGAACTCGGTTAATCCTTGTACCAGTCCTAAGAAGAGAGCTTCAAGCACTAGGAGTTACTTTTTAACTTCTCTTAGTGATGCGCCGAAGCAGATGGCTTTTCGTATTCGGTGACAAACCCAATAATGCTAATTACTAGCGCGCCAATTCCAATTGCAGCTAGCCACCAACCGATAATTAAACCAAGGCCAACCACAATTGCAGATGCAGCTACCGGTAGCGGCCACCATGAATGTGGGCTATAGAAACCAAGCTCTCCTGCACCATCTGCGATCTCTGCAGTCAGATTATCTTCCGGAAGATTTCCGGTGCGCTTTGCGGTAAACCAAACGTAGAAGCAGACCAGGTATGAAAGCGCTGCGCTAAGAATTAAACAAGCGATTCCGGCAGGTTCGCCGCCAAGTAGCCAATAGATAGCTGACATGATGGTGTAAAAAACACCGAGACCTAGAAAGAGTACCCAAGAAGTTTTCATGCTTAATGAAGTCTCTCGATAGGCGCTTCTGGATGATTTACATCCCAGGCTGGACGCTCAGATCTAATCCGTGGCATTGAGAGGAAGTTATGGCGAGGTGGCGGACAAGTTGTCGCCCACTCCAGTGATTGTCCATAACCCCATGGATCATTTACTCCAACCTTCTCAGTCTTACGAGTGATCCAAATGTTTATAAAAAATGGAATCATTGATAGCGCCAGCAAGAATGAGCCGACGGTCGAGATCATATTCATCTCGGTGAAGCCATCTGAAGGCAGGTAATCTGCATAGCGGCGGGACATTCCCTTGATGCCAAGCCAGTGTTGCACCAAGAAGGTGATGTGAAAGCCAAAGAAGAGCGTCCAGAAGTGGATCTTTCCAAGGGTTTCATTGAGCATCTTTCCAGTCATCTTCGGCCACCAGAAATAGAAGCCAGCGAACATGGCAAAGACCACGGTGCCAAATAGCACGTAATGAAAGTGCGCAACTACGAAGTAGGAAGCTGAGACTGCGAAATCAAGTGGTGGTGAAGCCAAGATGATTCCGGTTAGCCCACCAAATAAGAAGGTGATCAAGAATCCTACAGTCCAGAGCATTGGAGTATCCATGCTGATGGAGCCACGCCACATCGTGCCAATCCAGTTGAAGAATTTAACTCCAGTTGGAACACCAATTAAGAAAGTCATAAATGAGAAGAATGGCAATAAGACTTGGCCGGTAGCGAAGAGATGGTGCGCCCATACCGATACTGAGAGCGCAGCAATTGCGATCGTAGCTGCGATCAGACCCTTGTAACCAAAGACCGGCTTACGGCTAAATACCGGCAAGATTTCAGTTGCAATACCAAAGAACGGTAACGCCAAGATATAAACCTCGGGATGGCCAAAGAACCAGAAGAGATGCTGCCAGAGCATGGCACCACCATTTGCAGGATCAAAGATATGGGTGCCAAAGAGGCGGTCCGATTCGAGTGCTAAGAAAGCCGCGGCTAGCGGTGGGAAGGCCAACAGAATCAAAATTGATGTAAGTAAAACGTTCCAGGAGAAGATAGACATACGAAACATCGTCATACCTGGTGCACGCATTGTGAAAATAGTGGTGATGAAATTTACGCCACCTAAAATTGTTCCAAGTCCACCGATTGCAAGACCAACGATCCAAAGATCGCCACCGATGCCAGGTGAATACTCTGCATTTGATAGTGGCGCATATGCCGTCCAGCCAAATGAGGCTGCGCCACCTGGTGATAGGAATCCTGCAGTTGCCATGGTTCCACCAAATAGGAATAACCAGAATGAGAGCATATTCAATCTTGGGAATGCCACGTCCGCTGCACCAATCTGCAAAGGCATCAGCACGTTTGCAAAACCGACAAATAGCGGAGTTGCAAACATCAAAAGCATGATGGTGCCGTGCATCGTGAAGATCTGGTTGTACTGCTCGTTTGATAGGAACTGCATACCCGGGCGAGCTAATTCAGCACGTAAAAAGAGGGCTAGAACTCCGCCCAAAAGGAACCAGGCAAATGAAACTATCAAATACATGTAACCGATGGTTTTATGATCGGTTGAGGTTATCCATTTAACGAAGAGTCTGCCCTTTGAAGTCGGTTGAATCGGCGCGGTTCTGATTTGAGTTACTGGGGGTTGTGCATATGTCGTCATTACGCGCTGGCCTCGCTACTCTGCTTTAGTTGCTCTACATAAGTCCTATATTCAGATGGTGTAACAACTTTTACTTTGAAGACCATCTGTGCATGATTTCGTCCACATAAGATATTGCAACGTCCTGGGTACTCCCCCAATTTATTTGCAGTGAATTCAATGTGGTTGGTAACGCCTGGAAGATTTTGAATTTGAATCATAAAAGCTGGGATCCAGAAACCATGGACTACATCATTTGAGTGAATTTTAAATGCGACGCGTTCGCCTTGTGGCAGCACCAATGTTGGAGGCTGAGCCGGAGTACCTGTAACTAGCGCATTTGGGCCACCATCTTGATGTCCGAATTGCCATGACCACTGTAAGCCCGTGACATCTATCGTATGCATAACTTTGGTTGGCTCTTTAGCGATGATCTTCTCTTGATCTCTAGCTGTGTAGTAGAAGAGAGCTGCAACAATTATGAACGGGATGATGGTGTAAGCGATTTCAACTGGGATGTTGTATTGAGTTTGTTTTGGATACTCAGGATCGCCCTCTTTGCGGCGATGGCGAAAGACTGGCCAGAGAATTAACGCTGCGGTGAAGATTCCGACTACTGCAGCCGCCAGCCAAAAGCCGCGCCATAGATGCCAAGAAACTTCGTTGACGCTAGAGAGATCTTGTTCGTATCCGTAAACCGAGCCTTCGCCACAACCAGATAGGCCTACCGCCAAAAATACAAAAAAGGCAGAGAGCAGCGCCCTCTTTGAGCGTAAATGCATAGGTAAATCTTAGTCTTTCGACTAGAAAAGTTCCCAAAAGGGCGAGCTAAAGACCGGTGCATTCCCTCACAAATACCGCCTAAATACGGACTTGAATACTGGCTTGAATACTGGGTTGAATACTGGCTTGAATACTGGCTTGAATGCCACCTCGAATAATGATGGAGTGGCGAAAGATGAAATTTCGAAGGCGGTTTAGGAGCTTTGGGTTTTAGTGGAAAGAGTCGCCACAGGCACAGGAGCCTTGAGCATTTGGATTGTCAATCGTAAAGCCCTGCTTCTCGATGGTATCCACGAAATCGATGGTCGCACCCATTAGATATGGATCTGACATCTTGTCGACTTTAACTTTGACGGTGCCAAAGGTACGTTCGATATCGCCATCCATAGCGCGATCATCGAAGAAGAGCTGGTAGCGAAGACCTGAGCAACCACCTGGTTGAACCGCTACACGTAGATAAAGATCATCGCGACCCTCTTGGGCAAGTAGCGAGGCTACCTTTGTTGAAGCGACCTCAGTTAAAGAGATTCCGGCTGCGCTCTGTGCGGTGGCCTGGCTGGTGCTCTCGGTTGTCATGATCTCTCCGTAATCTTTAAAGTTCCTAGAGAATATTACTCCTCGAAATGTGGTTATGAAGACAGTAACGCCCTACTTGATAGGAGTATTCCGCCACATAAGATTCACCCTGTAATCCAGGTAATAGTGCAGGAAATAATGCAGGTAATCGGGTGGGCTTTAGGCAAGAGTGAAGGAGAGTTCAATGACTGAAGGCAAAGGTCGACCAACGCCAAAGCGTAAGGAGGCCCAGATCAAGCCCGGAGCTTCCCTGTCTCCCGCATTAACTAAAGAGCAGAAGAAGGCGCAAAAAGCGGAGTTGCGAGCCAAACGTTTGGCGCAGCGCGATGCTTATATGCGCGGAGACGAGTCAGCACTTTCATCAAGAGATCGTGGGCCAGTACGCAGGTTCGTTCGCAACACTGTCGATTCAAGGCTCAATATCGGTGAGTATTTCCTGCCCATTATTTTTCTGGTCCTACTGCTATCGATGACCCGCAATCAATACATTGCAGTGATGTCCATTATTGCCATGTATATAGTTTTACTAATTGCGATAATCGATGGGGTGCTTCTAGGACGCAGAGTTAAACGAAAGGTTACGGAGAGATTCCCTAACGAATCCACCAAGGGCCTTGCAATGTATGCCTTTCTTCGTTCAACGCAGATGCGCAGAATGCGCGCACCAAGACCATTGGTAAAGCGCGGTGAGAAGAACTTTTAGGCTCGAGGGTTAGGGCTTACCGTCTTTGAAGCATCGCGCTCAATAAAGCCATCAAGCGCAACATCTATCGCTTTCAAAGTTTCTGGGCTTAGTTTGATACCACTTGCCTTTACATTATCTTTTATCTGAGATGGCTTGGTCGCACCAATGATCGCTGAAGAGACATTCGGATTCTGTAAGACCCACGCAATAGCCAATTGGCCCATGGTTAACCCTGCTGACTCTGCGATCGGTTTTAACTTTTGCACTGCTGCTAGTAGATCATCCTGAAGCCAGCGGCCGATCATATTTGCGCCACCTTTTTTATCAGCAGCGCGGGATCCAGCTGGTGGTTTAGCTCCCGGCAGATATTTACCAGTTAACACACCTTGGGCCATCGGTGACCAAACAATTTGACCGATACCCTCTTTGCGACAGAGAGGATCAACCTCAGATTCGATAACTCGCCAAAGCGCTGAGTACTGAGGTTGGCTTGAAACAAATCGGTTATAACCAAGTTCTCTTTGAATCTTGATCGCTGCCGATATCTCTTCGGCCCGCCACTCAGAAAAACCAATATAAATAACTTTGCCTTGTCGGATCAGATCATCAAAAGCGCTTAGGGATTCCTCGAGTGGGGTCTCATAATCAAAACGATGGAACTGATAAAGATCAATATGATCGGTGTTCAGTCGCTTTAATGATGCATGGACCGACTCCATGATGTGTTTTCTAGATAGTCCGCGATCATTCTTTCCTTCTCCGGTTGGCCAATAAACTTTTGTGAAAAGTTCGTAAGATTCTCGCCGCACTCCTTTGAGCGCTTTGCCAAGTACAGCCTCAGCTTTGGTGGCGGCATAAACATCAGCGGTATCCAAGGTGGTGATTCCAAGGTCAAGTGCGGTGCGAACACATTTAATAGCCGCCTCTTGTTCTACTTGCGAACCATGAGTGATCCAATTTCCATAGGAGATCTCCGATACATACATTCCAGAGCTGCCCAATTTGCGATATTCCATGGCTTTCCTCCCGCGTTGATAGTTGCCTACTGATGCTACTTGTGGTTGTATCCAGCCTACAACTTAATAATTCGAATTCCAGGGGAAGAATGGTGTGAATCCATCGCTGACCCGCAACCGTTAAAGCCGGATTACCTGAACTTCGAATGAACCGACCACCCGCCGAGGATTGCGGGGCTAAGTCAAAAAACTTTGCAAATAGTCGTTCACGTTTCGTGGGCGACTCTCTTTTTTTGTATGTTTTTCGTCCAAGCCCAGTAAGTCTTCCTAAAAATGAAAAAGGAAACTAACTGTGAAAAAGATCTTTACCGTTCTAATTCTGACTCTCTTAACTATCTCGCTAAACCCAATTGCCCATGCTTCGGCTGCCAACTCTAAATCTGCAAAATCAGAGAAAGGTTGGCGATATTGGGGATACTTTCAAGCCGCACCTGGTGCAAATTCTTGGAGTTACGCACAAGCAGGACCAGCTGCCACAATCGCAAGAGATGGCGCAGTCGAAGGTTGGCGCTACTCATTCTCAAGCGACACCGTAGATACCGGGTCGCCTACGTTGCGTCCTAATTTCAAAGCGACCTGTGCTGGCGTTCGCATTCAAAGTGGATACGTAAGAGTTGCGGTGGTAGTTGATTTTGGCCCGAGAGCCATTGCGCCAAAAGGCGAAAGTACCCAACAGACCATCCGCCAATGCGCAGTTGTGAAAAGTGGTAGTAATGGATTTGAAATATTGAAACAGGTGGTGCCAATTCGTACCGATGCCTCAGGATTTGTCTGCGGATTAAACAACTTCCCTGCCAAAGAGTGCAGCACTGAGATCCAAACACCTAGATCCTTAGCTAGAAAGTAGCGTTATCAAGAGATTACATCCGCTGACTTGGTGGCTATGGTGCGCACTCATAGCCACCACTTTGGTGCGTCTTGACAACAATCTTCTGAGTATTACTGCAATCGTCCTTCTTGGTTTTTTGGTCAGACGCTATAAAAGCGAGGGACCGTGGTCTGGAGCCTTTAATTTTGCGCTGAAAATTGCGTTGGTGGTGATAATTTTTAGAGTATTCACTGGGGTCATCATCGGTGTACCAGTTCCAGGTAACACTCTCTTTACTCTACCCACCATCCCATTACCCAATTGGATGGCAGGAATTCGTTTGGGTGGCGATGTGACTTGGGAACGTGTTAGCTCTACAGTTTTAGAGAGTTTAGATATCGCAAGCATCATAATCTTCTTTGGAGCAGCTACCTCATTGACCAATCCCAGAGCGTTGATCAGATCCTTTCCTCCGGTTTTCTATGAGCTGGGAATGATCTTGGTAATCGCAAGCTCTTTGACCCCACAATTAATCAGCAACCTAAAACGGATTCGCATTGCACAACAGATGCGTGGAGTATCTAGTAATCGATTCTTCAGATGGCGACAGATTGCGATGCCACTACTTGAAGATTCCCTAGCTAGATCCTTAGATTTGGCGGCGGCTATGGATGCGCGTGGATACGGAGTCTCCCGAGTGCGTAGCAAATATCGGCCAGAGCGATTCTCGATGAATGACGCTTTGGTATTTGCTTCTGCACTGCTGGCATTGGCGGTGTCTTGGTGATCAAATTTCTAAATGTTTCACTCATCTATCCGAGCGCAGAGCGTACGATCCTAGATAAATTGAATTTCGAAATCGGCGAAGGTGAGTTTGTACTTGTAATCGGAGAGACCGGAATTGGTAAGAGTTCGGTATTGCGCCTGATAAATGGGCTAGTTCCACATCACACCGGCGGCATCTTGGCTGGCAGCGTGGAAGTTGGCGGGATCTCCACTCGTGATGTTCGCCCTGGAGAGTTGGCCGAGTTGATCGGCATCGTCGGGCAAAACCCGATAAATGGCTTCGTCACCGATATCGTTGAAGATGAATTGGCATTCTCCATGGAGTCCTTGAACCTTCCACAAGAGGTGATGCGTAAGCGTATCGAGGAAATTTTGGATCTCTTAAGTTTGCATCAAGTAAGACAGCGCAAATTAGCCACACTCTCTGGTGGAGAGCAGCAACGAGTAGCTATCGCAGCGGCAATGGTGCTACATCCAAAGATTTTGGTACTCGATGAACCGACCAGTGCGCTAGATCCTGTAGCAGCCGAAGAAGTCTTGGCGATCCTGCAACGTTTGGTTCATGATCTTGGAATCACCGTGATAATCGCAGAACATCGGTTAGAACGAGTCATTGGTTATGTAGATACGGTTATTGAGATTGGCTCATCTGGAAAGACTCGAATTGGCAAACCGGAAGAGATCCTTAAAGATTCTAAAATCGCACCGCCTATCGTGAAATTAGCACGTGCTTTGAAATTACCAAAGGTTGCGCTATCGGTACGTGAACTTCGTAAAGAGCTAAAAGAGAGCGCTACCGAATTTCGAAATAACGATACCGAATTGGCAGAAAGAGATCTCAAGAACCAGAACCAGCTCATTGAGACCAAAGATCTAGCGGTAAACTACGGAGAACTTGTAGCTCTGAAACCACTAAACCTCTCTATTACAAGTGGTGAGATTCTTGCTTTGATGGGTCGAAATGGAGCCGGAAAGAGTTCCTTAATCAAATCGATTCTTGGAGTAATCGAATACTCAGGCAAAGTTATAAAGGCAACGGAGAAACCCCCGAGAATCGGTTACATCCCCCAGGATGCCAATGACCTACTTTTCCATCAGAGCGTTAATGAAGAGTGCGCACAGACCGATCGAGATCACAAGTTGCCAACTGGAACTACCGCTCAATTGCTCAACCAAATTGCACCTTCGGTAAAAGTTGATTCGCATCCAAGGGATCTATCCGAAGGACAACGTCTAGCTTTGGTTCTGGCGATAGTGCTTGCACCAAACCCGGACCTTTTGATCTTAGATGAACCCACTAGAGGTTTAGATTATGAAGCTAAAGCGCTATTGACCCAGCAGTTACAGATGCGAGCCAATTCTGGCTCGGCGGTCCTAATTGCAACTCACGATGTCGAATTGGTGGCAGAACTTTCAAATCGAGTAATCATTTTGTCAGATGGTGAATTGGTTGCAGATGGCAGCACGGTTGAAGTGCTTCTGGCATCGCCAGCTTTCGCACCACAGGTCACCAAGGTGATGTCACCTCGCAAATGGCTGACGGTCTCTGATGTCATAAAGGCTATCGAATGAGAACTGCTGACATCTTTCGCTTCAAGGGCCTTGAAATCGTGGCTCTATCTTTAGTCTCTTTAGTTAGTTTGCTTGGTTTCTTCTGGCCATTTCTATCCTCCGAAGAGAGATCCGGAACGATCTTTTGGTTTGCGACCTATTTATCGCTACTGCTCTTGTTAGTAGTAATCGGCCGCGCCAAATTTGATCCTAAATCACTTGCGCTATTAGCGGTCTTAAGCGCCATCATCGCAGCACTTCGACCACTTGGAGCTGGTGCAGCCGGTATTGAACCGATGTGGTTTCTATTGATTCTAAGTGGTTATGTATTTGGCGCTACCTTTGGATTTCTACTTGGCGCGATCTCAATGCTGCTATCGGCTTTCTTAACTGGTGGCTTTGGTCCATGGCTGCCGTATCAAATCTTCGCAGGTGCTTGGATCGGTTTTATCGCCGGTTCGTTACCAAAAATTAAGAGATTTGAAATCCCGGTTATCGCTTTCATTTCATTGTTTCTGGCTGAAATCTTTGGACTACTAATGGATCTTCAGTTCTGGCCATTTGCATTAGGACCAAAGACCCAACTTTCATATATTCCAGATGCAGCGATTATTGAAAACCTTGAGCGCTTCTTGATTTACCACCTCACCACTTCAATGGCCTGGAATGTACCAAGGGCGCTTTTTACCGCAGCTTTGATCTTGGCCGTTGGGCCTGGCGTATTAAATGCCTTAAAGCGAGCTGCTAGAAGAGCAAGTTTTGCAACTCCTATTCACTTTACGTGAGGTTCCACCATCGGCAATTTGACGATCTCAGCTGATAACTTTCTTCCGCGTACATCGATGCTTAATTTATCGCCAGGCTTGTATTTGGAATCTACCAATCCGAGTGCAATTCCCACTTTGAGTGTGGGTGAGAATGTACCTGAAGTGGTTTCACCAACCACGCCCTCCCCGTCAAAGATCTCCATGTGGCCACGAGGAATTCCGCGATCTAGTAACTTCAATCCCCGCAGTCTTCGTGGTGCACCTGCTGCCTTTTCGGCGCGCAATTTGGCATCGCCATTAAATTTGGCCTTATCAAAGGCGATCGCCCAAGCTGCTCCTGAGATCGCAGCTGAAATCGATTCTGAGAGTTCTTGTCCATGCAATGGATAGCCCATTTCAGTTCGTAGCGTATCTCTAGCTCCAAGGCCACAGACCAAACCATCTTCCAACTTCAAAGCGATTGCATCCCAAACTTTTTCCGCCTCTGACCACTTGGGAAGCACTTCATATCCATGTTCACCTGAATAGCCAGTTCTGCAGACGATTACTTCGCAGCCTGCAATTTGGCTCTTGGTAAATGACATGTAATCAATTCCTAGAGTTACTCCGAGTGATTCGAGCAGCTCTCTAGATCGCGGACCCTGAACTGCGATTACGGCATACTCTTCATGCTGGTTTTTGATTTGAATGTCCGCTGGTTGGGCCTTGGATAAAACTTCGAAAACTTTGCTGCAATTGGCTGCATTTGGAACTAGGAAAATGTCATCAACGTTGTTTCGATAAGCGATGATGTCATCAATGACACCTCCATTTTCATTGCAAAGCAGGTTGTATTGAGCTTGGCCATCTGAGATTTTATTTAAATCGTTGGTCAGGATGGCGTTAACAAAGTCTTTGGCACCTGGCCCTTTAACTGAGATTTTGCCAAGGTGCGAGACATCGAAAATTCCCACGCGATTTCGAACCGCATCGTGTTCGGCCAATACTCCGCCGCCAGGGTATTCAATCGGCATTAACCAACCACCAAAATCGGCCATCTTGGCACCTAGCGCTTCATGCTTTGCAGCTAAAGGAGACATCTTCATAGGTAGACCATATAACCAATACCTAAAAAATACCCAGCTTATTTCTCCTTATTGCTGGCCTACTTAACCGGAAATACCGGATCGCTTTGGAAGAGATGCTCTATTCTTTGCAAATGCTGAAATTGAAATATCTCACCGGAACTGTTACTAGCGATGCCTTAGTTGTAGGGCTTGCCAAATCCGATAGTAAATCCGGTAGTAAATCCGGCAAAGGGTTCGGGCTTGAGATCGTCTCTACTTTAAAGCTAGATGAAAAAGAGATTTTACAAACATTAAAAGATCTGGGCGCAACTGGAAGTGTTGATGAGGTCATCAAATTGCCAGGAACTGCATCAAAGGTGTTGCTCTTTACCGGACTTGGCAAGGCGCAGAAAAATTACCCTTCCGAAACTATTCGTCGGGCAAGTGGCATCGCTGCCCAAAATCTACATGGACATAAAAGCGCCATCTTTGCGATTGCCAACGATGCACGCGCAATGGCTGAGGGTGCAGCCCTTGGCTCTTATAACTTCACCGACTTTCGTGGGCACACCAAAAAGGATCAGAAGGCTCCCCTCTCTGAAATCTATTTAGATGCAGATGGAGACCAGAAACTTTTGAAAGAGGTTTCGGTAATCGTTAAATGGACCTGTTTTGTAAGAGATTTGGTGAATATGCCACCAAGTTATCTAAATCCAAAGAAATTTGCAGAGTTAGTCAGCAAAGAAGCCAAGAAGATCCCAGGCGTTAAAGTAAAGGTTTGGGATGAGAAGCAATTAAAGGCCCAAGGTTTCGGCGGAATCATTGGAGTCGGACAAGGCTCTGCTAACCCACCTCGTTTAGTACAGCTCTCATATAAAGCTAGTAGATCAAAACGAAACCTGGCATATGTTGGTAAAGGAATTACCTTTGATTCCGGTGGGCTTGCTTTAAAGCCTGCGGCAAATATGGATGAGATGAAAGGTGATATGACTGGCGCGGCATCAGTTTGTGGAGCGCTCCTTGCAATCGCAGAGTTGAAACTTCCAGTTGCCATAGAGGCCTGGGCGCCACTTGCAGAGAACATGGTCTCCGATACTGCTACTCGTCCATCCGACATCATCACTATCTACGGCGGCAAAACCGTTGAAGTCCTAAATCCAGATGCTGAAGGTAGATTGGTATTAGCCGATGCCATGGTGAAGGCGCAAGAAAATAAGAAATTAGATCTGTTAGTAGATGTGGCCACACTTACTGGTGCAAAGGTAGTTGCACTTGGCACCAGATATTCAGCGATTATGACTAACAACGATGATGCATGTGCCGAATTCTTAGATATCACGGACATCACTGGCGAACAATTCTGGCAATTGCCACTACCTGAAGAGTTACGTGCATCCCTAGATACACCCGTTGCAGATATTGCCAACATCGGCGAACGAATGGGCGGCGCTTTGGTAGCTGGACTCTTCCTCAAAGAATTTATTAAAGATGAGTTACCTTGGTTACATCTTGATATTGCCGGCGTTGAACTAAACACAGGAAAGGCCCATGGCCATACTCCGGTAGGCGCCACTGGTGTTGCAGTTCGCTCGCTTATTGAGATGGCCAAGTAGCGTAGATAGCTACGGATTACCCTTAATCTGCCCCAAGTGGCAGGATTAGCCCCAAGTAAATTTCACTCTACGGAGCTAATGAATGTCATATGACGTTGTAATTTTAGGTGGCGGTTCTGGTGGTTATGCATGCGCCCTTCGTGCATCTCAACTTGGTTTGAAGGTAGCGTTAATCGAAGCCGATAAGGTCGGCGGTACCTGTCTACATCGTGGTTGTATCCCAACCAAGGCGCTACTACACGCCGGCGAAATCGCAGATAACGCACGCCACGCATCAGATTTTGGCGTATCCGCAACTTTTAACTCCATTGATATGGCAGGGGTCAATTCTTATAAAGATGGTGTGATCTCAAGGCTATACAAAGGCCTCTCAGGTTTGGTGAAGTCACGCGGAGTCACCTTCGTTGAAGGCTGGGGCAAATTGATCTCGCCAAACACAGTTGAGGTTAATGGCACCCAGTACACCGGCAAGCATGTAGTCCTTGCAACTGGATCGTATGCCAAGACGCTTCCAGGATTAGATATTGATGGAAAGCGCGTGATGACTTCAGATCAAGCGCTAAATATTGACTACGTACCAAAGAGTGTCATTGTCCTAGGTGGCGGTGTAATTGGTTGTGAGTTTGCATCGGTCTGGAAATCATTTGGTTCTGAAGTGACGATCATCGAAGCTTTACCACGTTTGATCGCACTTGAAGATGAAACTTCTTCAAAGCAACTGGAGCGAGCTTTCCGCAAACGTAAAATTGAATTTGAAGTCGGCAGCAAATTCCAATCACATTCAGTTACTGCAGATGGCGTGACTGTGACCTTGGAAAATGGCAAGAGCTTCTCTGCAGAATTATTGCTGGTAGCCGTTGGTCGTGGACCGGTATCTGCAGGGCTAGGTTATGAAGAACAGGGCATCAAAATGGACCGGGGCTATGTCTTGGTCGATGAGAAGTGCCGTACCAATGTCCCAGGCATCTTCGCAGTTGGCGATCTGATACCAACCTTGCAACTTGCCCATGTTGGCTTCCAAGAAGGAATGTTGGTTGCAGAAGAGATCGCAGGGTTAAATCCACAACCTATTAATTACGATGGCGTTCCGCGAGTTACCTATTCAGAGCCAGAGGTAGCTTCAGTTGGATTATCTACCGCTACCGCCAAAGAGCGCGGTTTTGATGTCGAGGAGATCTCCTACGATCTTGGTGGAAATGGCAAATCTCAGATCCTTAAAACTGCCGGCTCTATAAAGATCGTGCAGCAAAAAGGTGGTTCAGTCCTTGGAATTCACTTGGTTGGTTCTCGTGTGGGCGAGCTGATCGGTGAGGCACAAGTAATCTTCAATTGGGAAGCTAATGCCCAAGATGTAGCGCCATATGTACATGCCCACCCAACCATGAATGAAGCAATGGGCGAAGCTTTCCTAGCCTTGGCTGGAAAACCGCTTCACGCACATGGGTAATTATCAATAGTTTTAAAGGGATAGAAACCAACCAAGATAGAACAAGATAGAAGAGATTAGAATCAGGTAGACGGGAGAAGCGATGTCATTTTCAGTAACCATGCCAGCACTTGGCGAATCAGTTACCGAAGGAACAGTTACGCGTTGGCTCAAAAAAGAGGGCGACGTAGTTGCAGTAGACGAGCCGCTTTTAGAGGTCTCCACCGATAAAGTCGATACTGAGATCCCATCCCCTGCAGCTGGAGTTCTACAGAAAATTGTGGTTGGACCTGATCAAACTGTGGCCGTAGGTTCAGAGTTAGCGATCATCGCAACTGAAGGCGCAGCGCCAGTTGCAACACCTGCGCCAGTTGCAACACCTGCACCGGTTGCAACACCTGCACCGGTTGCAACGCCTGGAGCTAATGGAAGCGGCACCGTTGTAACCATGCCTGCTCTCGGCGAATCTGTTACCGAAGGAACAGTTACTAGATGGCTTAAGAGCGTTGGAGATTCAGTTGCAATAGATGAGCCGCTACTAGAAGTCTCTACCGACAAAGTTGATACTGAAATCCCATCGCCAGTTGCCGGAACACTCACCGCTATTGAAGTACCGGCAGATACCACGGTTGCCGTTGGTGCAAGGCTTGCGGTGATCGGTGGAGTTCAAGGCGCGGCACCTGTAATTACTGCCCCAGCGCCAGTTGCTCCAGTTGCGCCAGTTGCTCCAGTTATTGCTGCCCCAGCACCAGTTACCACTTCACAACCAAGTGATGCTTATGTGACTCCGATTGTTAGAAAATTGGCATCTGAACTTGGAGTTAACTTAGCTAGCATCAAAGGCACTGGTGTAGGTGGCAGGATTAGAAAAGAAGATGTCCAAGAAGCAGCCAAAGCTACAAATGTCACTGCGCCATCAAATGTGACGCCAAGTGCAACTTCCACCGCACCAACTGCGAATAAAGCTCCAGTTGCAGCATCACCGCTTCGTGGCACCGTCGTTCCGATGTCTCGTTTACGCAAAGTTATTGCTGCGCGAATGGTGGAATCGCTACAAGTTTCAGCACAGCTAACCACAGTAGTCGAGGTTGATGTCACCAAGATCGCTCGACTACGCGAGAGCGCTAAAGCTAATTTCGAAGCTCGCGAGGGCGTCAAACTCTCATTCTTACCATTTTTTGCAGTTGCAGTTTGTGAAGCTTTGAAGCAACATCCAGTGGTCAACTCTTCAATCGATGGTGAAAATATTGTTTATCACGGCGCCGAGCATTTAGGCGTAGCAGTTGATACTGAGCGTGGACTTTTAGTTCCAGTCATCCACAATGCAGGTGATTTAAATATGGGTGGCATCGCCCGAAAGATCGCTGACCTAGCGGCACGCACTCGCGATAACAAGGTAACTCCAGATGAGTTAGGTGGTGGCACTTTCACTTTGACCAACACCGGTTCTCGTGGCGCACTATTTGATACTCCGATCATCAATCAACCACAGGTGGCGATACTTGGACTTGGCTCAGTAGTTAAACGTCCAATGGTGGTCAAAGGCGCAGATGGTGGAGAAACCATTGCGATCCGCTCGATGGTTTATTTAGCGCTTTCATATGATCACCGAATAGTCGATGGTGCCGATGCAGCGCGTTTCTTAGTTACTTTGAAAGATCGCCTTGAAGCTGGAAACTTTGAAGCTGAGTTAGGACTATAAATTTTGGCTCTCCAACGAATCGCAGTCACCGGTGCCTCTGGACTTATCGGAAGCGCATTAGTTGGCAAGTTAAAGAGTGAAGGCCACACGGTACAACGATTAGTTCGTAGAGCAACGCTCTCTCCGGAAGAGATCTTCTGGAGTCCAGCAGAAGGCAAAGTTGATCTCGCAGCCCTAGAAGGTGTGGATGCGATCATCCACTTAGCCGGTGCTGGTGTAGGCGATAAGCGCTGGACCAAGAGGTACAAATCAGAGATCTTAAATTCTCGATTACTCGGAACAACTACCATTGCAAATGCAGTCGCGGCAGTCAAACCAAAAGTGTTTATCTCCTCCTCTGCAATCGGTTGGTACGGAGAAAGTG
>JBJTHJ010000007.1:0-11780 GCA_046094385.1 Candidatus Nanopelagicaceae bacterium
GGATGAATTATTGGCTACCGGATTAATCAGTAAATCTGCTCGAGCCGGGGGAGAAGTTGTGGTCTGGTCTGCAGTGCATGGTGCGAGTTCATTAATCATTGAAAATTTAATGCCAGCAGATGCTTATCCGCTTGTCATGTCAGGTGTTAAACGATCTTTAGGAATCATTGAGAGTTAGGAAAGCTATGGAGCAAAGAGCGGAAATTCTAAATTCTGGCGAGAAGTATTTAGTTGGAGCGCGGATAACAATTAATGCACCGGCTAAGCAGATTTTTAATTTCATCGCAAATCCACACAATCATGCGAAAATCGATGGTTCCAAGATGGTTAAAGGGCGAATGGTGGGACCAGAGAGGCTAGTTCTAGGTTCACGCTTTTTTATGAGGATGCAAATGGGCCTTCCTTACATCATGAGAAATCGAGTCGTAGAGTTCAAAGAGAATGAACTTCTAGGTTGGAAACCACTAGCTCGAAATATCTGGCGTTATGAGCTAAAAAAGTTAAGTGATGGATCAACCGAGGTAACTCAGTGGATGGATGGGCGAAACGCCCCAAAAATACTTATGAAGCGCGAAATCACCTGGGCAGATAAGGCTATTGCCAAGACCCTGGTTAACTTAAAGCAGATTATCGAAGCAAATTCTTGATGTGATCAGGAAGCGGTAAATGAGCGCACTCTTCATTTGCCACTGGTTCGCCCAATTTAGTTACAAAAGGAATATGGCCAGCCCAGATTTCCTTTGTAGCATCCGCTTCATCTAGCGCTCCTGTGGCGCGCTTCTTTGCCGTGATATCTGAAAGTGAAAGTTCAATAAGCATAGTCTGAGCAAATTCTTTACTGGTCATTTCGCGACCTGCATCCCATAGCCCAGGGATCAATTTATCTGAAACTATCTTTAGCGCAGGGATTTTTTCATCACCTTCAATCGCTCTGGGTTTTCCAAAGATCATCACAGATCGATAGTTCATCGAAGAATTAAATGGACTCCGAGCAGAAACCAAGCCATCCAATAAAGTTACGGTGACACAAACTTGCACCGCATCTTTTAAAGCCATGAAGACGCGAGAGCCAGTAGAGCCATGTAGCAGAATTCGATCTTCATCTCTGGCGTAGCCAAGAGGGATTACTACTGTCTCATTGGTATCGCTATCTACAAAACCAACGTGAGCCACATAGCCTTCATCAAGAATTGAATAGGCCTCTTTGCGATCTTCAATGACTCGATTAGGTTTTCTTTTGATCTCTCGTTTTGGCTCAGCAGTCACATGGACAGTTTAGTTTAAGCCACCAAGATTGAGCGCTTGGAAAGGCCCATGAAATAGCCTTCGATTAAAGTTTCTGGCGCAATCTCAGGATTTTCGGCAGCTCCTAAAGTTACAAAGAGCGGTGTGAAATGTTCGACAGTTGGATGCGCATATGGCATTCCGGGGGCTAGCTCTTTGAAATTACTTAATGAATCCACATCACCATTTGCCAGAGATTGCGCAGCCCAAGCATCAAAGTCGCTGGACCAACCTGGCGCTACCGCATCGATTCGCCAATCTCTAAGAAATGGTAGGCCGTGAGTTAGAAAACCTGATCCGATGATCAAGATTCCTTGATCCCGCAAAGTTTGTAAACGTTTGCCCAATTGCATCAACTTCTCTGGATTAGAAGTTGGCATCGACATCTGCAGTACTGGAATATCGGCATCTGGGTACATCACCTTTAGCGGCACCCATGCACCATGATCCAGGCCTCGATTTGCTTGATAGACCGCTTCAGTATCGGGCATCAAAGCCGCAACTTGCTTGGCCAAGAAAGTGGCATCAGGAGTTTCGTATGTCATCTGATAATACTTTTGATCAAATCCACTAAAGTCATAAACCAATGGAGTTGCAGCCTCGGATGCGGAGAGTGTTACTGGCTCAGATTCCCAGTGCGCCGAAACAATCAGAATCGCCTTTGGCTTCGGTAAATTCTTTGCCACTTCACGTAATTGCGATGTCCAAAGTGGATCATCAAGGAGCATCGGAGCGCCGTGGCCGATATATAAAGCGGGCATGCGGTTCATAGTCACATACTTTACAACATAGTTGAAATTTCAACTATTCCCGAAATGCGTTGAATTTATGGGCTTTTTTGCAAGTTTTTTGCAATTGGTTCGTATCACGCAACTTTAGGGGCCACATTTCGGGGCAAGTCGTAGATACTTAAGACCTCAAAGTGGGAGATTTTAAGATGCAGATTACAAATGAGTGGACTGAACTTGCAGGTCAGATCAAATTCAGAAATCAACTATTTATAGATGGTAAATATGTAAATGCCCTAAGTGGCAAGACTTTCGATGCCATCTCTCCCATAGATCAAAGAGTATTGACTTCGCTTTCAGCTGCTCAATCTGAGGATATTGATTTAGCAGTCAAGAGCGCAAAGTCCGCTTTTGACAATGGAACTTGGCGAAACTTAAATCCTCGAGATAGAAAAGAGATCATGCTTCGTTGGGCGGATTTAGTTCGCCAAAATTACAAAGAGTTAGCGCTATTAGAAACTTTAGAGGTAGGTAAACCAATCGGAGATACCTCAGGGTATGACGCGCTTGCTGTGGCTAGAAATATTCAGTGGTATGCCGAGACCATTGACAAGACATATGACGAGATTGCACCTGCTCCCAAGAGCGCCCTTGCCATGATCACCAGAGAACCGCTTGGCGTAATCGGCGCCATAGTTCCTTGGAATTATCCAAATGTGATTGCTTCTTGGAAATTTGCACCTGCAATTGCTATGGGAAATTCAGTGGTCTTAAAGCCGTCAGAAGAGTCATCGCTTGCTACCTTGCGCATTGCAGAGCTAGCCATCGAAGCTGGGCTACCTAATGGCGTATTTAATGTGGTTACTGGCCTTGGCAACGAAGCGGGTAAAGCGCTTGCTTTACATCAAGATATTGCGAAAATCGCATTTACTGGAAGTCCAACTGTAGGTCGGATGATGCTGCAATATGCCGCAGAATCAAATATGAAGCAGGTTTCCTTAGAGCTGGGCGGAAAGAGTCCCCAGGTAGTATTAAATGATGTAGTTGATTTGGATACAGCGGCATCGACAATTGCTTGGGGTATCTTTTATAACTCTGGACAGACCTGCAATGCTGGCTCTCGCGTGATCGTACAAGCAGAGATCAAGGATGCGCTTTTTGAGAAGTTAGCTGAATTCATTAAGGAATTCAGATGTGGACACCCATTGGATCCACAGACGCAGATGGGGCCAGTGGTCTCTTTGAAGCAACGTGATCGCGTGAATTCATATTTGGATTTGGTGGGCAAGAATGGCGAACGCTTTGTATTTGGAGGCAAGAAGCCAATCGGAGATGACTGCAATTTTGAACCTACTTTGATCGATTCGGTCTCACATGATTCGAAATTGGCTCAAGAGGAGATTTTCGGCCCAGTAATTGTCGCTGAGATCGCTAAAGATGAAGCGCATGCTCTGGAATTGGCTAATGGCACAAATTATGGATTAGCAGCCTCGGTTTGGAGTGGCAATATTTCGAAAGCGCACAACTTCGCTCGAAAGCTTCGGGCGGGAACGGTTTGGATAAATACCTTCGACATGAGCGATGTGATCACGCCATTTGGTGGATTTAAGAATTCAGGAAGCGGTAGAGATAAATCACTCCATGCACTTGATGCTTACAGCGCTTTGAAGACCACTTGGGTGGATTTGAATTAATCACAGTTAGTTATGACTAATATGCATTCGTGGGTCTTAAAGAGGTAAAGAAGTATCTAGCAGTCGCAGTCAGCGCGATAGATGGTACTCCTCGCCAAGGCCAAATAGAGATGGCCGAAGCTGTCGCCAATTCGATAATCGAAGAACATCATCTTTTAGTGCAAGCTGGAACTGGTACCGGTAAGTCCCTTGCGTATCTAGTGCCGGCAATAGTAAGTGGCAAACGAACTTTGATCGCTACTGCGACTTTGGCGCTTCAGCGCCAATTGGTAGAGAGAGATTTACCGAAGATCGTGCCAGCCCTTGAAGAGGTGTTGGGGCGTGAAATTAAGTATGGGATTTATAAAGGTGTAGGCAACTACATTTGTTTGCAGAAGCTAAATTCTGAGGAACCGGATCCAGATGGAGAGATGCTGTTAGAGATCTCAACTTTAGGAAAAGAGGCGCAACGTCTGCGATCTTGGGCAGAGACTCCTGGAGTATCTGGTGATCGTGACGAAGCCCCTGAGGTAGACCGCAGAGTTTGGGCGGCAAGCTCAGTAAGTGGTCGCGAATGTGTAGGCGCGGATATCTGCAATTTCGGCGCTAAATGCTTTGCGGCAAATGCGAAAGCTAAAGCGCTTAATTCAGATATCGTGGTTACGAACCATACGCTGCTAGCGCTAGAGGTAGTGGAATCGCATCCAATCTTGCCAGAGCGTGATCTGATTGTGCTAGATGAAGCGCACGAATTCATGGATCGCACCACTCAAGCAGTCACCGAGGAGTTAACCGCACCCAGAATCGCTCGTGCTGCCGCTATGGCGCGAAAATACAAGGCGATTAGCAATAAATTGGTCGATGCCTTCACCCATGCATCCGATGATTTTGCAGATGCAATGGATGCGTACGCCGAGATTTTTAGAGGTGAGATAGATACCAATCGAAAGTTAGAGGTACTACCGGCAGAGCTAGAAACCTCGGTACGCAGAGTTCGCGAGTGCGCTCAAGCAATCATGCAATTTCTGCAGGCAGATGATGACATTATCGACACCACTGAACTTGCAGAGCGCGCACGAGTAAAAGGCGCGGTAAACGAAGTCAGTGTTACCGCACAGAAATTATTGAAATTAGGTAAGGGGCAAGTGCTTTGGTACGAACCAACTTTCAAAACCCTTTATTTGGCCCCACTGTCAGTCTCAAATGTGCTTCGAAAGAATATGTTGCGTCAAACTCCTGTGATTGCAACAAGTGCAACTTTAAATGTTGGTGGCGGCTTTGATGCGATGGCCAAACAGATTGGTTTCCTGGATGGAAGTGAATCTATTACTGATGGTGAAGAAGCGGTTGATAGCGTTTCAATAGATCCGGCAAATGTGCAGATGTTGGATGTCGGCTCCCCATTTGACTTCGCACAGCAAGGGATGCTTTATCTACCAAAACATCTTCCAGAGCCTGGCCGAGATGGAATCGCCCCGCAAGTATTGGAACACCTCGGTGAGTTAATTGATGCAGCTGGAGGTCGCACTTTGGCGCTATTTAGCTCTTGGCGCGGCGTAGAGGCGGCCGATGCGCACTTACGAAAAGTACTTGCAGAGCTACCAATTCGAATCATCACGCAAAAACGTGGAGATGCGGTTGCGCCGTTAGTCGAAAAATTCGCAAGCGATGAGACTAGCGTCCTGTTAGGCACGATGACTTTATGGCAAGGAGTAGATGTTCCAGGATCTGCTTGTACTTTGGTAGCGATAGATCGGATTCCATTTCCAAGGCCAGATGATCCAGTGATGTCGGCACGAAGTGCTGAGATTGATGCGGCAGGCGGTAGCGGTTTTATGTCGGTATCACTTCCCAGAGCTGCGCTCCTTCTTGCGCAAGGCACCGGTCGATTGATTAGAAGTACACAGGATCGAGGAGTGGTTGCGATTTTGGATTCCCGAATCGTCAATAAACGTTATGGCAGCATCCTTTTGAATTCGATACCACCACTATGGCGCACCAGTGACCCCTTGGTGGTCAAGGAGTCACTGAAGCGCCTAGCAACTACTTACGAATCTTGAAAACGATCGTCTGATTCATTGATTGATAAGTATTGTTCTTGGCTAATGCCGTGGCTTTGATTAGGCAAGCGCCAACTTTGTGGAATGTGACGGTATTGCCAGCTAATGTGCATTTCCAGGAGATGTGATTGCCACATCACAGATTCCAGCGCCTTGTGTAAAGGTAACTCGGTTACCTGCAACAGTGCAGGTGGTGGATGTGGTCGAGTAAGTCAAAGTCGCGCCGGACCTGGCAGTGGCATTTATGGTGATTACATCCTGGTATCTGACGCTGATATTGGTGGCACTTTTTAGCTTGCGCGGCAAAGGGTGTTAGTAGCGCGATTAATAGCGCAATGATCGAGACTTTTCGGATTCTTTTCATGGCCCTCCAATTGAAATTGAATTTCTAGATAGCCAAAAGTTAACTTCTGATACTTGCGATTAACTCTCTAAATTCTCGATGATCTCCCAGACTTGTGCTTTTAAATTAGGCCATGTTTTTGCAAAGCTGGGATGTAGATCCAACTTTTCAATCTCTGAGATCTCAAACCATCCGATGTCATGGGTCTCTTTATTCCAAGTAGCGGTATCTAAATCCCCATGTGCCACGGCGATTACGGTGTCATATCGCCAATCTCCATGGTCATCGGAGAAAAGTTCTAGCACACGGACATGTTCGGGGCTGATACCAGTCTCTTCGACACTTTCACGGATGGCAGCTACTTCAATACTTTCGTGGGAGTCTCGCGCTCCGCCTGGAAGCCCCCAAGTATCGCCATTATGTACCCATGGTGCGCGATGTTGCATCATGATCTTTTGATCACGAATTAGTAGAAGCCCAGCGGCGCCGTTTACTCCCCAATGCTTACCTCCGCAACGACATTCAACCCAACCATCACCATCGCGCGAAACCATAGGTCAAAGATATCTGTGGATTATAAAAACTTAAAAGTGAAAATCTATCTTTACTTGGTTCATGCTGATTTTTGCCCTAATAGTTGCGCTTTTAATTACCCCAATGCCGGCGGTCGCAGATTGCACCTCGAAGGCATGTATCGATGTTTATGTAGAGGATGGAAAGATCGTAATTGATGGCAAGCGAAATGGGGTCACTAAAACTCCAAAACCTAGGCAAACTAGGCAAGCTAGGCAAACTAGGCAAATAAGAGATAAATGGAGTGTAAAACCAGAAGTTACTCCAACAGCCACTAAAAAAGCTACTACAAATATTCCAAGTTATCGCCCTAGAACTTCGACGCCTAGGCCAAAACGCTCTAATAAAATTCAAAGAGGTACGCCTACTTTGGCTGACAAGATTCTGCAATCCTTACCCACGCTTCAAGTTGCCTATCAACCAGAAGGTGCAGCGCTAATCAAGGTGCCAGTGATCTTCTTTACTGATCTACCTTCCTCGTTTACCAAAGATATAAAGATATTAGGTGAACTGGTAAAGATAAAAGTAAAACCTAGATCTCTCTGGAACTTTGGCGATGGCTCGATATTGCTAACATCAAAACCTGGTCGACCATATCCAGCCACCGATATCACACATTCATATTCTGTGCCGGGTACCTATCTAGTAACTGTGGCCACTATTTGGAGTGGAACCTTCACCATCGCCGGTATCACCAAGGAGATTCCAGGTGCGATCCGACAAGTAAGTGCGGTGGATGTAAAAGTTGTAGGAGCAAGTACTAAGTTTGTGGGTAAGTAAAAATATAAGTCGCTACTAATGTCAACGATTAGCCCATGACAACCGTTAAAACACCACATGACCTACTCGCTGCGGTGCCATTCTTAATTGGCTACCACCCAACCAATTCATTGGTATTAATCTCCGTCAAGCAAGATGCCCTTGAAATGGCAATGCGCATTGATTATCCAATTAACCCACCTGACGGTACATATCAATTACTAGCTAGCCATCTCAAGAGAGATCAAGCTGAAGCTGCGCTGATTATTGCCTACGAACCAAGTGATGCCAGAAGTGGGGAAGCGGTACTAAAAAGCATGTCTGAGGCGATAAATGCGCTTGAGATTCCGATTCGAGAATTAATGTTAATCAGAGATGGCCGATGGCGATCACTTCTATGCAAAGACTCATCATGCTGCCCAGAATCTGGAACTGCCTTAGAAGATTTTCAAAGTAGTCGAATTGCAGCAGAGCAAGTAGCAAATGGGAAGATACTGCCCTTTACTAATGTAGAGAGCCTGGGGGATTCGATCGCTGCCATTTCCTTGGCGGATGATTTCAACTGGAACTCACTTGTACTGAAATTTGGCATTCCATCAGATGACCCAGAGTTAAACCCTAAGCAGAGAGATGGCGCAGAAGCTATTCACTTATTAGCGGACTTTTACATTCAAAGTAATGGATGTTCAGATTTAGATTTGAAGGCTCGGGTCTTAGGGCGTCTATCTGATATTCAAGTTCGAGATTATGCACTCGGATGTCATGACCAAGATTCCATCGAAGCTTACTTTTCAATGTGGCGTGATTTGCTTCGAATCGCACCCAAGAAATTTGTGGCCCCGGTAGCCTCATTATTAGCCGCACTTGCCTATGAAAAGGGCGATGGCGCTTTGGCCCATAGAGCGTTAGATCGCGCCATCGAAGATGATCCTGAATACTCGCTATCTAGATTACTCCGCAGAGTCTTTAGTAGCGGCTGGCCACCTAATGGCTTTGCTCAACTGCGTAGCGAACTCCACCCAAGGGTCACCAGAACCATCTTTGGGGATTGATCGCATTGAGTGAGATGCGACTGGTGAGTTCAGAGAAGCAAGTGCAACAGTTTCGCATGTAGCGCCTTTTAAATCCCATTGCTAGCCTTCGCGGGTAACTTATCGCCCGAAAGGCCACACAATGAGATTATCTAGAAAATTATCAGCAAGATTTAAGACGGTCACGAAGTTCCTGCCTTTATTCTTGCTAGCAACTCTGCTTAGCGCATGCGGTTCTTCTTCATCAGAGTCTGCAGCAAGCTCTTGCGAACCAGGAAAACTGGCAACTGTAACTGATGGAGTACTAACAATTGCAACCGGAGAACCTGCCTACTATCCATGGGTTATCGATGATAAGCCAGAGTCTGGAGAAGGTTTCGAAGCGGCAGTCGCATTAGCTGTTGCCAAGCAACTTGGCTACGAGGGCGAGAGCGTAAAGTGGGTTCGCACCACATTTGACTCTGCCATTACTCCAGGTGAGAAGAATTTCGATTTCAACCTTCAGCAATTCTCAATCACTGAAGATCGCAAAAAAGCGGTTGATTTCTCCGAGCCTTACTACAAGTCCACTCAAGTTATCGTCTCCTTCAAGGGAAGCAAGATTGAAGGCGCAAAGAGCGTTGCAGATCTAAAGGATGCAAAACTTGGCGCAGCAGTGGCTACCACCTCTTTGGATGCAATTGAGAATCTATTGGGTCTAAAGCCACAAGTATTCAACGATAACGCGGCTGGTGTAACTGCGCTGAAGAATAAGCAGATCGATGGATTAGTAGTCGACTTGCCAACTGGTTTCTACCTTTCAGCCGTTGAAGTTCCAAACGGTTTGATTGTGGGACAGATTGCAGGAAGCGATGAAGCTGATGCCGGATTTGGCCTATTGCTTACCAAAGATAGCCCACTTACAGGCTGCGTGAATGAAGCAGTCAAGGCGATCACCGATAGCGGAGAGCTAAAAGCGATCACCGATCAGTGGCTAGGTGCAACTGCAGGTGCGCCAACGCTCTCTTAACGACTCGTAAGATAGCGGAATGATTAGTAGAAAGAGGCGTCCAGTAATGGGCGCCTCTTTCTTTTCTTTCAAAGCATCTAATACTTCCAATTTAAAGAAAGGTTCTGCCGATAATTCGGATGGTTGGCAACCAAGTACTATCGAGTTATCAAGGCGGGCAGAGCGTGCAAGTAAGGTCGCTAAAAATCGCCTAATTGCAATCGGTTCAAGCCTATTGGTCTTTCTCGCAATCTCGCTCGCCATCTTTCTAGCGCCAGGATTTAAGACTGCTCGTGATACTTTCTTTGATTGGGCATATGGCGTAGAAGTTTTGCCGAAGGTAATCCTGGGATTCACCACCAATATCTTCTTGACGATTATCGCCTCGTTCATGGTTGGCGTAATTGCACTTAGCATCGCCTTGATTCGAACTTCCAGATCTGCAGCCCTAGCGCCAATTCGGTTCTTAGCCACCGCCTATGTAGATATCTTTAGATCCATCCCCTTGATTCTGGTGATTCTATTGGTGGGATTTGGAATACCAGCTTTGCAGTTAAAGGGAATCACTTCTAACGTCTTGATACTTGGAACCATCGCGGTAGTGATCACCTACTCTGCGTATGTAGCAGAGGTGATTCGAAGCGGAATCTTGAGCGTGCATCCATCACAGAAAGCTGCTGCTAGAACTCTAGGTTTAGATAATTGGCAGACTCTGCGTCATGTGATTTTGCCACAAGCGCTTCGCAGAGTCACACCACCATTACTTAATGATTTAGTGGCTTTGATCAAAGATACCGGTCTGGTTTCGATTTTAGGTGTCACCGATGCGGTGCGAGCTGCACAGATAGAGACCTCAAGAACCTTTAATTACACCCCGTATATAACAGCAGCGGTACTTTTCCTTTGCGTAACTATTCCGCTAACCCGTTTCACCGATCGCACTTTGCGAAGGAGCTTAGAAGCGCAGAATGCCCAGGGTCGAGCATGAGCCTTCTAAAGGTAGATAATCTACGAAAGAGTTTTGATTCCTTGGTCGTTTTAGATCAAGTCTCATTTGAGGTTTCCAATAATTCGGTCACAGCCTTTATCGGCTCATCGGGCAGTGGCAAATCAACTTTGCTTCGGGTGATCAATCTTCTGGAAGAGATCGATGATGGTCAGATCTTCTTTGAGGGAGAAGATATCTCTGCTGTAAGTACTGATGCCGATCAAGTTCGTCGAAAGCTTGGAATGGTCTTTCAATCTTTCAATCTCTTTCCCCATAAGACTGTGTTACAGAACATCACTTTGGCTCCGGTATTGGTACATGGTGTTAGCAAGGAAATAGCGATTCTTGAGGCAAAGGCTCTACTGAAGCGATTTGGATTGAGCGATAAAGAAGATCAATACCCAGATCGCCTATCTGGTGGCCAGCAACAACGTGTGGCAATTATCAGAGCGATGGCAGTTAAGCCAAAACTTCTATTATTGGATGAAATTACCTCTGCGCTTGATCCGGTATTGGTTAATGAAGTATTGGAAACAGTGCGCGAGCTAAAGCAAGAAGGCATGGCGATAGTGATGGCAACCCATGAAATGGGTTTTGCAAAACAGGTTGCAGATCAGGTCTGTTTCTTGCATCAAGGCAAGATCCTCGAACGAGGAAGCGCCACACTTCTAACCGACCCGGTGCAGCCTGAAACAAAAGAGTTCCTTTATCGCGTACAAAAGGCTGGTCGTCTCTAATCTGATTTTGTAATAAACTTCGCACCAAGGTCACGAGTTCCAATTTTTAGCCCCGGCTAATTGGACGGCAACCCTCCAAACTCGGGTGGGGTGCTCCGGGTGAAGACCAGATCGATAAATATCGATAAGCGCGAGGAGTTTTAATTGCCTATTCCAAATGTGACGGGCGCCTGGTTACCAGGTGATGATCCGGGTCAACGACAATTCATAAAAATTGGTGACTTGGCCATCGAATCGGGCGATGTAATCACAGATATCACCATCGCATATCAAAGTTATGGCGAGCTAAATAGCGCTAGGGATAATGCAATTTTGGTAAATCATGCATGGACTGGTTGGTCTGATGTAGATGCTTGGTGGCCCAATATGGTTGGTCCTGGAAAGCCATTGGATACAGATAAATATTTCGTGGTCTGCCCGAATGTGATTGGTGGCTGCCAAGGTTCAACTGGTCCAGCTTCAATTGCACCGGATGGAAAGTTCTATGGATCGCGTTTTCCATCACTTACTATCAGAGATATGGTCGAAGCAGAAGTTGCTTTCACCGAGGCCTTAGGAATAAAGAAGTACGTACTGGCATGTGGCCCATCTCTAGGTGGGATGCGCTCGTTGGAAT
>JBJTHJ010000008.1:0-606 GCA_046094385.1 Candidatus Nanopelagicaceae bacterium
AAAAGTTGCCATCTTATTGCTAGGCGATGAGATTCAAAGAGAAGGTTTACCTAAAGATGGTTTAGTCAGAGATTCACTTGGTCCACAGCTACCGGGTTGGCTTTCACGATTAGGTGTGGAAGTAGCTGATATCAAATATGTTCCAGATCAATTGGATCTAACGATTGCCGCAATAGATCAAGCTAGCAAGATTGCCGACATTGTGGTGACTACCGGCGGCACCGCAGATGGTCCAAGAGATTTTCTCCAAGATGCAGTTCTGAAATTAAATGGAACTATTCACATCAATAAGGTGGCGATGCGCGCATCGCCACCTTATTGATGTGAATAGTTCCATTTAATTTCAGAACTGCATCTTGGAGAAAATCTCTTGGACCATCTGCGGTGCCGCCGGTAGTCACCACAATGTCGGCAATCTTGCTAGCTTGATCTATTGCGGCAATCGTTAGATCCAATTGATCTGGAACATATTTGATATCAGCTACTTCCACACCTAATCGTGAAAGCCAACCCGGTAGCTGTGGACCAAGTGAATCTCTGACTAAACCATCTTTAGGTAAACCTTCTCTTTGAATCTCATCGCCTAGCAATAAGATGGCAACTTTT
>JBJTHJ010000009.1:0-2077 GCA_046094385.1 Candidatus Nanopelagicaceae bacterium
GATGTCGCTAAGGGTCGCGTAATTGATCCAATCGTTGCAGCAGAGCGATTGGTGCTAACTGCACAAGCTGAGAAGAAAGCTGCAATCGATGAACTTCAACAAGGCCGTGCCAAAGATGCCACTGCGCGTCTTACAGGCACCGCTGAGAATCTTCGCCGGCGCGCATCTGAAATCCCAGTCACCGACGAACGTAGCGCAGAGTCATTACAGATCATCCGCAGCGAAGCAGATGAGATCGAGAAGCTTGCCAACTACGCAGAGGTCGAAGATGCAAACTATGCGATGAAACGCGGCACTGAATCGCTAACTCGCAATTCCCGCGCTCGCAAACTCCGTAATCAACCAGTAGATCCATCGATAACTGATATCGATGGCTACTTGAACTAAGAAGGGCCAATTAGAGATGTGGCTCTTTACATCAACTGGTTTCATTAGCGCCGTTAACAAAGATGGAGGGCTGGTGGTTCGCGCTCGCGACCGCCAGTCGCTTCAACCTTTATCCGAATTCACTCGTACGAAAATCGTACATACGCCAATTGCAGATTACCCCTATCGATTAACCACCGATAAGGAGCAATTCAGTAGATGGTTTATCGAACAGATCAACTTGCTCGACTATCCAAACTTCAAAAGCGAAGTAGCCCATTCCAGAGGCTATGAATTTGCCCATCCGCTCAATAAGGTTTGGTCAGTTATGCACGATGTCGAGGATGAGAATGCGAGGAAGCGATGAGAAGTGCGCAGTGGCTAGAAAGTGCTAATTCCAAAATCATTGCAACTTCTTCGCTAGCTTACATTTGTGGACTGCATCAAAATATTCGAGAACTACTTTTTCAATCAAAAAATGAGCAGACATTTAGTGGCCTGCTAGCAAGCTACATTAATCTGCAGATCTCAGAACCAGAATTTCCGATGATGACGGAAATCAAAGGCGTAGATATGCTCAAGGGTGATTCCAAACTAGTTAAAAACTCTCACGACTTAGCGTTGGTGGATATCGAAGGCAGAATTTCTTTAACCATCGAGAGCAAAGTTTGGTATCACTTTGATGGCTCCATCGGCCTTACTGGAGAAGTGAACAAAGATGTAGTGGCAGGAATTGATGCAGATATTCTCAAATCAATAAGAACTCAAAGAGAGTTCGGAAACAAAGCCTTTTTACTGATAAATGTAATTACGCCTGAAGTCATGAAGAAATACGAAAGTGCACACAACACAGTATTCAAGCGAGTAGATGGTGACCCAATACGCTTCCGTGCTGAATGTTTAGAGGGCTTCACCAAGGTGCTAAATTCTCGTTCTGAGTTGAATTCAATTGTTCATATAACTTTCGAGCAGAATTCAGATGGCACAAAAGGCGGCTTCCTAGACATCTTTGCAGCTGAAATTTTGTGCAATTGAAACCACTGAAGGCTGTAGCTCAATTGGATAGAGCATCCTTTTCGCAGAGGGATGGTTGTGAGTTCAAGTCTCACAGGGGGTTGCGCCATAAGAAATGGCCTCCGACTTGTCGAAGGCCATTGCGCCTCTGCTTCGCAGAGAGTTCCAGCTGAATTTCTTCAGCACCTTTAGTTTACACAGAACAATCTGCTCCCTCATACTTATCTGACCAATTGACAGGGGAGCCGTCATTAATAAAACATTAGATCTCTTGCGCAAAGCCACGCAGATTCTCCTTGGCGCAACTTTGATCTACACAGGTACTTTGCACCTGACAACACGCCGCATTGAATTCCAAGCGCAAGTACCTACATGGCTTCCACTCTCACCAGATTTCGTTGTGATCGCTTCAGGCTTTGTCGAAATCGCACTTGGTTTAGCGCTGATCTCTCTACGCAGACGCAGAGAAGTCGGAATCGTAACCGCGCTTTTCTTTGTTGCAATTTTCCCCGGAAATATCAATCAATATGTAAATGGAATTGACGCCTTCGGATTAGATACCGACCGAGCTCGAGCAATCCGCCTGCTCTTTCAACCCCTACTTGTTCTCTGGGCGCTAGGGTCAACGGGAGTATCACTTAAACGCCGCCGCTGATTGGGTTACACAATTGATTGTGGGTTCGAGTCCCACCAGTCC
>JBJTHJ010000010.1:0-6227 GCA_046094385.1 Candidatus Nanopelagicaceae bacterium
GTCTGGAGTCTGTTCGTTTTCACGATCTTCGTCACACCGCCATCACGCTATTGGTCAGCTCGGGTGCAGACATTCTCGCAATCAGCAGGGTTGCGGGTCATTCAAAGCCATCGACTACCCTGAATGTGTATGCCCATGAGCTAGATGGCTCCACGGAGACTATTCGAATGAAGATCGACAAGATGGTGGATGAAAGTGGATGCGACAGAAATGCGACAGACGGCAATTTGAAAACTGCTTAAACAAGAGATTAGGAATGATTCCCGTTCAAACTAAGCTGTCGAGGTTAGTTGCTGAGATCTGAAGAAGCGGATTATGAGTCCGGGGCTCTAACCGACTGAGCTACCCCCTCGTGCGCGGTAAATCTTACTTCTTCTTGGAAAGCGCTTTATCCAATCCAAAGAAGAGAAGCGCCAGCACATAACTTGCCACGTAGATCATTACCAATGTGGTCGCAACCGAGAAATATCCATATTCAATGACATCAAAAAAACCATATGGATATCGGTCAATGATTGCACCTCGGCTAAAGGTATAAGCAAGGTATGCAGTTGGTATGGCAAACACCGAAATAGTCATTTTAAAATCAAAGAAATTTCTGGGTCCGATTAGTAACCAAACTAGGACCGTGATAACTGGCGTTATGTAATGTTGAAAAGCATTGGTGTAGACGTTCCAGCTTTGTGGATCTGCTGTTGGCGCTATCAGTAGATGATAGAGAATTCCGGTCATTGTGATCATCAAAATCGATGTACTTCTCAACCACCGGAACCGCTGGTCGTTTCGATTGAAATTCAAGTACAGCATCGTAATTGTGATGGCAACCAATGCATTACTCCAGATGGTGAAGTAACCAAATAGATCTATAAATCTAGTCAGCGCACCAGCCATTCCAGGCGCGTGAGGACCAAATAGATGTGGCTCATATTCATCTTCAGGAACTAAGTCGAAGGTATTAACTATCAAGGAGCCACCAAAACCCAACCAAGCAGAGATTGCGTTGATCCCGATTAGTACTTTTGCTTTGCTTGCCATTCTCAAATCCATGGTTAATGTTAATTCTCAAGTAGCCTTCAACTATGCGATTTCGGTTGATTTTGGTCCTGTGCCTTCTAGCCAACGTAACCTCCGTGGCTCAAGCTGCACCAAAATACAGATTCCCAATCCCAAGTACTGTTGATTGCAAACCCAGTTACACCCGATATCACCACGATTATCCCGCCACCGATATCTTGGTTAAAAAGGGTTGTCGATATGTTGCTGTGACCGCCGCCGTGGTCGATGAATTACGAAGAAGCGATCCATATGATTACCGAAATCCACTTCCGATAACTAAAGGTGGGATCTATATATCTATCGTTGGAGACGATGGGGTTAGGTACTATGCATCTCACCTAAAGCGAATTGCACCTGGCATCCAAGTTGGCACTCGCGTAGAGGCGGGAACCCTGCTTGGGTATGTCGGAAATACTGGTGATGCCAAAGGAACTTCACCACATATTCACTTTGGCATTAGCTGGCCAACTGCAGAGGCTGACATTTGGTGGGTGCGACGGGGCATGGTCTTTCCGTGGCGCTATTTGGATAAATGGAAAGAGGGAAAAGATCGATCTCCTGCAAGTGAGGTAAAAGCACTTTTGGCGAAAACTGGCGAGATTCCACCGATTCCGAAGAAATGAGAAGTAGACAATGAGTATTCTGCAATGGTTATTCGAAGCCACTATAAATTTCGGCAGTAAGTCGATTGCCGTGCGCGAGATTATTGGTGGGAGCTTGGGCTTAACTAGCGCGATCCTTGGTGCTAAACGTTTAGTTGCAGCTTGGCCGATTGGAATAATTGGGGATGCTTTATTAGTAACAGTTTTCTTAGGAGCAGTCTTCTCATTTGGCGATGTTTCCCAACAAAGTAACTTCTATGGTCAAGCAGGTCGCAATCTGCTACTTATAGTGGTCAGTATCTATGGTTGGGTCCGTTGGTCGCATCACAAACGATTGGGTAAAGATGTTCCAGCAGTCGTACCACGTTGGACCACCACCAAGGAGAAGTTGTGGTTGGTTCCAGTAATAATTATCTTCTTCCTAATCTCGAAGCAGGTCTTCAAATCATTAGGCGAATCAGGACAGTGGCTCTTTGTGGATACTTGGATATTTACGGGAACCGCACTGGCGACATTTGGAATGAGTCGAGGATATGTGGAATTTTGGTTAGTTTGGATTGCAGTTGACTTGGTTGGAGTTCCTTTTGCATTTAGCAATGGCTATTACCCGACCGGAACCTTATATGCGATCTATTTACCTTTTGTGATTTGGGGATTCTTTAACTGGCTCAAAATTTCAAAGCTAGAAAGCAAATAAAAAACCTCCGAGAATTTCTTCTCGGAGGTTTAATAAGTGTTAAATTAGTTAGCAGTTACTTGATCAGCCTGTGGGCCTTTTGGACCCTGGACGACCTCGAAAGATACTGACTGACCCTCGTTAAGGGACTTGTAACCATTGCCTTGGATAGCTGAGTAGTGAACAAATACATCTTGTCCGCCACCATCTACTGCAATAAAGCCGAAGCCCTTTTCAGAGTTGAACCACTTAACTGTGCCTGTTGCCATTAATTGTTTTTCCTATTTCTTTATTCTTTAACTGTAGCGAAGCTTGGATTTGGCTTCGCTGGTCTTCCTTCTAGCCAAATTTCTTTTAAAAACTAAAGCTTCGAGCGTCCGACTGGTGGTAAGCCTACCTGCCTTATCGCCCCCTACCTAACGCAAGCTCTCCCATGAGGTGGACAAAGCCAGGTGATTCATTGGAAAATTGCGTAGTAGCCGAGCAAGAGTCTTTTTGGGCTGGGGAAGGTGCAATAAGTACCTTGCTAGGAGCTACCTCTAATGAAACGTGGGTTCTTAACAATCCACTCATGTCCGATGGCGTTGGTACGCCATGTTGATTGGGCGATTGAAAATACTTTGGGCCAAGTGCAATTATCTTGGCGAAATCAACCATTGGTTCCCGGAACCGAACGTACACAAGTCGATTGGCGATCTCAGAGAGATCTATCCTCAGATTTAGCAAGTGCGCTAAAGAGTTGGCACTATTTGCGATTTGAAATCAACTCAGAGGGTCAATTATTTCGCTTCACTCCCAACTTGGGGTTACATCGAGCTTCCATTGATGAATTAGGGAATCTGTTAATGACTGAGCATCAAATAAAAACTGCCATGTCAAAGACAGATGAAGAGATGCGAATTGCGCTGGATGTGGCGCTTGGAACAGAGTGGGAAGTGGAATTAGAGCGTTTCCGTGGGGTAGATTTACAGGAGATAACACAACTTCGTGCAATTTAGTTAGGGTGAAAAAAGGAAGAGAACAAATGGACGAGATGATCGAAAAGCGTAAGGCCACCACGATTCTGATAGCAGCAGTGATTGTTTCATTGGCGATGGGATTAGGTTTAGCACGCGTTGGCTCTGGCTTTGCATCTCGCTCCAGTGATGGAATTGTGGTCACGGGGTCGGCAAAGGTGGATGCTGTTGCCGATAATGTAGTTTGGACGCTATCCATTCAAAACACCGGAAAGACCCCGGCTACTGCGGTAAGTGGTATTGACTCCGGGATCAATTCACTTCAAAAATACTTGATAGATGGTGGTATTAAGAGCGAACAACTTACTTTAGGTGCGGTGAGTAGCTATCCGACCGAAGAGTATATAAATGGCAATCCAACGGGGCGGATCTTAAATTACCGAGCCAATCGTGAGATCACAGTTCGTACCAAAGATGTTCAGCTTGCCTCTAAGTTAAGTCAAAATATCGGCACTCTGCTTCAAGCGGGAGTCAATGTAAGCAACTATGGTCCGCAGTATTATCTCTCCACACTTTCAAAGATTCGCCCTGAGCTATTGAAGGAAGCGACCAAAGATGCCAAGTTACGCGCTGAGGCCATGACCGATGCAGTTGGCGGCAAAGTTGGGGCAATCACTTCGGTTAAAGCAGGGCCGATTCAAGTAACTACACCTGATTCAACAATGACTTCAGATATGGGAATGTACGACACCTCTAGCATCGATAAGACGGTGACTGCGACAGTCACCGTAACTTTCAAAACTAGCTAATCTTTTATACCTAATCGATTTCCACGATCTTGCATGGTTTGGTGGCTAGTTAACAGTATTTATAGGGGAATATTGCTATGTGCGCCTCGTACGCTCTTGGCATTTGATAAAGCTTTAACTAATTCTGAACGAGTCACTGACGGCAGAATTATCTGATCCACAACGCCGATCTCAATTGCTCGTTTCACACCCCCGGCGATCTTTTCATGCTCTGCCGCAAGTTCTAACTCCATATCGTCTCGCTGTTCTGCGGGTAGATCAGCCAACAACCTTCTATGTAGCACTCGAATCGCAGCTACGCTACCCATGACCGCGACATCAGCGTTTGGCCAAGCAAATACTTTGGTAGCGCCAAGCGCTCTTGAATTCATAGCAACATAAGCTCCGCCATATGCGTGTCTGGTAATTAGAGTTACTCGGGGTACTACAGCTTCACCAAAGGCATGTAGCAATTTTGCGCCACGTCGAACTGCGCCTTCCCACTCCTGACCAGCACCAGGTAGAAATCCGGAAACATCTGCAATCACAATCAATGGAATTCCAAAGGCATCACACATTCTGACAAAGCGCGCAGCTTTCTCTCCAGCTGCTGAATCTAAAGCGCCGCCTAGATGCCTGGGATTATTTGCGACTACTCCAATAGTGCGGCCACCTAATCGACCTACTGCAGTCAACATATTTGGAGCCCAATCTTTTAATAACTCCATTGACTCATCAGCATCTAGCAATGCCTCCACCAAAGGGTGGACTTCATAACTTCGTTTTCTGGATTCAGGTACAAACTTCTCTAAATCTCGATCTTCAATCTCTGTCGAGAATCTCCCTTGGTTTGCAAGTAGGAACGTTAGCTTTCTAATATCTTCGTAAGCTTGCGCTTCGCTATTTGCGATTATGTGTGCCAAGCCCGAGTTTTTCTTATGAGCTTCAGGGCCGCCTAACTTGGCCATATCCACTTGTTCGCCAGTTACGCTCTTTACAACATCTGGGCCGGTTACAAAGATTCTTCCCTCAGGTGCGAGTACCACCACATCAGTAAGTGCAGGTCCATATGCACCACCGCCAGCGGTCGGTCCAAGAATTAACGATAATTGTGGAATTTTTCCTGAGGCCGTTATAAGCGATTTAAATACTTGGCCAAATGCATGAAGGGAGAGCACGCCATCTCGAAGCCTGGCTCCACCCGAGTGCCAAATGCCGATGATCGGAATTGATTTACTGAGTGCCACTTCATAGGCTTTCACGATCACGGCAGCGCCTTCTGGACCTAATGCGCCACCTTGAACTGTGGGATCCGATGCGAAAACAATTACATCGTTGCCTTTGATTTTGCCACTTGCAGCGAGCATGCCGCTCTTGTCGCGTTTTGTGATTAATTGACAAGTTCCGCCATCAAGTAACTTCGAGATTCGAAGTTCAGGATCTTTGGAATCAGGCATAAGTTGATCTATTTAATTTAGATTGATTTGAAGACCAGAACCACGTCGTGTCCACCAAATCCAAAAGAATCATTAAGGGCGGCGATATCTCCGTCTGGTAATTTGCGCGGTTTATCTCTAACTACATCTACAGTCACTGCTGGATCTAAATTCTCAATATTAATAGTGGGTGGTGCTAACCGTTCTTGTAAAGCTTTAACAATGAATACTGATTCCAGGGCACCTGCGCCACCAAGCAAGTGGCCAGTCATAGATTTAGTTGCAGAGACTGCAACATGATCCACATCAGACCCCAGTGCACCACGAAGTGCATTTGCCTCGGCCACATCTCCTGCCGGCGTAGAGGTGGCATGTGCATTTAAGTGAAAAATATCTTTGGTGGTTAAGTCGGCATCAGCTAGCGCCAGTTTCATGGCTCTAATGACGCCACTTCCTTCAGGATCTGGAGCTGCGATGTGATAACCATCGGAAGTTAAGCCTTGCCCGGCAATCTCACAATAGATCTTGGCTCCTCGGGCCTTGGCATGTTCATACTCCTCGAGAATCAAGATGCCACCTCCTTCACCTAAGACGAAACCATCTCGATCTGCATCGTATGGTCTGGATGCTCTCTCAGGTGCATCATTTCTAGTAGATAGCGCTTTCATGGCTGCAAAACCAGCCATAGGGAGCGCATCTACTGAAGCTTCGAC
>JBJTHJ010000011.1:0-7586 GCA_046094385.1 Candidatus Nanopelagicaceae bacterium
TTGTAGACCTTAGAGACATTCTGAACATGGCGCTCTAAGTTGACGATTCCCTTTTCAAGCGCATCTAAATTCTCAGTGGTTAATTCTTTTAGATCTGCTCCACCGTGATATTTAAGGGCTCGAATCGTTGCCACGATCACGCAAGCATCTGGACGAAGCCCGGATTTGCGACACTTGATATCGATGAACTTCTCTGCGCCTAGATCTGCACCGAAGCCAGCTTCGGTGACCACATAATCTGCAATCTTCATGGCAGATTTAGTAGCAATTACGGAATTGCAACCATGGGCGATATTTGCAAAAGGGCCACCGTGGATAAATGCTGGAGTGTTCTCTAAAGTCTGCACCAGATTAGGCTGGAATGCATCTTTCAGAATAACGGTCATCGCACCTTGCGCATTTAGATCCTTGGCCAATACTGGTTTCTTATCTGTGGTGTAACCAACCACGATCTTTGAGATACGTTCCTTTAGATCTTCGATGGAGGTTGCCAAGCAGAAGATCGCCATGATCTCTGATGCTACGACGATATCGAAACCATCTTGGCGTGGAAAACCATTTCCGACTCCGCCAAGTGAGTTGACGATCTCGCGAAGTGCGCGATCGTTCATGTCGACTACGCGCTTCCATGCAACGCGTCGGACATCGATATTTAGGGCATTGCCATGATGGATATGGTTATCAACCAAAGCAGCCAACAAATTATTTGCCAATGCGATGGCGTTGAAATCTCCAGTGAAGTGCAGATTAATGTCTTCCATCGGAACTACTTGGGCATAACCGCCACCTGCCGCGCCACCTTTCATACCAAAAACTGGGCCGAGCGACGGCTCACGCAAGCAGATCAAAGATTTCTTACCGATATGGCGTAGCGCATCTCCAAGTCCAACAGTGGTCGTGGTTTTACCTTCACCTGCTGGGGTCGGTGAGATCGCAGTGACCAGAATCAATTTGCTATTTTTCTTCTCAGGTAGTGAATCCAAATACTTCAAAGACATCTTAGCTTTGTAATGACCATATGGTTCTAGATGTTCAGCGGCAATACCGAGCATTGCACCAATCTCTTGGATTGGTTTCATCACTGCTTTTTGAGCAATTTCAATATCTGACACTATGCACCCTTCGCTTGCTTAACTGCTTCTATTAACTTTGGAAGCACTTGATGTAGATCTCCGATGATGCCGTAATCGGCATACCGGAAGATGGTTGCCTCGGGATCAGTATTGATCGCGACGATATTCTTGCTGTTTTTCATACCAGCGATATGTTGCATCGCACCACTGATTCCGCAAGCTAGATATAAATCTGGCGCGACTTTGGTGCCCGTCTGTCCAACTTGCTCTGAGTGTGGACGCCATCCGGATGCGGTTACCACGCGTGAACATCCAACTGCGCCACCTAGAAGTGATGCCAGCTCTTCGATCACACCAAATCCTTCTGGACCACCCACTCCGCGACCACCAGAGACGATGATCTTGGCATCGGCCAAAGTGACTCCACCGGTATTGCTATCGCCAACTCGGTCGAGAACTTGTACTTGAGTATCCTCTGGATTGAAGTTTGCGGTGAACTCTTTTACTTCGGCGCTACCACTTGTCTCTTCTGGCTCGAAAGCAAGCGCCATGAATGATGCGATTAAGAGATCAGCATGAACATTGGCATCTTCAAGCAAATTACCAGCCCAACGTGCGCGTACCACTTTATGTGGTGATCCCAAGGTGATGCTGGTGCACTCTGCTGCCATTGGCAGATCTAAAAATGCAGCCAGATGCGCCAACTGCTCGTTACCTCTTGGTGACCCTGCCGCAAAAACAGCAGCGGGCTTTAGGTTTTCAACTAGTTGCACCAGCGCACGACCAGAGGCCATTGGGGCATAATCTTTAAGCTCTGGATTGACCACTACATGTAAAACTTTGGCGCCAAACTTGCCGACTTCTGCTGCAACTTGTGCGCCACTTGCACCAATTACCACTGCCTGCACATCGCTATCTACTTGGCGAGCTGCAGTCAATGCACGAGTTGAGAGTGGATCTAAGGTTCCACGATCATGATCTACAAGAACTAACAACATTAGATGACTCCAATCTGCTTTAACTTATCGACCAAAACTGGTACCGCATCTGCACCATTACCTAGGATCTCAGCTCCAGTTGACTTTGATGGCACTACCGATAATTTCAACTTCTCTAATTTGGGTGCGCTGCCACCTGCGGCTTTGATATCCACGGGTTTCTTGCGAGCTTGCATGCGACCTGGAACTGATGGATAACGTGGCACATTCAAACCATCACGTACTGTGACAATCGCCGGAAGCGGTGCTTCATAAACTTCACGGGAAGTACCCACTACGCGCTCACCGCGTACCTTTCCACCTTCTACCTTCATCGCCTTTACATTTGTGATGATCGGTAATCCCAGTGCATGTGCGACGCGGATGTGGATCTGATAGCCCGCGCTATCTGCAGATTCTGCGCCAAAGATGATCATGTCGAACTTGGTTGGTTCGGATTTGATTGCATCTACCAACGCTTTAGCAGTAGCTTGGGGATCCCAATCTTGCCCATCAGTTTCTAGCAAGATCGCACGGCTTGCACCAACTGCAAGCGAAGCACGTAACTGCTCTTCGGCATCTGTCGGTCCCAGGGTAAGTAGCGTTAGCTGTCCACCGATCTGCTCGGTAAGTTGCACACCCGCTTCTACCGCATTCTCCTCATGGGGTGAGATGCCGTAACCTAAATTGTCAGTCAATAGATTCTGATTATCTGGAGTCAACATCAACTGACTTCCGGTAATCGGAACTCGCTTGATACAAGCCAAAATCTCCATGGCTAGCCCAAAATCCTCTCGTTACTAGAATCAAACATTGAAGTGATACCGACGCCTGCAATGTGGCATGGATATTGCTCTCCGAGATATTCCACTAGGAATTTATTTCCGACCACCGCCATCTCAGTTGGCAGATAAGACATCAAGATGTGCTTACCAAGTGATGGCGCAGAGCCAGCGCTAGTTACATATGAACGACGACCATGTGCATCTTCAATGGTTTTACCATCCAAAGTAAGGATCGGCTCTTTGCCCATCATGTATCGCTTGATTCCGGACTTTGAGGTGTGGTCATCTACATAGAGCGTGCAGAGAGTAGCTACCGGTTTTTCAGCGCGATGCTTTTCATGTGCGACGCGACCGATGAAATCTTGCTCCTTTAACTTTGGTGTGGTCATACCTGCTTCGACGACGTTGTACTCAGTTTCAAGTTCAGCGCCATATGCACGGTAATTCTTCTCAAGTCGACCAGTGGTTCCGTAAACACCGATACCTACTGGAATCAAACCATGGCTCTTACCTGATTCCCAGAGCGCATCCCAAAGTTTGCCACCCTGCTCGATCTGGATATAAAACTCCCAACCAAGATCACCGACATAGGAGATTCGAGAGGCAAGCACTCGAAGCGATCCGATTTCGATAACTTTGCAAGTACCAAACTTAAACGCTTCGTTGGTGACATCAGCTTTGGTGATTGCTTGCAGAATCTTTCGAGCATTCGGACCCCAAAGTCCGATTGTTGTATACGATGAAGTTAAATCTGTGATCTGTGCTGAACCATCTTCTGGCAAGAGATCAGCAAACCACTTCTTGTCGGCCATGCCATGTGCGCCACCAGTTACTACGCGGAAATGGTTCCAGCCAAGGCGCATGATGGTTAAGTCAGATTTGAAACCACCATTTGGTCCCAAGATTGGCGTGTAAACCACGCGACCGATAGCTACATCCATCTGACGTAGCGCTGCCTTCTGTACAACTGCAAGCGCTGATGGTCCGATGATGTCGAAGATCGCAAAGGCAGATAAATCAACGATTCCAGCTGTTTCACGCATCTGCAGATGCTCAGCGTTGATGATCGGTGACCACCAACGAGATTCCCATTCGCCTTCGCGTGGCATCACGGCATCGCCGTACTTAGCAACTAGCTCTTTATTTGATTCATACCAGAATGGACGCTCCCAGCCAGCAGTTTCGTAGAAGACTGCGCCTAGTGCCTGTTCGCGGTCATACATTGGAGAGATGCGCACATTTCTATTTGATGACCACTGTTCGTTTGGATGCACGATTCCGTAAGTCTTATTGAAACCTTCGTTGCAACGAGCCTTCACATGCTCGCGTGATTTCTGATGTTCGTGGAATCGGGCGATATTTGATGCATGCATATCGATCTCAGAATCGCCAAGCACCATCCACTCCGCCACTGCCTTTCCAGTGCCAGGACCTTCTTTGACCCAGACCGCTGCAGCTGACCAAAGACCTTTGACTTCAGGGGTCTCGCCAAGAATCGGCATGCCATCTGGAGTCAAAGAGAGAATTCCGTTGCAGGCATATTTTTCACGTACATTTTCATCACCCACGATTGATGGCATCAATTCATATGAATGCTCATCTTGGATATCAAAATCTTTTTGAGTAAATGGGAATTCAGTTGGCGATAACGCTGCTGCAGCATTTGATGGAATGTCTTCTGCTTCGTAAAGAATTGGACGGTGCGCATATGAACCAACTTCTAGACCTGTTCCATGTTGACGCTCGTACATATTGGTATCCATGTCTCGGATGATCGGCCATTCGATATCGCCTTTGGTATCTTTAAAGAACGGAACTGGTCCAATGTCTTTCATTTGATGAACTGCTGGAGTCAACGGAATCTCAGCTCCCGCCATCTTGGCAAGTTTTGCAGACCAGCAACCAGTTGCGATTACAACATACTCAGCTTCGATTCGACCTTGATCGGTGACCACTGCTTTGATCCGGCCTTTTTCAACTTCCATATCCAGCACTTCGATGTTGGCAAAACTCTGCGCTGCGCCCATTTCGATCGCCTTTTCACGCATCAAAGTACCGGCGCGAAGTGAGTCCACTACGCCCACGGTTGGCTGGTAGTAACCACCCAAAATCACGCTCTCATCGATATATGGCACCAATTCTTTAACTTCAGCTGGTGTGACGATACGTCCGCCATCAATGCCCCATGACTTAGCACTGGTGATACGACGATTAAGTTCGACTAAACGCTCAGGTGTACGCGCAACTTCAATGCCTCCACTCTCGGTGAAGCAATTTAACTCTTTATATTGGCGCATCGAATCCGCGGTGATATGTGCCATCTCTTTCGAATGATCAACTGGAAAGATGAAATTTGAGGCATGGCCAGTTGAGCCGCCCGGGTTTGGTAGCGGTCCCTTATCGATCTGTACGAGATCTTTCCAACCTAACCTTGCTAGGTGATAAAGAATCGAATTACCGACGATTCCTGCGCCGATTACAACGCACTTGGCTTTTGTTGGGAGTGTGGCCATTGTTTATATCCTTCTTCTCTCTTTTTTCTTTAAATTCTGCCTATAAGGATTTCCGAATAGTGGTTTCAAAGCCTTCAATATGTTCGCGCATCGCCTTCTCGGCACCTTTCTTATCTCCTTCCAGAATCGCTTGGAGCATCGCCCGATGTTCGATAATTGCATCCTCTAGCTCTGATACTCGATCTAACGCCATAAACCAGATACGTAGCGCATGTGCGTAATATTGATCGAGCGTTGAAACCAGAAATTCATTTTGAGTCGCTGCATATATTTGATGATGGATTCTTTGATCCAAGTTGATCAACTTCATCATCTTTGGCTCGCCTTTGATGGCATCGATCTCTTTGATCAATTGGCTGATCACAGCTTTATCAGCTGCAGTTGCACGCTCTGCAGCGTAACCAGCTGCCAAGATCTCTAGATTTCCTCGAACTTCAGAGATCGCAGTTAAATCTTTTACATCAACGCCAGCTACAAACATTCCACGTCTTGGATAGACTTCGATTAATTTCTCATTGGCAAGATTTCGAAGCGCTTCGCGAATTGGAGTGCGACCCATTGCCAAGCGCTCCATCAAATCGCTCTCGCTGATTACCGAACCTGGACTTAATTCGCAGGAGATGATCAAAGAGCGAATCTGGGCATAGGCCTCATCGCTTAGCGATTGCGGCTCCCGTGCCGATTGGATCAAGCTCACCGGCTCAACATATATCAGTGATATATCAAATGGAAGGCTCTGGGGTAGCCTTTTTCCATGGCTCTGGTGAACTTCTATGCGGCGGCCCGCCAGGCTGCCGGTAGCTCTAGCCAGAAAATACCGGCCGGAAACTTAAGCGCGCTAATTGATCACTTGGTTGCGATCAATAGCGAGTTGGCCAAGTTGATCCCGACCTGCTCTTTTTTAATAAACGGCACCGCAGCCGAAAGTAATGATCAGATCTTGGTCGAAGGCGATGTGGTTGATGTGCTCCCTCAATTCGCTGGCGGCTGAGAATCCGTAGAAAAGCTTTATCCACCGATAGCGGACATCGGGCGATTGGGTTTGATGAAGCTGGGGTCGTTGATTCCATGGCCCGGAAGTTTTGATTTAACAGTTACGCCAAGCGCCTTGATTAAATCATCGCGCTTTTCAGATTCGGTTAAACGACTATTTCGTAATATCGAGCGTAGATCAGTCTCGGTATTTGAAAATAGACACGAACGCATCTGTCCGTCGGAAGTAAGACGTAGGCGATCACAAGCTGAGCAGAATGGTCTGGTCACGCTACCGATGATTCCAACAGTTGCTGGTCCACCGTTTACGAAGAATTCTTCTGCAGGTGATGAGCCACGATCTCCAACTGGAGTAAGTTCAAATTCAGAATTTAATTCTTCGAATATCTGATCTGCAGTTATCAGATTTAGCCGAGTCCAGGCATCGCCAGCATCTAGTGGCATCTGTTCGATGAAACGCAGATTCAAATTCTCTTTGAGCGCCCATTTAAGAAGTGGAATCGCTTCATCGCCGTTGATATCCCGCATCAATACCGTGTTTATTTTGATAGGTGCCAGTCCCGCTTCACGAGCTGCTTTGATGCCTTCAATCACATCGTCATAGCGATCTCTAAATGTGAGGCGTTTAAAGCGCTCCCAATCCAAAGTATCTAAGCTGATATTGACTCGTTGTAAACCAGCAGCCTTTAGCTCCTTGGCAACTTTGGCAAGACCCACACCATTGGTAGTCATAGAAAGCTCTGGTGGCGTATCTAATGAATTGATTTTGCCTACGATTTCTACGATATCTGGACGTAGTAGTGGTTCTCCGCCAGTTAATCGCACTTCGGTGATGCCTTGTGAAACGGCAATCTCAATCACCTTCACCAGCTCGTTGGCAGTCAATAAAGTTTCAGCAGGAAGCCATTTATTGAAATCGTGTGGCATGCAGTAAGTACAACGAAGCGAGCATCTATCAGTTAGCGATACTCGTAAATCGCGATGAACTCTGCCGTGGGTATCAACCAAGCTCATGCGCTATTTACCCATTCAGTGCTGCCATCTGCAAAGGTCTGATATTTCCAGATTGGCAATTCAGCTTTTACACACTCGACCAACTCTTCACAGCATTTAAGTGCCGCATCTCTGTGAGCTGCAGCAACTGCCACTACAAATGCGCTCTCTCCGATTGGAATTGCACCATAGCGATGCGCTGTCGCTACATTTTCGACTTGGTACTTTAATGCGACTTTGTTGGTGATTGAT
>JBJTHJ010000012.1:0-10798 GCA_046094385.1 Candidatus Nanopelagicaceae bacterium
GTGAAAAGTAACACCGTAAGCGCCCCGCTTTGCCAATTCATTTACGGTTCGGACCGGGTCCAACGCATCTCTGGTTGGATCCCCGAATGGATCACGCGCTTGCCAACCAACAGTCCATAGACCGAAAGTGAATTTATCTGAGGGTGTTGGTGTGTATGACATCGATATTGAGCCTCTCAATAGCTTGGATTTTGATTATGGATAATCTATAACTAATCTTCTCCCGTTCCAATACTTAACTCTTCGAATCAGATGGGTTCTGGTTGGTATCACTCGCGGGAGTGGTGAAACGGCAGACACGCAGGTCTTAGGAACCTGTGCCTTACGGCGTGTGGGTTCAAGTCCCACCTCCCGCACCAGAAGCAAATTAGATTTTCAAAATGTCATTTTGCATTTAGAAATCCCAATTCCAAATCAGCTTTAATATCCTCAAAATCTTCGATACCGATACTTAATCTGATCATCCCTGGATTGATTCCAGCCTCACGCATTCCCTCTTCGCCTAATTGACTATGTGTTGTCGATGCCGGATGAATTACCAACGAGCGAACATCACCGATGTTCGCAACATGCCTAAATAACTTCAATCCCTCGACAAATTTCATACCAGCGCTCTTGCCACCTTTTATCTCAAATGACATCACAGCTCCGCCACCCTTAGGCGCGTACTTTCTCTGATTTTGATACCACTCTGAAGATGGCAATCCGCAATACATAACTTGTTCAACTTGTGGATGACTAGCTAGCCACTCAGCGATTCTCTGAGCATTCTCAAGATGCACTCTCATTCGCATGCTCAAAGTCTCCATGCCCTGAGCTAAAAGCCATGCATTAAATGGTGATACCGAAGATCCGAAGTCTCGTAACAGTTGAACTCTGGCTTTGATGATAAAAGCCATATTTCCCACTCCGGAGTTGACACCAAAATCTCGGGCATAAACTAAATTGTTGTAACTTGCATCCGGTTGATTAAACCCAGGAAATTTCTCTGGGTATTTTGAATAGTCAAAATTACCAGAATCTACGATCGCTCCAACTATCGCGCTGCCATGGCCTGATAAGAATTTAGTTGCAGAGTGGGTAATCACATCAGCTCCGTAATCAAATGGCCTAGTCACAAAAGGGGTGGCAATGGTGTTATCAACTATCCAAGGAATCCCAAAGCTATGTGCGACTCCTGCGATACCTTCAATATCCAAGGCTGCTGCAATTGGATTGGAGATGCCCTCACCAAAGAAAGCTTTGGTATTTGGTCTAACTGAACTTTTCCAAGAATCTAAATTATTGGCATCTTCTACGAAGGTAGTTTCAACGCCCCACTTTGGCAGTGTGTAATTTAGAAGGTTATAAATTCCTCCATAGATATTTCTACTTGAAACCACATGATCGCCCGCTTCAGCTAGATTCATGATGGCCATTGCGGTAGCAGCCATTCCTGATGAGACCAGCAAAGAGCCGATACCACCCTCAAGCTTGGTCAATCGTTGCTCAACTACATCTTGGGTGGGGTTAGTCATTCGGGTGTAGGAGTTTCCAAACTCTTTTAACGCAAAGAGGTTTGCGGCATGGTCGGTGTTTTTGAACTGATAAGCAGTGGTCTGGTGGATCGGAAGATTTATCGAGCCGAAATTCCCATCTGGCTGCTGTCCCGCATGTATCTGATTTGTGTTAAATGCCCAATCTTCAGTCATCGCGTCTCCCCTCTAGCTACCCATAAGGCTAGACCTGCCCATTAAGCAGTTCAAGCATTCGGGGTGTTGCCACACTTTTTATTCCATTAAAGTTAGCGACCTAGGTAGTAAGGAGTCACCCGTGGCAAAGAAGAACGGTTTCTTCAATTGGGTTGGTTACAAAGAAGAGTCCGAACCATCTCTTTCGTCTGTCGATCGTATTCGCGAACTTGAATCGCAATTGGCAGATCTGCGTTCGCGCCGAGATATCCGTAGCTTGTCCAAAGAGGAATTTGAGATACTGGCAACTGAAACTGCAGTTGCAATGATCAAATCAGCACAAATCCGTGAATCAAAAGCGCAAGCCGCATCAGATCGCCTTGTAAATGAGACTCAACGTCAAGCCAAAGAGACTTTAGAAGCTGCGCAGGATAAAGCACAATCGATTCTCAGTGGTGCAGAGGCCAGAGGTCGCAAATATCTAAAAGCAGCTGAGGATGAAGCCACTGAAAAGTTAGAACAAGCAGAGCTTGCAGCAGAAGAGCTACTCGATCAGAGAAAACGTGAAGGATCCGCGCTATTAAATGCAGCTCGTCGTGAAGGCGAGCAGATAATCAGTGGTGCTACTCGCGATGTATTGGATTATCGCCAATGGTTAAGTGGCGTCATGGATGAAGCAGGACGACTTTATAAGATTCAAACTCAATCTTTGGATGCAGCAGAAGAGGCGATCCATGCAAGTCGTAATCGACTTGAAAGTGCATATAGCCGACTTGCAGAATTACGCACACATGTTTTGGATAACATCAAAGAAGACGGCAAATTGGTTTCAAATCAACCCGTTAGTGTAAAGAGTGAGCGAACTCGAACTGCAATCGCTGCTCCAACTAAGAAGAAGAGTTCCAAGAAAAAGACTCAAGCAAAACTCAAGAAAAAATAAGCTGTGTCCACCCCGAAAGGGATTCGCTACATCCCCGCAATCGATGGCCTACGCGCTATCGCCGTAATTGCAGTGATGCTCTATCACTTGGGTTTCAATTGGATACCTGGTGGGTTCTTAGGCGTTGATCTCTTCTTTGTAATCTCAGGTTATGTAATCACTAGATTGTTACTGGATTCAATCCAACGCTCTGGCGGCTTGGATCTGCGCGGATTCTATTCCGGCAGAATCCGAAGACTGTTGCCACCTTTGATCTTCATGTTGGTAATTACCGCAATTTTCATTGGGGTATGGGCGCCAGATTCCATGAGACGTTTTCTGACCGATGCGCCATTTGCCATCGCTGGAGTGATGAATTGGTGGCTAGTATTTAAAGAGCAGGATTACTTTGAATCCTTCGGAAGGCCACCACTTTTGCAACACACCTGGTCTTTGGGAGTTGAAGCCCAGTACTACCTATTTTGGCCGCTGATCCTGCTGTTTGTGCTTAAGTTCTTTGGCAAGAAGGTAATTCCAACTGCAGCGCTATTAATCGCAACTTTCTCTGGAATTGCACTCTTCCTGGCATCGCTTCGCGCTGATATCTCTGGCAATCAAGATATCAGCCATGTCTACTTTGGAACCGATACCCATTCAATCGGATTATTTTTGGGTTCAGCGTTGGCCGTAAGTTGGATTCCCCAAAATCTTCGTATCAATATTGAGAAAAGGGCTCAAGATTTCATAGATTTTGTCGGAGTATTTGGCCTAATTGGATTAATTGCAACTTTCTTATTCATCAAAGAATCAGATCCGACTTCGTATCGGATTGCATTCCCATTGGTAGGAATATTGGGATGTGCGATCATCTTGTCTGTTGTCCATCCAGCCTCACGATTTGCACCATTGCTGCAACATCCGATCATGGTTTGGATAGGTGAACGCTCATACGCCATATATCTCTGGCATTGGATCGTCTTTCAATTAACTAGACCAGCACAAGATTTAACTGGCTCTACTTGGGCGCTCTATCTATTTAGAATCTTGGTGGTCTTCGCACTTGCTGATATCTCCCAAAGATGGATCGAATTACCATTTAGAAATGGGGTAATCTCAAGTTGGTTCCGAGGCATGAAATATCGGACCAAAGAGGTTCAGCGCCGACAGAAAGCACTGGTCTTGCTAGTGGTGGTAGGACTAGGCACCTCGGTTGGTTTGGTCAGTAACAATGCATTGGCTATTGCAGAGCGAAACCAAGCGGTTGTGCGGGAGATGTTCAAAGAGAATCAAGTGGCGACTGAGAGCAAGATTCCTGGACTGTGGGTGGTAGGCGACTCAGTAATACTTGGTATTAGAAGTCAGTTAGATTCCAAACATCATATTGGTCTGATCAATGCCAGAGTCGGAAGGCAGGCTTTCGAATTACTAGAGGTAATCAAACGCGATAAACCAAAGATGTCAGATAGCACTACCATCATCAATCTTGGAAATAATAATAGATTACAAGAATCAGAAGTGGCAGAACTTTTTTACGAGTTAAGAGAGCAACCTTTGGTGATCGTGGTCAATACGGCAGTTCCTCGTGGCTGGCGCGATGAGAACAATCAAATAATTGATGTGGAAGCTGCCAAGTATTCCAACATCAAAGTCGTGGATTGGGCCAAAAAGTCAGAAAACCATCCGGAGTATTTCGCTCCGGATGGTGTTCATCTAATTCCAAATGGAATTTCAGCTTACATTGAAGCTATTGAAGTCTTCCTGTAATTAATTATTCGTACTGACCTGGTAGGCCGAAGACTTTGCCTTCTGCCTTCTGTCCATCACTGTAAACAGCTGAGATCTTGAATGAGGTCCATCCTGCAGTGTCGCTCTTGGTAATGTCATATTTGAATACGTCAGTACCGACAGTGGTTACCTCTTTGAAAGCTCCACCATTTGAACTAAATTCAATGCTGTAACCAGTTAGACCATCAGTTGCAGTGGATGCGTTCCAGAAAATGGTTGCGCCGGTAGCTGTGTACTTTGCAACAATGCCAAGTGGTGCAGCTGTTGTTCCAACTTCAGCAGCTGCGCTCTCGGTGGGAGTTGCTTCAGCGCTTGCCTCTGCGGTTGCCTCTGCGGTTGGAGAGACGCTCTCCATGGGTGTCATCGTCTCGCTTGTTGTTGAATCTGAACCACGAGATAGCACGATCGCACCGAGCGCTAAGATTCCAATTACCACGGCGAGTACTACACGATTAGAGCTGGCTGCTTTTTTGGAAGGCGCTGAGCTTGCAGGTGAAACTGCAGATGAACTTACCTCCGCAGGTTTGCTCTGAATAGTTTTGGTTGTTACACGTGCGCCACCTACTGGAACCGGTGGCACCACAATCTTGGTAGCAGCGGCGCGTTTAGCTGGCGCTTTCTTGGTTACCTTCTTGGTTACCTTCTTAGCTGATTTCTTTGCAACTGCCTTTTTGGCTACCGCTTTCTTTGCAACCTTCTTTGCAGGCGCTTTTTTAGCGCTCTTCTTTACCGCCTTCTTAGTAGCTTTTTTGGCGACTTTCTTGGCAACTTTCTTTGTAGCCACTGATTTCTCCTAAATTACTGCTTTGTATTTGTACTTGTCTTGAATGATGGAATCTTACTACTCCTAATTTTACCTGATTTTCTATTTAATTATGAAAGGGGCGATTGCTCGTAGCGCCTTACCTCGATGGCTAATCTCATCTTTTTGGCTTGCACTCAGCTCAGCAGCCGAGCAATTCATGCCTTCTGGCTGAAATAGCGGGTCATAGCCAAAACCACCACTACCCCTAGTTTCACGAAGGATCCTGCCTAGAAATCTGCCCTCTGCAACTTTTTCAAATCCATCCGGATGCACATAAGCGGCGACACAGATGAAATACGCCGTTCGCTTCTCATCAGGCACTGATTTCAATTCATCCAAGAGTTTAAAATTGTTAGCAGCATCTCCTAAGCCAGAATATCTCGCTGAATAGATACCTGGAGCGCCACCAAGGTAATCGACACAGATTCCACTGTCATCTGCCAAAGCAGGTAGACCGGTTATTGCTGAAATCGTCCTTGCTTTGAGTAAAGAGTTCTCCTCAAATGTGCTTCCGGTCTCTTCAATCTCACCGATCTCTGGAAAGCGATCTAAACCAATAACTTCAAGGGTAGTTGCATTTAATTGATCAAGAATTCTTCGAAACTCAATTACTTTGCCTTGATTCTTGGTGGCTAGAATTAATTTATTCATTACTTTTATTAATTAATAATTAATGAAGTGCAGTGCGTTGTAATTCAGATAATTTGGCACAGCCTGAAACAGCCAAATCCAATAGCCCGTCCAACAGTTTCCTATCGAATGGTTCACCTTCCGCAGTACCTTGCACTTCGATGAAACTTCCTGAACCCGAGATAACCACGTTCATATCCGTCTCTGCACGGACATCCTCTTCGTAGCAAAGATCAAGCATGGGAACGCCATCAATTATGCCCACGCTAACTGCGGAGACTGAATCCTTCAGCACTTTGGCATCAGCTTTTAAATGTGAATTGGCTTTTGCCCAATTGATCGCATCAGAGAGTGCTACGTATGCGCCAGTGATTGCGGCAGTTCTGGTGCCACCATCTGCTTGCAAAACATCGCAATCTAAAACGATGGTATTTTCGCCGAGCTGATTGTTATCGATAACGGCACGAAGTGATCTTCCAATCAATCTAGATATCTCTTGGGTTCTGCCACCTAATTTTCCTTTAACGCTCTCGCGATCGGAACGAGTATGAGTCGCACGAGGCAACATTGCATACTCCGACGTGACCCAGCCCTTTCCGGAATCTTTCAACCATCTTGGAACTCCCGGAGTGAATGTGGCAACGCATAAGACACGTGTATCGCCAAATTCTACGATCACCGAACCTTCTGCGTTGTTCAACCAATTTCTGGTGAATTTGATCTCGCGAAGCTGATTGAACTCTCGACCATCATTTCTTGGCATCTTTACTCCTGTTACTCCTGGCTTAATTCTTGATGTTTAACTTTGGTAACTTCCGGTCCCAGAAAACGTCTAGCTAATATTTCAAATTGATCTGATGCACCGGTAGCCAAAAATTCGTGGGTGGGCGCACTTGAGGTATCACTTCTTAAGAGATTCTTCTCTACCAATACTCGATATAGATCTTTAGCGGTCTCTTCTGCAGAGGAGACTAAGGTGACACCTTCACCCATAACGTATGAAATAACTCCTGTTAACAATGGGTAATGAGTACAACCTAAAACCAAAGTATCCACGTTTGCAGCGAGCATCGGCTTTAGGTACTCACGGGCGATCGCGGTAATCGCTTCTCCGCTGGTCTCCCCTCGTTCTACATACTCCACAAATTTAGGACAAGCCTGCGAGGTGATCTGTAACGAAGGCGCGGCTGCAAATGCATCCAAATAGGATTCTGATTCGATAGTAGCGTTAGTACCAATCACGCCAACTCTTCCGGTTCTGGTAGCGGCTACCGCACGCCTTGCTGCAGGTTGAATCACTTCAATTACTGGGACCTTATAACGTTCGCGAGCATCTCTTAGCATTGCAGAGCTTGCGGTATTACAAGCGATTACGATGGCTTTACAACCCCGTTTGACCAGGAAATCTAGGATCTCTAGTGAGAATTCGCGGACCTCTGCCAATTTTCGTGGGCCATAAGGGCCACGAGCAGTATCACCTATGTAGATGATTGATTCATTTGGCAGCTGATCAATAATGGCTCTGGCTACGGTCAAACCACCTACACCGGAATCAAAAATCCCAATTGGTGCAGAGCTAGATGCGTGACTCACGCTGCTAACTCTATTAGACCTTTAGATACTTACGAAGAGTAAGCGTAGAAGCGAGAATTGAAACCACTAAACCAGTTAGGAGCAACCAACCTGAGGCGATCCAAACCTGATTCCAACCAAAGAATTTGGTAAAGGTAAGTAAAGGTGAGATTTTGGTATCGATAACCTGTTTGATTCCTGCTAGCAACCCAGTAGCCAGAATCCAACCGATGAAAGCCGAGAAGACGCCCTCTAGTAAGAATGGCAGTTGGATCGACCATGAGGTCGCGCCCACCAATTTCATCACATTTGTCTCTCGGCGCCGATTAAAGGCCGCAATTCTCAAGGTGTTACTTATTAATAATGCTGCAGTAAGCACTGATGCCAATCCCACTGCGAGCGCGCCATCTCTTAAGACTCCTAAAAGTTTAAAGAAACGATCGAGAATCGTCCGTTGATCTTGGACCACATCCACACCGGGTCTACCGGTGAAAGCGGAGACCACCACTGCGTATTGAGTGGGATCTCTTAATTTGACCCTAAAAGATTCAGGTAGTTGATCGGCAGTTACATTTTGTGCAATCGCGGAACCTTTAAATCGTTCTTGAAAACGTGAGAAAGCTTCGGCTTGTGATTCGTAATAAACCTTATCTACCACTGGTAACTCTTGGAGATCTTGTTGTATCGATAGACGTTGATCGGCTGTGATCACTCCACCTGCACATGCCGGTGATTCTGATAACGCGCTACATAAAAAGACGGAAACTTCGATTTTGTCATACCAATAATCTTTCATGGCACGAACTTGGGCGTTTGAAAGCAGTCCAATTCCAAGAAGACTTAATGAGATTGCGGTGGTGACTATTACCGCAAATGTCATAGTGGCATTTCGGCGTAGACCGATACCGACCTCGCTGGCTATAAATCTTGCACGCATCGCTCTACCCCGTGTATCCGTAAACACCACGAACTTGGTCACGCACGACATGGCCGTGATCTAGTTCGATGACTCGTTTTCTCATTTGATCAACGATCCCAGAATCATGCGTTGCCATCAAAACTGTGGTTCCGTCACGATTGATGCGATCGAGTAATTTCATAATTCCGATAGAGGTTGCGGGATCGAGATTTCCAGTCGGTTCATCAGCGATCAAAATTGGTGGCTTCGTTACATATGCTCGAGCGATTGCCACGCGTTGTTGCTCGCCACCTGAGATCTCAGAGGGCTTGCGATCGCCTTTATCCTCAAGACCCACCAATTCAAGCACTTCGGGGACCTCGCGATTTATCTCTTTTTGCGAATGTCCGAGTACGTGAAGGGCGAAAGCTACATTCTCGGTGATGGTCTTATTTGGCAATAAACGGAAATCTTGGAAGACCGTTCCGACCTGTCTGCGTAGCTCTGGGACTTTATGATTTGGCAGCGAATTCAAATCTTTTCCAGCCACATGTATTACGCCCGTAGTCGGACGCTCTTCGCGTAGGACCAAACGCAAGAAGGTGGACTTTCCAGAACCAGAGAGACCAACCAGAAAGACAAACTCACCTTTGGCTATCTCTAGATTCACATTATCAAGTGCTGGTCGCTCTTGACCGCTGTAAATCTTGCTGACGTTTTCAAATCGGATCATAACTGGGCAAGTTTATGGAATGCGGGGAGATAAAGTGGCGATTTGAGGCGACTTTAAAGAGATTTGCCACGCTTAAATTATGCGAAAACTATCTAAAAGTGAGATATCACGCAGTCCTACGCCAGCGAATTCCTGATTCGATGAAGTCATCAATCTCACCATTTAGAACAGCTTGAGTATTTCCGGTTTCGTGATTCGTTCTCAAATCCTTCACCATTTGATAAGGATGCAAAACGTATGAACGCATTTGATTTCCCCATGAACCTGAATTACTACCTTTTAATGCATCGATCTTTGCTTGCTCTTCTTGCCTACGTCTTTCCAATAACTTAGATTGCAAAACTGCCATAGCTGTGGCTTTGTTTTGAATCTGAGATCGCTCGTTCTGACACGAGACCACGATCCCGGTTGGCATATGTGTAATACGCACTGCAGAGTCGGTGGTATTAACACCCTGACCACCTGGACCAGATGACCGATAAACATCCACTCGGATCTCTTTTTCATCAATCTCTATATGATCGCTCTGGTCCACGACTGGCACCACTTCGACGCCACAGAACGAGGTATGTCTGCGGCTTTGCGAATCAAAAGGAGAGATTCGAACTAGTCGATGAGTTCCTTGTTCGACAGATAAAGTGCCATATGCATATGGAGCGCTAACTCTAAAAGTCATTAATTTGATACCAGCTTCTTCACCATATGAAGTATCCAAGACATCGACTTTATATCCGTGACGTTCGCAGTAGCGCAGATACATCCGGCTGATCATCTCGGCCCAATCGCAAGCTTCAACGCCGCCGGCCTCGGATCTAATGGTTACCAATGCATCGCGCTCGTCGTATTCGCCCGAGAGCAAAGTTTGGACTTCCAGTTCTCCAAGCACTTTGGTGATGGAGTCCAACTCTTTATCCGCATCTGCGTATGCGCTTTTATCGTTCGCCTCCGCTGCCAGTTCTAGCAAGACTGGCAGATCCTCGATTCGTCTTCGTAGGTTTACCAATTTATTGATCTGAGATTGGGTATGACTTAATTTTGATGTCACCCGTTGTGCATTCTCGGGGTTATTCCAGAGATTAGCTTCGCCGGCTTCTGATTGAAGTTTTTCAGCTTCAATTTTCAATTTAGGTAGATCTAGCACTTCTTCGATGCCTGTGAGTGTCTGACTTAGGGCAGCAATCTCCCCGTTGTAATCACGCTCGGCCATGAACGCAGTTTAGCGTTCTGGAACATCATCCATTAACGCTTGAATTAAACTCTCTTGTAACCAGCCCAACCAGGTATAAACCGCATAAACAGCTCGTAATGGATCATCAGGTTTTAATAACTCCAATTGCTCTTGCGAATTATCTTCAATCTTCAATCGCACGCCCAATGCAAGTCTGATGTCATTTAATCCACCCAGCCATGCCATCGCGCCTTCGTGATCTAAATCGATCGCCAAGTCACCGGCATTGATGATGTTACTTCGAATGGCCATCGCATGTGCACGCTTCTTCTCACGCAAAGTAGATTCGGTGTATCTTCTAAATTCGGAAGCGGACTGTTCGTCGGAATATGCATTGGGAAGCAACCTCAGTAGGACCTCATCTTCTGGTGGCGAATCATGAACAGTGATTCCAACCATCGCCGCAAGTGGATCCTCATGGCCATGATCGACCCGCTCGGCGAGTAATTCAATGAGTTGTTCGCTTAAATTTATGAGAACCTCACGTTCGGATTCCGAGAAATTTGCTTGATACTCGTTCTCTCCGTGACGTCTAAATCCACCCTTATCCTCTGCCAA
>JBJTHJ010000013.1:0-19668 GCA_046094385.1 Candidatus Nanopelagicaceae bacterium
ACTCAAACCACTAACTCCCTATGGCGCGCCACAAGTTGCTGCCAGCGCGCGACTAAATACCAATGAGAATCCCTATGGACCAAGCAGAGAATTAGCTGCTGCAATTGCCAAGAGAGTAGGGGAGGTAGCAGAGAATTTAAATCGATACCCAGACCGGGACGCGGTAACTCTTCGCAAAGGCTTAGCAAGTTACTTGAAGAAGCAGTGCGGTGTTGATTTAGGTTATGAAAATATTTGGGCTGCCAATGGTAGTAATGAAATTTTGCAATCTATATTTCTAGCATTCGGTAGCGCTAGCGCGATTGGATTTGTGCCTTCATATTCAATGCATCCCTTGATTGGCAAAGTAGCAAATGTCAACTGGATAGATGGTGAGCGTAATTCCGATTTCACTCTAAATTTAGAAATGGCGCTAAAACAAATTAATGAGCTCAAACCTGCCCTTACCTTTATCACAACTCCAAATAATCCAACCGGCACCGCCATCTCTATTACAGAGATCGCCGAATTGGCAAAGGCGGCCGCAGAAGTAAATGGATTATTAATTGTGGACGAGGCTTATGCTGAATTTTCTAAAGAGAGTTCTGCAATTACTTTGATCTCTAAGTATCCAAATATTCTAGTTAGCAGAACTATGTCTAAAGCTTTTGCATTTGCTGGCGCAAGACTTGGTTACTTGGCTGCCGATAAGACCGTAATTGCAGCCTTGCAATTAGTGAGACTGCCATATCACTTATCGGCAATCACCCAAGCGGCTGCTGAGGTAGCTCTAGATTTTCGAACCCAGCTTCAAGGCGAGATTGAGAATTTGATTGCTGCACGTAAATTCTTAAGCGAGAAATTGGAAGAGCTTGGCTTGCAAGTGATTCCATCAGATGCGAATTTCATCCTATTCGGTGGCTTCAAAGTTAGTTCAAACCAACTTTGGCAACAGTTATTAGCAGCTGGCGTTCTAATTCGAGATGTAGGATTGCCTGGTTGGTTGCGGGTCACCATAGGCAATGAGGCTGAGAACAATCTATTTCTAGAGGCCCTGAAAGGCGCGCTATGAGAATCGCACGGGTAGAACGTAAGACCAAAGAATCATCGGTATTTGTAGAGATCAATCTGGATGGCAGTGGCGAGATTTCAGTTGAGACTGGTGTGCCATTCTTTGATCACATGATGAGTCAACTAGGAAAACATTCAGGTATCGATCTGACCATCAAGACCAATGGCGATATTGAAGTTGATTCACACCATACCGTTGAAGATACCGCTCTGGCATTTGGACAAGCGCTACGAGAGGCATTGGGGGATAAAGCCGGAATTAGACGATTCGGTGATGCCTTGGTGCCAATCGACGAAAGTTTGACGCAAGTTGCAATTGATCTATCAGGTCGCCCATATTTGGTTTATCGCCAACCGGAGATTGTGGAATTAATCGGAACCTTTGACACCACATTAGGTAAACACATCTGGGAGTCAATCGTTGCTGAAGCTCGTATCGCAATTCACATCAGGGTTTTAGAAGGTCGCAACGCACACCATGTTTTTGAATCTCAATTCAAGGCAGTAGCCAGAGCGCTTCGTGAGGCCATCAAGTTAGATGGAGTTGCCGGAATTCCATCCACAAAGGGAACGCTTTGATTGCAATTCTTGACTATGGGTCAGGAAATTTAAGGTCTGCACTTCGCGCATTTGAAACCACCGGCCGTAAAGTCACTTTAACCGCTGATCCAGAAGTTGCACTTAGCGCTGCAGGGCTAGTGGTGCCAGGTGTAGGCGCATTCGCAAGTTGCATGCAAGGTTTATTAAAGGTAAATGGAGATCAAATTATTAAAGATCGGATCGCCAACGGAAAATCAACGCTCGGTATCTGTGTTGGCATGCAAATACTCTTTGAATCCGGCACTGAACATCAAATAACTTCTGGAGTTGGCATCATAAAAGGCCAAGTAGAGAAATTAAAAGCACCGGTGCTTCCACATATGGGCTGGAACAACCTTCGCATAAATGGAGAGACTCAACTCTTCAAGGGAATCGAGAGAGAATCCTTCTATTTTGTGCATTCATATGCAGTAAAAGAGTCCACAGTTTCTAACCTTGATTGCGTGGCTTTTACCAATTATCACGAAGAATTTCTAGCTGCATTCGAGCAAGGTCCAATTGCAGGCACCCAGTTTCATCCTGAAAAAAGTGGCGCAGCGGGATTGAAGTTGATATCGAATTGGGTGAGGAGTTTATGAACTCGATTTACGCATTTAGAAAGTTGGAACTTTTGCCAGCGGTTGATGTCAAAGCTGGTCAAGCTGTCAGATTGGTGCAGGGCAAAATGGGTAGTGAAACCAGCTACGGATCGCCTATAGATGCAGCGCTTGATTTTCAAAGCGCGGGAGCCGAATGGATACATTTAGTCGATTTAGATGCAGCTTTTGGCACTGGTAGCAATGCCCAATTACTTTCTGATGTGATTGGAAGTTTGGATATCAAAGTGGAACTCTCTGGTGGAATCAGGGATGACGATTCACTAGAACGCGCACTTGAAACTGGTTGCACTCGAATTAATTTAGGTACCGCCGCACTTGAGAATCCAGAGTGGACTGCAAAGGTGATCTCCAAATATGGCGAGCGAATAGCAGTGGGCTTAGATGTTCGCGGTAGAACTTTGGCGGCTCGTGGTTGGACTAAAGAGGGTGGCGACCTCTTCGAAACAATTGAGAGATTGGATCTAAATGGTTGCGCTCGTTATGTAGTCACTGATGTAACTAAGGATGGCACCTTAAAGGGGCCAAATTTAGAACTATTAAAAAATGTTTGTGCCGCTACCAAAGCACCAGTCGTTGCTTCTGGTGGAGTTGCATCGCTAGATGACATTAAAGCGTTAAAGGAATTAGTGGCGATTGGTGTTGAAGGTGCAATTATGGGTAAAGCCCTCTATGCGGGTGCATTTACTTTAGCTGACGCGCTAAGGGTGGCTAACTAAATGGCCTTGGCTATAAGAATCATTCCTTGTCTAGATGTCGATAATGGTCGAGTAGTAAAAGGGGTAAATTTCCAAGCCCTTAAGGATGCCGGTGATCCCGTCGAACTCTCTGCAAATTATTATCAAGAGGGAGCAGACGAACTTACCTTTCTAGATATCACAGCAAGTAGTGGTAACAGAGAGACCACCATCGATGTGGTGCGAAGGACAGCAGAGGAGGTATTCATACCCTTGACAGTTGGCGGTGGCATTAGAAGCGTGGTGGATGTAGATCGCTTACTTCGAAATGGTGCTGACAAAGTCAGTATTAATACCGCTGCAATTGCTCGCCCCGCTTTGATCTCCGAAATTGCTGAGCAATTCGGCTCGCAAGTTTTGGTCCTTTCAGTGGATGCCAAACGTAGCGAAGGTATTTTTCAATTAACCACACATGGCGGACGGAGAGATACTGGTATCGATGCCAAAAGTTGGATCGCAGAGGCTTGTCAGTTGGGAATTGGTGAGGTTTTGCTTAATTCAATGGATGCAGATGGCACCAAATCTGGATTCGATCTTGAGATGATCTCTGAAATCCGAAATATCTGTCCGGTCCCACTAATCGCATCCGGTGGTGCCGGGAAATTAGAGGACTTCGCAGCTGCCATCGATGCTGGTGCAGATGCCTTGCTTGCTGCCAGCGTATTTCATTTTGGAACTTTTCGAATTTCAGATGTTAAAAGTTACTTGAGCCAAAGAGGCTATATTGTCCGCGAAGCGCTCAAGGAATAAGGCAGAATTTAACCGTGGAGATCCCGACAACCATAAAAGAGGCTTTGGCTAAAGGTTTGATACCGGCTATTGCCCAAGATGCAAAGAGCGACGAAGTGCTCATGCTTGCTTGGATGAATGAAGACTCTTTGAAAATGACGATTGAGAGTGGGCGCGCGACATATTTCAGCCGTAGCCGTAATCAAATATGGATCAAGGGTGAAACTTCTGGACATTTTCAAGAGGTCGTCCAAATCGCTTTCGATTGCGATGGGGACTCGGTACTCTTAAAGGTGAATCAAATAGGTAACGCTTGCCATACCGGCGCTAAAACCTGTTTTCACAATGAACTTTCCAATGATGCTCCGAAACGGTTGTAGCTTCTAATGGATCTCTCGACTTTCCGCGAATATGCAAAGCATTACAATGTAATTCCAGTAACCAGGAAATTGTTAGCCGATGGCGAAACCCCAATTGGGGTTTATCGAAAGTTAGCCAAATTAAAGCCGAATACCTTCTTATTGGAATCTGCAGAACACGGTGGAGTCTGGTCAAGGTATTCATTTATCGGCGTTGCTTCGGAAGCCACATTGACCGAGCAAGCCGGAGAGGTATTCTGGCGAGGCGCTATGCCAGCTGGTGCGCCAACGGGAGTAGATCCGTTAACTGCGCTACGAGCCACCGCAGCTCATCTGCGTTCTCCAAAGCTACCTGATATGCCAACTCTAACCGGTGGATTGGTTGGATACCTTGGATATGACAGCGTCAGAAGGCTAGAGAAATTACCATCCATTTCTAAAGACGATCTTGAGGTACCTGAACTGGAATTCATGTTGACCTCAGATTTGGCAGTGATGGATCATGCTGAAGGCACCATCACTTTGATTGCCAATGTCATCAATTGGGATGGAAGCGATGAGCGCGTCGATGAGGTTTACGAATTAGCACTCAAGCGATTGGATCGAATGCAAAGCGATCTCTTAGCGCCGTTATCTGGAAATATCGCCCACTTAGATCAAAAGAGCGCTCCTAAATTCACCAGAAATATCCAAGAATCTGAATTTTTAGAAAAAGTTGCGGTCATAAAAGAGGAGATCAAGAGAGGTGAAGCTTTTCAAGTAGTGATCTCTCAACGCTTTGCCGCACAATGTAGCGCCGATTCAATTGATGTCTATCGGATGCTTAGGCTCCATAACCCGAGTCCATACATGTATTTTCTCCGGTTTGAAGATGGCTTAGATGTAGTTGGATCAAGCCCGGAAGCTCTCGTTAAGGTAACAGATCAAAAAGTCATGGTCCATCCAATTGCAGGTACCAGAAAACGCTCCAATCAACCTGATATTGATGAACAGATTGCCAAGGAGTTATTGGCCGATCCCAAAGAGAGGGCAGAACACCTGATGTTGGTTGATTTAGGTCGAAATGACCTTGGCCGAGTCTGTGAATCTGGAAGTGTAGAAGTCGTCGAATTCATGAACATCGAACGCTTCTCACATGTAATGCATATCGTCTCTACTGTTACTGGAGATTTAGCGAAAGATAAAGCTCCTATAGATGCGCTCTTTGCAACTTTCCCTGCTGGGACTCTATCTGGCGCGCCAAAACCAAGAGCGATGGAGATTATTGAGTCATTGGAACCAAATCGGCGTGGACTTTATGGTGGAGCGCTTGGCTATCTGGATTTTTCGGGCAACATCGATACCTGCATAATTATTCGCACTGCTGTAATCAAAGATGGCACTGCATATGTGCAAGCAGGGGCCGGGATTGTGGCGGATTCCGATGCGCAATCTGAGAATCAAGAGTGCATGAATAAGGCGGCAGCAGTACTGGGCGCAATTAGCGCGGCCAACAATTTAAGGGTAGCTAAATGAGTGAGACCTTGGCATTTTCGGTGACTGTAATTTTGGTTTTAGCGTTGGTTACATATATCGGAAGCAAGCGAAAGCGTAGCTCTCGATATGATCGCAATCCCAAAGAGATCAGCGATTGGCAGAAATTAGATCGCGGAATCGACCCATCCGAATGAGCGTTCTAGATTCGATCATCGCTGGAGTTCGTGAAGACTTAATTGCACGGCGTGAACCTCTCTCAAAATTAAGCGAATTGATTTTGGCAAGAAGTGCGCCGATCTCTCCAAGTTTTCCTTTAAATCGAATGTCAGTGATCGCGGAAGTCAAACGAAGCTCACCAAGCAAAGGTGAACTAGCTGAGATTGCAGATCCAGCTGAATTGGCGAGCAAGTATCAAAGCGCTGGAGCCAGTGCGATTAGCGTGCTTACTGAGGCGCGAAGATTCAAAGGCTCCTTAGAAGATTTGGTAAAAGTGCGTGCAGCTGTGGAAATTCCAATTTTGCGAAAAGATTTCATGATCGATGAATATCAATTCTATGAAGCGCGGGCATACGGTGCAGATCTGGTGCTTTTGATTGTCGCAGCCTTATCTAAATCTCAACTTCGAGATTATTTTGCATTGACCAATGAGTTAGGAATGGCAGCTCTTGTGGAAATTCATACAAATGAGGAACTAGAAGATGCCATGGAGATCGATCCAAAGATAGTTGGGGTAAATGCTAGAAATTTAAAGACCTTAGAAGTTGATACCAAAGCTTTTGATGAACTAATCCCCAGAATTCCATCAGAGCTTGTACGTGTAGCCGAGTCGGGGATTGCAACTCGTTTGCAAGTGGTGGCGGCCGAACAGGCTGGTGCAAATGTGATTTTGGTCGGAGAGGCGCTTGTTAAAGCGGGAGATCCAATATCTGGAATGGCAGATCTATTGGGGGATAGTTAATTCGGTAACTTGGCCCAAAGTTGCGCCAGTAAGATTTGCGACTATGGACGGACACTTTGGTCAATATGGTGGCCGGTTCGTGCCGGAAGCGTTAATTCCTGCGCTTGATGAATTGGCGGCAGCTTTCGAGGCTGCTAAATCCGACCCTACTTTTCAAAAAGAGCTAGCTGATTTACATAGAACTTACTCTGGTCGTCCATCAATCCTTACCGAAGCAAAACGATTCTCAGAATATTGTGGTGGCGCTCGGATTCTCCTTAAACGTGAGGATCTAAACCATACGGGTTCACACAAGATCAATAATGTTTTGGGTCAAGCGCTTCTTACCAAACGTATGGGTAAGCTGCGGATAATCGCCGAGACTGGTGCGGGACAACATGGCGTGGCTTCAGCGACAGCAGCGGCGCTACTGGGCCTTGAGTGCGTGGTCTATATGGGCGAAGAAGATACCAAGCGCCAAGCGCTTAATGTCGCACGGATGAAATTGTTGGGAGCAGAAGTAATTCCAGTGACTACTGGCTCTAGAACTTTGAAAGATGCAATCAATGAGGCGATGCGTGATTGGGTAACTAACGTCGAGAACACTCATTACTTGCTAGGCACCGTTGCTGGCCCACATCCGTTCCCAGAGATGGTTCGGGATTTTCACAGAATAATCGGAGATGAATCTCGTGAGCAGGTACTTGAATTAACTGGACACTTGCCTGATGCGGTGTTGGCTTGCGTAGGTGGTGGCTCAAATGCGATTGGAATATTTCATAGATTTATCTCGGATGAAAATGTTAGATTAATTGGACTTGAAGCAGGTGGAGATGGCATCGAAACTGGTCGCCATGCCTCAACGATCTCAGGCGGCACCGTTGGCGTTCTCCATGGAACTAGAACTTATGTTTTGCAAGATGAGAATGGACAAACTGTCGAATCACATTCAATTAGCGCCGGTTTGGACTATCCAGGTGTTGGACCTGAGCATGCATTATTAAATGACATCGGTCGCGCCGAGTATCGGTCAATAACAGATGGCGAAGCCATGGAGGCTTTCTCTTTATTATCAAAGAGCGAGGGAATTATTCCGGCGATAGAAACTGCGCATGCTTTAGCTGGCGCAATGCAAGTTGGTAAAGAGCTTGGTCCTGATGCAATTCTCTTGATTAATCTCTCTGGTCGTGGCGATAAGGATGTTCAAACTGCCGCCAAATATTTTGGGATACCGCTGGAATGACCGCTTTAGAGGCGCTCTTTAAGACACCAGGCAAAAAATTAATTGGCTATATGCCAGCTGGTTTTCCCTCGGTTGACGGGGCCAAGCTTGCTATTGAAGCGATGGTTGATGGGGGCGTGGATGCAGTTGAGGTTGGATTTCCATATAGCGACCCCGTAATGGATGGACCAACTATCCAAGCTGCGGCAGAGCAAGCGCTCTCAAATGGAACCAAAGCAGCTGATGTGATCGCAACACTTGAATTCTCCGCAAAGTTAGCGCCAACAGTCATCATGAGTTATTGGAATCCGATAGAGCGTTATGGGGTAGAGCGCTTCACAGAAGATTTAGCGAAAGCCTCAGGAAGCGGAACCATCACCCCAGATTTAACTGTGGAAGAGTCAGCTAAATGGTTGGTAGCTTGTAAAGATAAGAATGTGAATTCCATTTATGTCGTTGCACCAAGTAGCAATGATGAACGTTTAAAGAAAGTGTTAGCAAACTGCACCGGATTTGTTTATGCAGCTTCTTTGATGGGGGTAACCGGTGCTAGAGCGCAAGTTTCAAGCGCTGCGGAAAATTTAGTCTCTAGGATCCGCAATTTCACTTCATTGCCAATTTGCGTCGGACTTGGCGTATCCACCCCCGAGCAGGCTAAAGCTGTCGCCAAATACGCAGATGGTGTGATTGTAGGTAGCGCTTTTATAAATGCACTTCAAAAAGCACCAAACTTTGAGGCAGGTTTAATTGCAGTTAGAAATTTGGCACGAGAGTTAAAGGCTGGTGTAGCGGCATGACATCAAGTTGGAAGGTAGATGGAAAGTTGAATTGGCAGCGGATTCGACCATGGTTTGGATTACTCTCTCGCTTAATCCTAGGTGGGGTATTGCTCGTCGCTGGATGGCTGAAAGCTTTTGAATTCGATAAGGCGCAAATGGCGGTTCGTGCTTATGAAGTGCTACCGATATCTGTAGCTAACGTGGTCGGAGTAATCCTTCCATGGGCAGAGATCGCTATGGCCATACTTTTGATTTTGGGGGTTGCCATTAGACCAATGGCAATTGCCACTGCAGCTTTGATGCTTCTATTCATCGCAGCTATCACCCAAGCTGGCCTTCGTGGCCTTTCGATCGATTGCGGTTGCTTCGGTGGTGGGGGAGCTGTTGAACCTGGGCAGACTAAATATCTGCAAGAAATTGGAAGAGATATCGTGTTTTTCTTGTTAGCGGTATACCTATATAAATATCCAGTGACCAAATGGGCGCTAGAGCGTAACCAGTAAAGGCGGAGATCATGGCCAAGCCAGAGAAGAAGAAGGATAACGTCACCAGAAATCTCGTGATCGGCATGGTCGCGCTAGTGCTGGTGGTCGGAGTAGGCGTCTCTTTTAGCACCAATCGTGCAGATTCGAATGCAAAGATTCCAGCCTCAGTTGAAAAGAGCGAGGGCTACGGAATTGTCTTTAATAAAGAGCTAACTGGGGTTCCAAAGATCGATATCTGGGAGGATTTTCAATGCCCGGTCTGTCGAAACTTTGAGGCTGTCAATGCAAAGCAGATCAAAGAGTGGATTGACGCCAAGAAGGCAACGGTAGTTTTCCATCCACTCTCATTTATTGGAGCAGAGTCTGCATATATGGCCAATGCGGCAGCGTGCGCAGCTGACGAAGGAAAGTTCTTGCAATACCACGAAGCCCTCTATGTAAACATGGCTAGCTCTGAAAATTCGGGTAAGTGGACTCCGTCTTCATTGGTTGATCTTGGAAACCAATTAGGTATCTCTGGCAGCAAGTTTGAAGGATGCGTCAATGAGGGCCAGTACCAAGATTGGGTAAACAATGTCGCGGCGGATGGTTCTAAGCGAAATGTGAACTCGACCCCAACGGTATTTATCAATGGCAAAGAGATCGAACGTATCAACGCTAACTATTTCGATGCGAAGACTTTGGAAACGTTAGTCTTTGGAAAGTAATTGTTCCTAAGTTACATACCAACACCAACAGTCTCTCAATTCTCTGTTGGACCACTAACTTTTCATGCTTATGCACTTTGCATTATTGCCGGAGTGATAGCTGCAATCTGGATTGGTGATCGCCGCTACCAGAGATTTGGTGGCGCACCCGGAGTAGTTAGCGACTTAGCAATTTGGGTAGTACCTGCAGGCGTGATCGGTGGTCGGCTTTATCACGTTATAACTTCGCCACAGAATTTCTTCGGTGAAAATGGCGAGCTAATAGATATAGTGAAAATTTGGGAAGGCGGACTCGGGATTTGGGGAGCGATCACATTAGGTGGATTGGTCGCTTACTGGAGATATAGAGCTTTAGGAAATCTTAAGTCCACGCCAGCTTTCTCATCCTTCATGGATGCACTTGCTCCTGGATTGTTAGTGGCACAAGGCATTGGCAGATTTGGAAATTGGTTCAATGGAGAACTATTTGGATCTGCGACAAACCTACCTTGGGCGCTGGAGATACCTAGATATTTGCGACCACCAGAGAGCGTTGAGATTGCAACTTATCACCCTACATTTCTATACGAAGCCATCTGCAATTTTGCATTAGCCCTAGTGTTGATCAAGTTAACCGGGAAGTTCTCTTCTGGCTCACTATTTAAGATCTATGTAGCGGGTTACTGTTCTTATCGTTTCTTCATCGAAGGTTTAAGAATTGATTCGGCACATGATTTTGCAGGGCTGCGCTTGAATCAATGGGTGAGTTTGGTAATAGGAATCACGGCATATGGACTTTTTTTCCGACAATTACGACAGAAGCCACAATCGCAAGGTAATATTTAAGCATGCCTCTAAATGAGACGATGCGCCGAAATCAAGAACATAGAGCTCATCGAACTGGATGGTTGCGCGCTGCTGTTCTCGGTGTAAACGACGGACTGGTCTCTACCGCTTCTTTGATGGTTGGAGTGGCTGCTGCGATGCAGAGCAATAGCGTGATTCTCACAACCGGGTTAGCTGGTATCGCAGCGGGTGCGCTTTCGATGGCAGTCGGAGAATATGTATCAGTCTGGTCGCAAGTTGATATTGAGAAATCAGATCGTGAATTAGAAGCTGATCAACATGCAACCAACCCGGAAGGTGAATTTCTAGAATTAGTTCAAATCTATATGGCGCGGGGCTTGTCTGAAGATCTAGCCAAACAAGTCGCAGAACAAATGCACGCTCATGATGCGCTCGAAACTCATTTGCGCGATGAACTCGGTCAGCATGAACACACTAAAGCAAGGCCTGTGCAAGCTTCGATTGCATCTGCGCTTAGCTTCACATTTGGAGGCTTGATTCCGTTCCTTGGTTTCTATCTTCCCGTGATTGAGAGCAATTCAATTCGCATTACCTCGGTGACTATTGTCGGATTAATCATCGCGGGAGCAATCAGCGCTAAAACTGCAGGTACCAATCTCATCAAGGCCACCTCCAGAGTGGTCTTGGGTGGCATTATCGGCATGAGCGTGACTGGGGCGATTGGCTCCTTTGCCCACTCCATCGGCTTATAGGTTGGCTTATAGGTCGTCTTATAAGTCGTCTTATAGGTCGTCTTTAAAGCGCTCCATCGGATTTCGCAAAAATCTTTACCGTTTTCGCCCGGCTTCTTGCTAACCTTATCTTCTTCACAGCGGGCCAAGGTTGTCCCTTTCACTTTGAGTTTTATTCAGGGAATTAGGGAGACGGCTTTGCTTTCAAATAATTACCCCAAAGCAACTGGCCTCTATGACCCTGCCTATGAACATGATGCCTGTGGCGTTGCGATGGTGGCGACTCTTAAAGGTAAAGCTGATCATGAAATTGTCCTTAAAGCTTTACAGGCGCTTGAGAACATGGAGCATCGTGGCGCTACGGGGGCCGAACCTGATACCGGCGATGGCGCAGGAATCTTAATTCGCATTCCAGATGAGTTCTTTCAAGCGGTCGTAGATTTCAAATTACCTGAGGCGGGCAAGTACGCTGCCGGAATCGCATTCATCGAACCGGGTTCAAATGTACGAGCTGAGATCGAGAAGATCGCAAACGAAGAAAATCTTGTGATCCTAGGTTGGCGAAAAGTTCCAATCAATCCAACTTCACTTGGTAAGACCGCAGTTACCGTGATGCCCAACTTCGAGACCTTATTCCTAGCTGGAAGAAATCAAGAATCAGGACTTGAGCTTGACCGCATGGCTTTCTGTTTTCGTAAACGAGTCGAGCATTCACTTCCGGTCTATTTTCCATCGCTTTCAACCGCCACTATTGTCTATAAAGGCATGTTGACCACTGGTCAGTTAAGTAAGTTCTATCCGGATTTAAGCGATCATCGCGTTAAATCTCCACTTGCGATCGTTCACTCCAGGTTCTCGACCAATACATTTCCATCTTGGCAACTCTCTCATCCATACCGATATATCGCCCACAATGGCGAGATTAATACCGTAAAGGGAAATCGAAATTGGATGCGCGCTCGTGAAGAGTTGCTGCAATCAGAGTTAATTCCAGGTGACTTAGAGCGTATCTTCCCGATCGTAGATATGGCGGGATCTGACTCTGCTTCATTTGATGAAGTTTTAGAGTTGCTCTATTTAGGTGGTAGATCTCTGCCGCATGCAGTGTTAATGATGATCCCCGAAGCTTGGGAGAATCACACATCAATGCCCAAACATCGTAGAGATTTTTATGCATTCCATGCAGCGTTGATGGAGGCATGGGATGGACCTGCTTGCGTTACCTTTACAGATGGAAAACAAGTTGGTGCGGTACTAGATAGAAATGGTCTGCGGCCATCTAGATTCTGGGTTACGGAAGATGGCTATGTAGTGCTCGCCTCCGAGGTTGGCGTGCTTGATATTCCACAGGAACAGGTCATCCGCAAAGGTCGTTTGCAACCAGGCAAGATGTTCTTAGTCGATATCGAAGCCGGTCGCATAATTGAAGACGATGAAATCAAAGATCAACTTGCCAACGAAAAACCATATGGCAAATGGCTAGAAGAGGGAATGATTCGCCTCAAAGATCTACCTGAACGCGAACATATTGTTTATCCGCATGCTTCAGTGGTCAGACGCCAGAAGGCATTTGGATATACCGAAGAAGAGCTTCGTTTAATCATTACACCAATGGCTAGAGGTGGTGCAGAGCCACTTGGGTCTATGGGTACAGATACTCCAATCGCAGCGCTCTCTGAAAAACCGCGCTTGATGTTCGATTACTTCTCACAGCTATTTGCTCAAGTTACAAACCCCCCTCTTGATGCAATTCGCGAAGAGTTAGTGACATCTTTGGGATCTGCAGTTGGACCAGAGTGGAATCTCTTGGATCCTGGCCCTAACTCATGTCGCCAAGTTGGTATTGCATTTCCAGTTATCGATAACGATGAACTTGCCAAGTTGATCCATGCAAATGTTGATGGAGATTATCCAGGTTTAGAATCCTATGTAGTCAGAGGGTTATTTCCGGTTGAAGCAGATGGCTCGGGTCTTCGTAAACGGATCGAAGAGATCAAATCAGAAGTATCAAAGGCCATTGCAGAAGGCGCTCGAATAATCGTGCTCTCTGATCGCGATGGTGATGCTGATAATGCTCCGATTCCTTCGTTGCTTTTAACCGCTGCGATTCATCATCATCTAATTCGCGAGAAGACCAGAACCAAAGTTGGTCTAATAGTCGAAGCAGGTGATGTCCGAGAAGTTCATCACGTAGCGCTCTTGATTGGATTTGGTGCAGGCGCAGTAAACCCATACCTTGCCATGGAATCTGCAGAGGATCTGGTGCATCAAGGAGTCATCACAGAACTTTCAGCAGAGAAGGCAGTCAAGAATCTAATCAAAGCACTGGGCAAAGGTGTACTTAAGGTCATGTCCAAGATGGGCATTTCCACTATTGCTTCATACACAGGTGCGCAAGTGTTTGAAGCGATTGGATTATCACAAGAGGTGGTCGATGAATTTTTCACCGGAACCACCTCGAGATTAGGTGGCATCACCTTGGATACCTTGGCAAAGGAGGTGGCTAAGCGACACCATGTTGCATATCCACCAGGTGGCGAGATTCCAGGCGCAAAGCGACTTTCGATTGGTGGCGAATATCAGTGGCGCCGTGAAGGGGAGCCACATCTATTCGATCCGGAAACCGTATTTACATTGCAACATTCAACCCGCAACAAGCGATTTGATGTTTTCAAACGCTACACAACCAGAGTCGACGAACAGAGCCGTCGTTTGATGACCTTACGCGGTCTATTTAAATTTAAAGATGGAGTCCGTCAATCAATCTCTGTAGATGAGGTAGAGCCAATCTCGGAGATCATGAAGAGATTCTCAACCGGAGCCATGAGTTTTGGTTCAATCTCGCAGGAGGCACACGAAACCTTAGCTATTGCCATGAATCGTTTGGGTGGAAAATCAAATACCGGAGAAGGTGGCGAGGATCCTTCTAGATTCGTTCCACTTTCAAATGGCGATTCCAAACGCTCGGCGATCAAACAAGTTGCATCAGGACGTTTTGGAGTAACTAGCGAATATTTAGTGAATGCGGATGACATTCAGATCAAAATCGCTCAAGGTGCAAAGCCTGGAGAAGGTGGTCAACTACCAGGAAACAAGGTCTATCCATGGGTAGCCAAGGTAAGACACTCAACTACTGGCGTTGGTTTGATCTCACCGCCGCCACATCACGATATCTATTCAATCGAGGATCTGGCCCAACTGATCCATGATTTGAAGAACTCCAATAAAGATGCGCGAATTCATGTGAAGCTGGTGGCCGAAGTTGGCGTCGGAACAGTCGCAGCTGGTGTCTCTAAAGCTCATGCTGATGTGGTCTTGATTTCGGGACATGATGGTGGCACTGGCGCATCTCCACTAACCTCATTAAAACATGCGGGTGCCCCTTGGGAGCTTGGACTAGCTGAGACCCAGCAGACTCTGCTGTTAAATAAATTGCGCGATCGCATCGTGGTTCAAACTGATGGTCAATTGAAGACTGGACGCGATGTAGTTATCGCAGCCCTTCTTGGCGCAGAGGAGTTCGGTTTTGCAACAGCGCCGCTTGTGGTCTCAGGTTGCATCATGATGCGTGTCTGTCACCTAGATACCTGTCCAGTGGGCGTAGCTACACAGAACCCGGAATTACGCGCAAAATTCACCGGAAAACCAGAGTTCGTAGAAACTTTCTTCGAATACATTGCAGTTGAGGTCCGCGAATTACTTGCGCAACTTGGATTTCGCTCCATCAAAGAGGCAGTCGGCCATGTGGAGTTACTTGATACCAAAGATGCAGTTGATCATTGGAAGGCAAGTGGGTTGGATCTATCTCCACTGTTGGTTCGTCCAGAGGTTGATTCGCCGTTACATAACACCACCACTCAGGATCATGGGCTAGCCGGTACGTTAGATAATAAATTGATCGAGTTAGCCAAACCTGCCCTTGAAAGTGGAGAACGGATCAATATTGATCTGCCAGTTCGAAATGTAAATCGAACCGTCGGAACGATGCTTGGAGCTGAGATCACACGTAAATATAAAGGTGTTGGACTTCCTGATGACACCATCAATGTAACTTTGCATGGTTCAGCCGGACAATCGCTTGGCGCATTTATCCCACGTGGATTAACTATTCGTCTCTACGGAGATAGTAACGATTATGTCGGTAAGGGAATCTCAGGTGGTCGTGTAATCCTTCGCCCAGACGAGCGCGCCAAGTTCAAATCCGATGAGAATGTGATTGCAGGAAATGTGATTGGTTACGGCGCAACTAGCGGTGAGATCTTTGTCCGCGGTTTGGTAGGCGAACGATTTTGTGTAAGAAACTCTGGCGCTACCGCAGTAGTCGAGGGAGTTGGAGACCATGGACTTGAATACATGACTGGTGGCAAAGTGGTAATCCTTGGACGCACCGGCCGCAACTTGGCTGCAGGTATGTCTGGTGGAGTTGCATACGTATTGGATTTGAAACCAGAGTTGGTCAACACCGAGTTAGTTGATTTGTTGCAAGTAGATCCAGAGCGTGAGTCGGAACTAAAAGCTTTAATCTCCAAATTTGCTGCCGAAACCGGATCAGAAATAGCCGAGGGGCTACTTAAGAATTGGGAGCTAAATAGATTCACTCTGATCTTGCCTCGCGATTATGCAAAGGTGTTGGCGGCAATCAAGGAGGCCAAAGATAAGGGGCTTGATGTAGATAAGTATGTGATGGAGGCGATCTCAAATGGGTAATCCCAGAGGATTCTTAAATATTCCGCGGGAGACACCAAAGCGTCGCCCAGTGGATGTTCGAATCCTTGACTGGAAAGAGGTCTATGAGCCGCAATCCCTAGATCACTTAAGAAACCAAGCAGCGCGTTGCATGGATTGTGGAATTCCTTTCTGCCACCAAGGTTGTCCGCTTGGAAATCTGATACCTGAATGGAATGACTTGATGTATCGCGGTGATTCTGAATCTGCGATAGATCGACTTCATGCCACCAATAATTTCCCAGAATTCACTGGCAGACTTTGTCCAGCGCCATGTGAAACCGCCTGCGTTGTATCTATCAATAGGGATGCGGTGACGATTAAGCAGATTGAATTGCGTACTGTCGAAGAGGCCTTTGGAACAGAGAGCATCAAACCATTGATTCCATCTCGATTAAGCGGCAAAACTGTGGCGGTAATTGGCTCTGGACCTGCTGGACTGGCAGCAGCGCAACAATTAACTAGAGCCGGTCATACAGTCGCCGTCTTTGAGCGCGCAGACAAGATCGGTGGATTACTACGCTACGGAATTCCTGAATTCAAAATGGAGAAGTGGGTCGTAGATCGAAGACTTCGTCAAATGGAGAAGGAAGGCACCAGATTCCGCCCTAATGTAAATGTGGGGGTTGATATCACCGGAGATGATTTGCGCAAACGTTATGACGCAATCGTTTTGGCAGTCGGTGCAACCAAATGGCGCGATTTAAATATTCCTGGTCGTGAATTAAAAGGCGTATATCAAGCGATGGAGTATCTGCCTTGGGGAAATAAACAAGGTTTAGGAGAAATTTCGGAGCCTTTGATAAATGTAAAAGGTAAAGATGTTGTGGTAATTGGTGGCGGTGATACTGGCGCAGATTGTTTGGGAACTGCGATTCGACAAGGAGCAGCGTCGGTGACCCAACTTGAGATCATGCCAAGGCCTACAGATGAGCGACCATCTACACAGCCTTGGCCGACTTATCCGATGATCTATCGCGTCTCAAGTGCGCACGAAGAGTTGGATAATCGAGTATTTAGCGTTAACACTCAAGAATTCATCGGTGATGGTGCAGGAAATTTGAAGGCACTTCGAATCGTGGAAGTGAAATTCGAGAACGGAAAGTTCGAAGCTGTTTCTGGATCCGAACGTGATCTCCCTGCAGATTTCGTATTCATGGCAATGGGCTTTACTGGACCGGAGCCAGGTGCGTTAATTGAACAATTGGAAGTTCAGCTCGATGAGCGCGGAAATATCAAGCGCGATGAGAATTTTCAAAGTAGCGAAGCGGGAATATTTGTAGCTGGCGATGCCGGTCGGGGACAATCGCTTATTGTCTGGGCGATTGCCGAGGGGCGAAGCGCAGCAAGCGCAGTGGATAGGTATCTAACTGGAGATACTCAATTACCATCGCCTATCGAACCAACTTCCAGACCTTTAACGGTATAAGAGGCAAAGAGCCAATTGTTAAGAATTTAGAATAGCGAACCAGAGTAGAGAACCAGAGAGAGTCAGAGAGAGTAGAGAATGCGCCGCGCAAAGATCGTCTGCACCATGGGACCTGCTGTTGAAGCACCTGATCGGATCAAACTTCTAATTGATGCTGGTATGAATATGGCGCGCCTTAACCTCTCGCATGGAAGTTATGATGAGCATCAACTTCGCTTGGATCGAGTGCGCCAAGCTGCCAAAGAGGCCAACCGGCCAATTGCAATCTTGGTTGACTTACAAGGGCCAAAGATTCGTTTGGGTAAATTTGCAGATGGTCCTCACGAACTATCTCGTGGCGACATTTTCACAATCACCACTGATGAAATTCAAGGAAGTAAAGATCGAGTCAGTACCACTTTCAAGGGCCTGACAGCAGATTGCAAGCCGGGAGATCGCTTACTAATCGATGATGGAAAAGTGACGGTTGAAGTTGTAGAGATAAAAGGCAATGATGTAATTACCAAATGTATAGAACCTGGCATGGTCTCTAATAACAAAGGTATCAATTTGCCAGGTGTTGCAGTCTCAGTGCCGGCTTTATCAGAGAAAGATAAAGAGGATCTGCGCTGGGGCCTCAAAGCTGGAGTTGACTTTATCGCGCTCTCATTTGTAAGAGATGCCAAAGATATAAAAGATGTATATGCGATTATGGATGAGGTCGGAATCAGATTGCCAGTTATCGCAAAGATCGAGAAACCCCAGGCAGTTGTAAATCTAGAAGAGATTGTCGATGCCTTTGATGGCATCATGGTCGCACGCGGTGATTTAGGTGTCGAACTACCAATCGAAGAGGTGCCTTTGGTTCAGAAGCGTTGCGTGGCACTGGCCCGCGCCGCAGCTAAACCGGTGATTGTGGCAACCCAAATGCTTGATTCGATGATCACTAACAGCACTCCAACTCGCGCCGAAGCCACAGATTGTGCAAACGCAGTTTTAGATGGCGCGGATGCTTTGATGCTCTCAGGCGAGACCTCTGTCGGAGATTTCGCAATTGAAGCGGTAAAGACCATGGCCAGAATTATCGAACATACCGAATCAAAGGCGTTAGATCGCATCGCAGCTTTGGATGCCAAGCCAACTACCAAAGGTGGCGCTATCACCAAAGCCGCAACTGAAATCGGCGCTACTTTAAATGCGAAATATCTAGTGGCATTTACTGAAAGCGGTGAATCTGCCAGAAGAATGGCGATGTTTAGAAACTCAATTCCAATCCTGGCCTTAACTCCAGTTGAAGGTACCTTTAATCGCTTATCTCTCTCGTGGGGAGTCGAACCTGGCATAGTGCCACCTGTTGCACATACCGATGACATGGTCAAACAAGTTGATCAATGGCTGATTGAACATGGTGAAGCGCAAATAGGAGATACCGTGGTGATTGTTGCAGGCGCTCCACCTGGTATCCCAGGTTCAACAAATGCGGTACGAGTGCATGTAATTGGCGATGCTATTAGCGGTCGCGCTGCGGCATATCGCAATTAGATTTTCGCTTAAGTAATCGCCTAAACTTAACCCTCCGCCTCGGTACTCCAACGGTAGAGAGGGCAGTCTCAAACACTGCATAGTGTCGGTTCGAATCCGACTCGGGGCACATGAAGATTCTCGTCGCAGAGGACGAGGCGTTGATTCGCCTAGATCTCGTAGAGATGCTCCGCGAAGCAGGTTATGAAGTGATAGCTGAGGCCGGTAATGGTCAAGAGGCGATATCTTTAAATCAGAAACTAAATCCGGATTTGGCGATTTTAGATATAAACATGCCCATCATGGATGGTTTAACTGCAGCCGAAACGATCGTTCAATCAACGCCAGTTTTAATTTTGACCGCTTTTAGCCAGAGAGATTTGGTCGAGCGGGCAAATGCTGCCGGTGTCATGGCTTACTTATTGAAGCCTTTTACGATAAATGATCTGATTCCAGCAATTGAGATTGCAGCAAGTCGCCATAAGCAGATGAGCGCCCTGGTCCAAGAGGTATCGAATTTGAATGAGCGATTGGAGACGCGCAAACTGATCGATCGCGCAAAAGGTATTTTGATGCAAGCGCTCAATCTCTCAGAGCCAGAGGCCTTCTCCTGGATTCAGCGGGCGGCTATGGATCGACGACTCTCGATGAAAGAGGTAGCGATAGCAGTAATTGACCCCAATGCCCAGATTAATAGGTAATTTGGCGCATGCCCCTTTTAATCGAATTTGGCCTATACTTGCCCCCATTTTCTGTATCCAAGCAAGTTATCTGGGGGCGCTTGCAACGTTACCTAATCTTTACCCAATCAAGTCTTGTC
>JBJTHJ010000014.1:0-6228 GCA_046094385.1 Candidatus Nanopelagicaceae bacterium
TACTTACCGAATTTACCAAATTCGAAGCAAACTCTGGTCAAAAAGATTAAAACCAGAAGACTTTGAAGACCGAAATAGAGATGGCCCCGCTCTCTGATTCCATGAATGAATAGAAGGAAAAGTTTGAAAAACTGAGAGGTCAATTTAGTAATCTGAACTAGTGAAACAGCGCTGGTTTTTGATCTCGATTCTTGCCATTGCAGCGCTGGGTGGGTTAGCAAAATTTGGCTTTGACTATTTCTATTTTGAGGTAGCTAACCGCGAAGTAAATATCATTAAGCCGACAGGCCCTGTAACTCCCCTGCCTCTTAAAGTTGAAATTCCAGCAAGCTCCCCTGCCAAACCAACTCCCGAGCAAGTGCAGCAAGCGATAGCTGATCTCGGGATCCCAGTTGGAGAAATCGATGGCAAATGGGGGAAGCGCACCAGGCAAGGATTCTGTATTTGGAGGGAGCTAACTGGCAGAAGCGCTGATAGAAATTACCCAATTGAAATTGAGCAATACGCCATCATAAACACCAAGCGCTTAGTAATTCCAAAGGATTTTGTAGTTGGTTTAAATGTCAGCAAAGCATGTCAAAGCGCAGTTTGGGTAAAAGATCGCGCAAGAGATAAATTTCAAGTGACCATCGCTTCTACTGGTGCGCAGGGTTTTGAGACTGGTGATGGAGTTTTTAAAGTCACCTGGAAGGTAGATCGATGGTATGAATCGATTGCCTACCCGGATGGTTGGATGTATCGCCCTATGTTCTTTAACGCTGGCGAAGCGATTCATGGCTCGGAATTCGACCAATGGGTTTGGTGGTATCCCGCATCTCACGGTTGTGTCCGTTTGTTAGGCGCTTTTATAGATGAACTTTGGGCTGCCGGTTTTGCAGAGGGCAGCAAAATTTACGTTTACGGTACTTGGAATCCCATCACTGAAGATCCGAGAGAGTTTTAAAGCTGACTGCCTTCTTCGGCTAGTGGTGGGACGGTTGGCTTGAACATCAGATAGACGCTATAGAACGGAATCAAAATCCACCATCCAGATTTGCCAACATCGTGGCTACGTCGAATCTGACATGCAAGAAGCGGTACAAATAAGACCACCACGATTATGAAATTTAGAGTAGTTAAGTTGGGGTTGATCACGTTTATGAAGAAATCAACCAGAATGTAAAAGAGCAGAAATGAGTTGTACTGGATACGGGTACTGCGGCCTTTAAAATCGCTGAATCTACGAAGACCATCATTAATCGCTTCTAACATAACCTTCTCTTTCTTAAAAGAGCGTTCGATCCAACAACTCTTCGGCTTGAGTCTTGATACTTTCAGGTGTCAGCGGGGCTAGCGCTTGGCCGATCAACCAGAGAAATGCAATTGGAGCTGCGCTACCTAAACGATGTTTTAGCACCTCTCCGACCTGTCGCCAGATTGGATTTGAATTTGGCATGAAGATCGCTGGCAACAATTCGCGGTCATGTATGCGAAGGGCGCTTAAGACCTCGCTTTGCGAGATCACGTTTGCGAAATTGATCAGAAAATCAGTTGGGGTACCAAGATAACTAAGGGCGGCCTCTACCTCATATTGAGCGAGCGCCTCACCGATCGCATCTTTATCGCGAAAGTGGTTATACAAAGTAGCCCGTGAGATTTCGGAGTGGGAGGCCAGTTCGATCATATTCATTCCACGAAAGCCTTGAGCTGCGATCAATTTCTTGGCTGCCAGGATAATCGATTCGTGAGTAGCGCGATATGAGGCATGTTGCCGTGCGTAAACTTCTTCGGACATATAGTTCGAGAATTAAGCCGCGTCTGAGATTTTTTCGTCGATTGGTTTTACGACTGCGAGGCTGGCCTTCTCGGACTTTGCAATCAGAGCCGTTACCTCGCCAAGCAAGGTAGCCAGTTGAACATTAAGTGCGCTGCAGATGGCAGCGAGTAATTCTGAGGATGCTTCCTTCTGGCCACGCTCAACCTCGGAGAGATAACCAAGGGAGACTCGCGCCTCACGGGCGACATCTCGAAGGGTTCTAGATTGCGCAATGCGCAGAGCGCGAAGTTTGCTACCGACAGCGCTTCTTAGCAACATCCTCTGACCCTCCTTAAGTGCCATTAACTCGTATAGCGATTCTTTAACCGCGAGCCTTAAGTATACGGGCGAAGGTTGCAATTGCGGTGGAGATTGTGCCACTTCGAACCTGCTCGCGATCGCCCTCTAAGTTCAAGGCGATGGCTTGGTTCTGCGGGCCACGGATGGCGATCCAGACCGTTCCTGGCGGATGGCCTTCAAGTGGCTCAGGTCCAGCCGCGCCAGTTGTTGAAATTGCCCATGTGGAACCGAAGGCTTTAATTGCACCATCGCCCATTGCATTTGCAACCGCTTCTGAGACCACGCTCTCTTCTGAAATTAATTTTGCATCTACACCTAACATCCAAGTCTTAATCTCGTTGCGATACGCGGTAATGCCACCGACAAAAACAGCGGAACTTCCTGAAGCGCTCGTTAAAGTATTGGCAAGTCCACCTGCAGTTAATGATTCGGCAACTGATACCGTCTCGCCGCGTTTATTAAGAAGTTCGATGATCTGTTCGACTTGCTGTTTGGTACTCATCGCTCAAGGATCTCCTTTGCGTGAGCTTCCGCCTCTTCAGCTGATGATGCGGCAATTGCTCTATGAGCTGCGCTCTGACACTTTGCTAAATCTACGGTGGATAAGAAACCACGTACCTCATGAATTGCAGATGGCGCCATCGATAATGAATTTACGCCAAGGCCAACTAGGACTGCCGCTAAATGTGGATTTGCGGCTGCTTCACCACAGACTCCGATTGGCTTTACCAATTGATTTGCAGAGTTGGCAGCGATTTGGATTGTGCGAAGCACTGCTGGATGCCAAGTCGTGGTCATATCTGCAAGGCGAGAATCCAGACGATCGGATGCCATCACATATTGTGTTAGATCATTTGTGCCAAAGGAGCCAAAATCCACTTCCGCTAGAACTTTGTCGGCATGTAGCGCAGCAGCTGGAGTCTCAACCATCACCCCAACATGTTTGATGCCAAAGCTTCTGGCGCACTTTGCAAAATCTGCAGCTTCGGCAGGTGTATTGATCATCGGTGCCATCACCCAGAGATCTAGCTCCATATTCTCAGCTGCTTTGGCGATCGCCTCTAATTGGCGAGTTAAAACCCCGCTACTGGTTCGAGTAAGTCGCCAACCACGCACACCTAACGCCGGATTCTCTTCCTTCTCTGCATTTATATATGGCACCGGCTTATCGCTACCGGCATCAAGAGTTCTAACTACAACGCGCTTGCCGCTCATTGGAGTGAAGACGGTGCGATACATCTGAATCTGCTCTTCGATTGAAGGTTCGATCTTTGAATCTAGGAAGAGCAGCTCGGTGCGAAATAATCCAATGCCTTCTGCGCCGGCATTTACAGCTGCAAGTGATCCATCACCATCGCCGCAGTTGGCCAGCAATTTAATAGGGGTGCTGTCAGCTAATCGTCCAGGCCCTGTGACACTTGCAGCGCGTGCGCGTAAGGCTGCTTCACGGATATTGCGCTCTTCGATGATGGCGCTACTTGGATCTGCGATCATCTCACCAGCGCGACCATCTGCAAGGACTACTGCCCCATCATTTAATGTAAGCGCATTGGCGCAACCGACGATAGCCGGAATTCCAAGGCCGCGAGCCACAATCGCAGTGTGTGAAGTGGGTCCACCTTTTTCTACCACTAGCGCTAAAGCGAATTTCAAATTTAGCGATGCAGTATCTGCAGGGGTCAGATCTTCTGCGACGACGATAGTTGGAGCATCTAAATGCAGACCTGCGCTCTCAGTGCCAGATAACTTTGCAAGTAAGCGATGGCAGATCTCATCTAAATCTGCCGCCCGCTCTGCGAAATATCCACCGATTGCAAGGAGCGCATCTTTAAAACCAGCGAAAGCGGCCACGATATCTGCGCGTACATCTGGATACTTAATATCCTGATCAAGTCTTGAGCCGATAGCTTCAACTAGCGCTGGATCTTGTGCGATCATCGCCTGTGCCGAAAGCACCTCTTTTGCAACCTCAAGCTCTACAGTTGCCGAAGCTAGCTCTAAATCTTCGCCGACTTTGGTTAATGCTACAAATACTTCACGTGGCGAAGCGCTAATGGCCTCTGTTGAAACTTTGTTGATTACCTTTCGAATCGGACCAACTGCAACACCAGGCGATACGCCTATGCCGCGATAAGTTTCCATAGGCAAAAGATACTAAGTGCGTAGAGCATTCCTATAATTTGCCTGATCTGGAATTTGCAAATATGTGAGTCTTGAGCGCTACTCAGATGAATCTTGGCGATAGGTAACCCAAGCTCGGATATACCAATATCCAGTGATGTAAGTAAGCGCAACGGCAACATATAGCCAGCCAAATTTGAACCAATCCAAGAACGCAGGAAGCGGCAAGACAAACCAACCGATTCCAAGATTCTGTGACAAAGTCTTCAACTTCCCACCACGGTTGGCATGAATCACGCCGGAGCTAATCACCAAGGCACGAAAAATGGTGATGCCCACTTCTCTAAATAAGATCGCAATGGTGGCCCACCAAGGGAAGCGATCTTGAATTGATAGCGGAATCATGGCAGCTGCGATCATCAACTTATCCGCAATTGGGTCCATTAGCGCACCAAATTCGGTCACCTGTCCACGCGATCTAGCCAGATGTCCATCCAGCACATCGCTAAGTGCAATCACCAAGAAGATGGCATATGCAACTAAAGCCCAAATCACACCGCTTTGAAAGAGTGCAAGTACACCTAGTGGCAACGCAATAATTCGGGAGATGGTAATTTGATTTGGCGAGATGTTCATAAAGCTTGTCCAATTAAGTCTGCGCCTGCTGATTCGGTGATTACCGCACGAACCCAATCGCCCGCTTTGAAATTACCTCCGATAAATGCCACGGTGCCATCTACCTCTGGCCCTTGAAAAGCTGCTCTACCCTCTTGTAATTCAGGATCATCAATCAAAACTTCTACCGACTCACCGATCCGCCCCGTGGCCCGAGTAGAGACTGCAAAATCTGCGATCGTGGATAGTTGTGCAACGCGCTCTGCTACGACCTCTTCGCTTAATTTATTCTCCATGGTTAGCGCTTCAGTGCCATCTTCATCGGAGTAGCCAAATACACCGACTGCATCTAGCTGCGCGCTCTCGATAAATTGGCAGAGTTCGGTGAAATCCGCTTCGCTCTCGCCGGGAAAGCCCAAGATGAAATTGCTACGAATTCCAGCTTCTGGAGCTAGCGCTCGAATCTGATTTATCAAATGTAAAAACTCTTCGGTGCCACCGAAGCGACGCATCGCACGTAGCACGCTCTTGGAAGAGTGCTGGAAAGATAGATCAAAGTAAGGGGCAACTTTCTCGTTTTCAATCATCGATTGCAAGAGCGTCGGACGCATCTCTGCAGGTTGCAGATAGGAGAGACGAATTCGCTTCACGCCATCGATCTTGCCTAGTTCTGGAAGTAACTTCTCCATCGCTCGTATATCTCCCAAATCTTTACCGTAGCTAGTGGTGTTCTCTGAGACCAAGAAAAGTTCGCTGACGCCATTATCAACAAGCCATCTCGCCTCCTCGATCACCTCCAGTGGATGCCTGGATACAAATGCACCTCGAAACCTAGGAATCGCACAGAAAGAACACCGGCGATCGCAACCAGATGCGATCTTCAATGGCGCCCAGGGGTCTTTACTTAATCTCTCGCGGATAAACTCTGATTTGCGGGATCGATCACTTGGGGCAATCGGTAATAATTTTCGGCGATCTTGAGGGGTATGTGGAGTGATTTTTTGACCAGAGAGAATTTCGCCTAAACGCGCTGAGATATCTTGATAGTCATCGAAAGATAAGATTCCATCGGCTTCGGGAAGCGCGCTAGCTAACTCTTTTCCGTAGCGCTCGGCCATGCAACCTACTGCAACTACCGCTTTGGTGACGCCATTTTCCTTTAAAGAATGCGCTTCTAGTAATGTGTTAATTGAATCCTGTTTAGCGCTTTCAATGAAGCCACAGGTATTGATTACGGCGACTTCGGCCGAGGCGGCATCATCAACCAATTGCCAACCATCTGCTGCTAATCGGCCAGCTATCTCTTCGGAGTCGAGATGGTTCCTAGCGCAGCCCATTGTGATCAGGGCTACGGTCTTTGGCACGGCTAAGAATTTACCCCATAACTGAGGTTTACA
>JBJTHJ010000015.1:0-9006 GCA_046094385.1 Candidatus Nanopelagicaceae bacterium
ATTTAGCCTAAAGTAGCACTTCACGCGGAGCGCTGGTGGTGCTCCAAACCGAAATGCGCGCCCGCGCGTTTTATTTAAAGGATGGATAAATGAAGTTAAACACTCTAGGTAAGCGCAGCGCAGCCGTACTCGCTGTCCTTGCACTGGCAGCCGGTGGCACTGTAGTTGCAGCTAATGCAGCAGCACCTGCATACATCGATTGCCAAAACTTTGCAGCCGGAGAGCCTGATCACATCGATCCAGCTCTGACATCAACACTTGTTGGTGCAAACACTGCAACTATGTTGTTCGATGGTCTAACAGATACCGATGCAAACGGAAACCTTTATGGTGAAGTTGCATCAAAGTGGACCACAAAAGATGGCGCTAAGACTTGGGTCTTCACACTAAAGAAGGGCCTTAAGTTCTCAAATGGCGAAGCAGTTCTTCCATCATCATTCGTAAATGGTTGGAAGCGCGCACTTGATTCTAAGCTTGCCTCAGAAGTTGCTTACCATGGTGACTTCATTCTTGGAATGAATGCTTACTCAACTGGTAAAGGCGCATTCCCTGCATCATCAGTAGTAGCTGATGACAAGGCAATGACTCTTACCGTCAAGATGGAGAACGCGACCTCAGATTGGCCATCAATCGTAAGCCACTCAGTATTCTCACCAATTCCAACCACCATGGTTGGGGCAAGTGACAAGGTTGAAGAAGATGGCACCAAGCTAGTTGGTAACGGCCCATTCATGTTGGAGAAGGCAATCACAAAGCGTGCAGGTGGCGAAGTTGTGATCGTTCCAAATCCAAACTACGGTGGAAAGACTCCAACTCTTTCAAAGGTCACCTTCAAGATTTTCTCTGACACCAATGCTGCGTACAACGCATTTGCATCAGGTCAGTGCGATAACGGCCCAATTCCAGCAGGTCGTTACACCGAACTTCTAGGTAAGTGGGGAACTAAGGGCGTAAAGACCGTTCTTGGAACTGACTATTGGGGCTTCAATTGGGAAGATCCTGTAGTTGGTGGCACAAAGAACCGCCTACTTCGCTCTGCAATTGCAAAGGCAATTGATAAGAACCAGATCTCAGAAGTTATCTACCAAGGAATTCGTAAGCCAGCTTCAGGTCTATTGCCACCAGGAATTCCTGGCTTCAAGGCTGGCCAAGGTCTAACTAGCGGTCGCGATCTAGCGGGTGCCAAGGAAGACTTTAAGAAGTGGACCACACTTGGAAACAAGGTGACTACACCGCTTCGTATTTCTTACAACGAAGGTGCTGGTTGGGACAAAGTTGGCTCAATCATCATTGCAAATCTAAAGGATGTCGGAATTCCAGCGAAGCTTGATCCATTCCCAGCTGACGGAACCTACTTCTCGAAGATGCGTGCAGGTAAGGGACAGATCATCCGTGCCGGTTGGTTTGCTGATTACCCAATCGCTGACAACTTCTTGTATCCACTACTTCACTCAAAGTCAATTGGTGGCGACAATCTAGAGCGCTACAGCAGTGCAACATTTGATGCACTTGTTGATTCTGCTCGCGCAACCACAAACAAGTCATTCTCACAGAGCCAATACCGTCGTGCTGAGGTACAAGCTCTACGTGGTGACGTGGTAATGGTTCCAACCGTAAACCGTGGTGTTGCTGTGGTACTTGCTGCAAGTACTTCAACATTCCCAATCACTCCACTTGGAATGGTTGTTTACGATCAAATCGTGAAGAGCTAATTAGTAGTTCATAAATAGCTCTAAAAGTGAGGGGCTCTCGAAAGGGAGCTCCTCACTTCGATTTGTGAAGGTAAATTAATTTTCTAATTTTCATTTTTTGTAAAGAGTTTCAAGTAAGATAGAGAGAGATGTTCACTTACACCATCAAACGCTTGCTTCAGAGCCTGTTAGTTGTCTGGGCAGCAGCGACCTTGATGTTCGCTCTTTTCTTTATTATTCCTGGTGATCCAATCTCGTTAAAGAGTGGTGAAAAAGCGCTGCCACCTGAGATTCTTGATAACATCGAGCGAAAATACGGCCTAGATAAACCAGTGTATGTTCAGTATTTCCGATTCTGGGGCAATTTATTTCGCGGCGATTTAGGTTATTCATATAAGAACGACAAATCGGTTAATACGATCCTAAGCGATGGTCTTTCGACCAGCGCTCGCTTACTTTTCTGGGGTGCGCTATTTCAATTGATCATCGCTCTGATCGTGGGTCTAACTAGCGCAATCAAACGTGGCTCTCTTGGTGATCGCATCGGAACCATTTTTACAGTCGGAATCCAAGGCATCCCAGTTTTCGTGTCTGGTCTTTTGGCGCAATATTTCTTTGGGGTGCTGCCATTTCAATTAAATCTAGAGTGGCTAAACTTCTTCAAACCCTGGCCACAGAGTTGGAACTTCGGGGTGATTCCAGCAGATAGTTGGAAGGGAATCATCTTGCCGGCCTTAGTGGTGGCGGTAGTTGATGCCGCGTTTATTGCCCGCATGTTGCGCTCATCGTTACTTGAAGTTTTGCGCGCCGATTACATTCGCACTGCGTTTTCAAAAGGTTTATCTGCGCGTCGAGTCTGGATCCATCACGCACTTCGAAATGCGCTAATTCCAGTTGTTACTGTTTACGGAACATCTTTAATCGCAATTTTTGGTGTAGCTGTTCAGACTGAGAAAGTTTTCTCTCTGCCAGGCATGGGATCCACAATTGCAGATTCTGCGCTGTCACAAGATGCACCGGTGGTACTTGGGCTTGCCATCGTAGTTATTGGATTTGGCGCAATCGTCAATTTGATTGTGGACCTTAGTTATGCGCTGATTGACCCACGTATCAAGATCAACGATAAGACGGTGCATTGATGGCTATTGAAAATCAAGAGAATCAAGTTCCTGAGTCTCTCTCCTATTGGCAAGATGTTCGTAAGCGCTTCTTTGGTAACAAGATCTCGATCGTAGGTCTGGTAATTCTTTCTGCGCTGATTTTGATCGGAATTTTCGGGCCAATCGTGAGCAATTGGAAATATGACGAATTGGGTTCAGATATCTTGGCAGCTCCTGGGACCAATGGACATTGGCTAGGCACTGATGATTTAGGTCGCGATATCTTCACTCGCGTCACATTGGGTATTCGCTTGTCGCTAACTGTTGCGATAGTAGTAACGGTAATTTCCGTTTTCGTGGGAGTCACTCTTGGCGGTATCGCTGGTTATTTTGGCGGCTGGGTAGATACTATGATCAGCCGTTTTATTGATACTTGGCAGGTAATCCCATTTGTTCTTATCGGCTTTGCAATCATCACCGTATTTGGCTCTTCCTTCTGGGTAATCGTGGCTGCTTTGGTCTTCACTGGTTGGTACTCGACAACACGTTTATTTCGCGCATCGGTGATGCAAGTTAAATCTTTGGAATATGTAGAGGCAGCTAGAGCTACCGGAGCTACTACCAAGCGCATAATTTTGCGCCATATCGGCCCAAATGCGATTCCGCCAATTATCGTGGTACTTGCGTTCTCGGTAGCCGGTGCGATCCTTAGCGAATCTATCTATGCCTTCTTGGGTGTGGGCTTTCGCGAACCAACTCCATCACTAGGTGTGATGATCTCTAGCTCGCGCAATTACCTGACAGATAAGCCATTTGTGTTCTTTATTCCCGGTTCCATCCTTGTGATGTTGACGCTATCGATTGTCTTGATCGGTGATGGTTTGCGTGATGCGCTCGATCCAAAACTTCGAGGTACCAAGTGACAGCGCCGCTATTACATATAGATGATCTGCATGTTCACTTCAATACCAGCGATGGAATTGTTCAAGCAATCAATGGCGCATCTTTATCGCTTAACCCCGGAGAGATTCTTGGTTTAGTCGGAGAGTCAGGTTCCGGAAAATCAGTAACTGCCATGAGCATTTTGGGACTAGTCCCCAAACCACCTGCGGTATATCCAAAAGGTCGCATCTTTTGGAAAGGTATTGATTTATTAACCACTCCGGATGCGCAATTACGCGAGATTCGAGGCGGCGAAATCTCAATGATCTTCCAAGATCCTATGACGTCACTAAATCCGGTTTACACAATTGGCCATCAAATTTCAGAGATGATTCGAGTTCACGAACGAATCTCAGTGAAAGCGGCGAAGGTACGCGCCATCGAGATGTTGAATTTGGTAGGTGTGCCAAATCCAGAACAGCGCATAGATGATTACCCACATCAATTCTCAGGCGGTATGCGCCAACGCGCCATGATTGCAATGGCCCTATCTTGCAATCCAGAGCTGCTAATTGCAGATGAACCAACTACCGCGCTTGATGTCACTATCCAAGCTCAGATTCTTGAGATCTTAGAAAAATCTGCTCGCGAATTAAATGTCGCAGTACTTTTGATTACTCATGATTTAGGAGTAGTTGCAGGAATCTGTGATCGAGTAGCAGTCATGTATGGTGGTCGCATCGTCGAAGAAGCTCCAGTAGATGATCTTTACGAGCGGCCATTGATGCCATACACCTGGGGTTTGATGAAATCGATTCCGCAGATGGATGAATTCTCAAATGATCCGCTCTACACGATTCCGGGAGCGCCACCGGTGATGTCGCGTCCGCCAAAAGGTTGCGCCTTTGCACCGCGTTGCGAATTTGCGATCGATAAGTGTCATTTAGAGGTACCGACTTTCGATGAATTCGAAGCAGGCCGCATGGTCCGCTGTCACCGAGTAAAAGAACCGAACTTTGTGCAGGTACTTAAATGAGTTCACCTTTACTCAGAGTTTCTAATCTAGAGAAGAAGTTCCCAATTCAGCGTGGTTTGTTAAAGCGCACGGTTGGACAGATTCATGCAGTAGACGGAATCTCTCTAGATATTAATCCTGGTGAAACGTTGGGATTGGTCGGAGAATCAGGTTGCGGTAAATCGACCACTGCACGGTTAATTCTTCGACTGCTTGACCCAACTGCAGGTGAGATTTACTTTGACGGCAAAGAGATCCATTCGATGTCTCGCGAGGAGATTCGAAAGATCCGTAAAGATATGCAGATCGTATTTCAGGATCCTTATGCATCCTTAAATCCACGTATGACGGTCCGTCAGATCGTGGCAGAACCGTTGATAGTTCATGGCATGGCCCAAGACGATACCGATCCAAGAGTCGATGAGATGATCGAACTTTGCGGTCTATCACGCGAATTCGGCAATCGCTATCCACACGAATTCTCAGGTGGCCAAAGACAACGGGTAGGAATTGCACGTGCCTTGATTACCCAACCAAAATTCGTTGTTTTAGATGCGCCCGTTTCAGCGCTAGAGGTGTCAGTGCAGGCTCAAATTCTTAATCTATTAGATGACTTGAGGAAGCGGTTTGGCTTTAGCTACCTATTTGTCGCGCATGATCTATCAGTGGTTTCACATATCTCAAGTCGAGTAGCAGTTATGTACCTTGGAAAGATTGTTGAGATTGGAAGCAGGGAAGAGATTTTTCAAAATCCAAAGCATCCATATACAAAGGCTCTGATCTCAGCCGTGCCACTTGCAAATCCAAAACAAGAGCGAGTCCGCAAAAATTCTAGAATCGTGTTAACCGGCGATGTGCCAAGCCCTGCAAATCCACCAAGTGGTTGCCGCTTTCGCACCCGTTGCTGGAAAGCCCAGGAAATTTGCACTACAACTGAGCCAGCCTTAATGCAGATTGGCAAACACCAAGTCTCTTGCCACTTTCCAGAGGGCTAATTACTTAGGGGCTATTACTGCCGTTAATTTCTCGTGATCAAGAATTCGTAATTGATGTTTAGGTAAGGCTTTCGCAAAATCTTCTGCCAGCTTGCGCTCACCAGTTCGATTGACGTCATCCAGAACGATAATTGCTTTTGAAGAGAGCTTATTTAACAGCACTTCCAAAGCGGGGTAGCGAGCATCAGAATTATCTCCACCTTGGGGGCCATCTACGATCAGTAGATCAATATTCTTTAGATCCTTGAACTTGCTTGGGTCATACCAATTTGCGCCACCACGAAATGGCATGAGCGAAGCTAACCTGACCTCAACGCCACGAACTCCATGTTCCTTTAAGAGTTCCCGAGTCTGTTCAGCAAATTCGGCATCACCATCAAAACTGATTACTTTCTTAGCGCCAGATTTGGCAACTACCAAAGTTGAAACACCTGAACCAAGTTCTACGACAAGTTTAGGTTTAAGTTCTTTGACCAGTTGAGAGATAGTTAAAAGTAAATCAGGGGATGCAACCCAACCACGAGTTGCTGGTAATGGTGCCGAGAACTTTAGAAGTGAATTCAATTGAATAAAAGCTTCAATCTGGCGAGTGCTTTGCTTGGAATTTTCTCGTTCCTGCTGGGTTAGATTTTGAATTGCCTTTGCTAAACGTTCAGTTTGTCGCCCCATTTTGTTGTGCAATGCACGCTGTGAGCGAATCACATAGATAGCTGCAAGTAAAAGTATTGAAATTAGGGCCGAATTTAAGATTTCCATTAATTTTGCCTGCTTTCTGTGTGCGGACTATCTGCCAAAATCATCTTCGACACGTTCGATGTCATCTTCGCCAAAGTAACTTCCAGTTTGAACTTCAACAAAGATCACATCTTCATTTCCGGTATTGCTAATTCTGTGCAAAACTCCAATTCCAAACTCGATGGTGTCACCAGCTTTAAAGGCAGTGACCTTGCCATCAATTGTCACTTCACCGGTTCCGGCAACGATAAACCAATGCTCTGCGCGAAATTTATGGCGTTGATAAGAGAGGCGTTTTCCGGGATGCACCCAGATACATTTGACTTTATGGGTGGCAGTTTCTTGGAGTACTTCATAACGACCCCAAGGGCGCTCTGAAATCTCAGACATTGACTGCCTACTTTCTTTATTAAACCTGATTGAACCTAAAGATGATTCTACCTTCTGGATATGAGCGCTCTTAAGCGGTATTTGCATCAGTTAATCAAGGAATTATCATCAGGGCATGCCTCAAAGCGCAGACCGCGAGTCCTATTTCCCAAAAATCGAGCAGAAACATGGCCAACCGATGAAATATTGGTTTGAGGTAATGCGCGAAATCTCTGATTGGAAATATCCCGAACAGGTGGCTTATCTAAAGGAAGAGCATGGGTTTAGCCAAGCTCATGCCAATGCATTAGTTATGTACTCGCGAGGATCAAAATCTTCCAAGAGATTTGCCACACTATCCGAGTATTTGAAGAATGAACCAGCGCTAAAGCAGAAGACCACCAAGGCCATTATTAAAGCAATTAAAGCTAAGCACCCAAAGGTCGAAGTGGTAATCGCTTGGAATCACCCCATGATTAAATTTCAAGAACAATATATTTTTGGAATCTCGCTAGCCGAAAACCATATTCTGCTCGCACCATTTGATCCTAAAATCTTAAGCCAATTCAAAAAAGAGCTAAGTGGTTACAAGGTTTTGAAAAAGACCTTCCAGGTTCCAGTAGATTGGAAAGTCGATGAAAAATTACTACAGAATATGATTAAAACTGCGATCCTTCAAATTAATTGATGTTAAATTAAGTTAATGAGTTTGCATCAAGAGCTACAACAAAAAACTATTAAGACCCTATCAATCGCTCAGATTGGTGCAGGCGTCGGAACAGCTGGCACGGTTGCTGCTGGTTCTCTCTTAGTCGCTGAAATTACGGATTCCGAGACCTTGGCGGGTTTGGCTCAAACTTTTTCAGTTCTTGGTGCGGCGGCATTAGCTCTACCTCTTGCGCGGCTTACCAATTTTGGTGGCAGACGGCTTGCACTTGCCACCGGTTATGCCGCTGGAGTTATCGGTTCGCTCTTTGCGATTGCAGGTGGCATTCATTCAAATATCTATTTGATGTTGATTGGCTCTTTCCTAGTGGGTTCAGCAAGTGCAGCTGCATATCAAGCAAGATTTGCGGCAATCGATTTGGTGCGCGATGAACATCAAGCAAAGCAATTGTCTTACGTGGTCTGGGGGTCCACAGTTGGCGCAGTAACTGGACCAAATCTGATGGAACCAGCGGGCAGGCTAGCCACCAGACTTAATCTCCCAGAGCTAGTTGGTCCTTATTTGATTTCAGCAGTAACGCTGACATTTGCTGCAACTTTGATCTATCTTTTTCTAAAGCCCGATCCATATCTAACAGCCCTGGGTGAAGGTAGAAGATTTGAAGCCGGTAAGCGTCGAACCAAAGAGGCGCTCTCACATATCAGCAAGCGCCCGGTCGCGTTATTTGCAATCCTGGCCATTTCCATTGGCCATATTGCAATGGTTTCTGTAATGGTCATGACGCCAGTTCATATGAAGCATGTTGATGTTTCACTTCGCATTATTGGTATGGTGATCAGTGTCCATGTGATCGGAATGTATGCCTTTTCGCCAATTGTCGGAAGCATAAGCGATCGAATTGGACAGGTAAAGACAATCCAAATGGGGTTCATGATTCTGCTCTTATCCGCCTTGATTTCAAGCACGGCCGCGGCAGATGATGTACCAAAGCTAGGCGTTGGTCTATTTTTATTAGGACTTGGCTGGTCGTTTACTTTGATCGCCGGATCCACATTACTTAGCACCTCTGTGGATCAAGAGTTGAAAACCTCAGTTCAAGGTGCCAGTGATTTGGTAATGAATTTAGCTGGCGCTTTCGGTGGCGCAATTGCAGGGGTAGTGATCAGCTTTTTGAACTATGGCTGGCTCTGCGTCTTTGCCGCAATTCCGGTTATTGCTTTGGCAGTATGGTCAGCTTCGCTCAAACCTCTCGAAACTCCAGAGATCTAGAGCATCTAAATTAATGACATCCATCTTGTTGATAGCCAAGATATCTGCAATCTGAGCGCGATGTTCGGTGGCGTGATGAATTACTTGTGCTAGCACCGAAGATGTCAAGAATGAAACAGTTTTTCCATAGCGAATGAATGTGAGTATCTCATCTGGTAGTGCTATAAATTCCTTCAATTTTGCATCGTTTACCTGTGATTGCCTCACCAAAGCTTTCATGCCTTCGGTGGTAGCCGCAAATTCACTTTCAGCCTCTGGCTCAAGATTTTGCAATCTGGTTATA
>JBJTHJ010000016.1:0-790 GCA_046094385.1 Candidatus Nanopelagicaceae bacterium
TGATTGCGGTTCGGTAACAGGTGGCGCAAAACGAGAGTATGAATTAGCCGCCGAAGATTCAAATGCGCCAGCTAGTAGCAACAATCAACAAGATAATGTGCTGGATTCAGTCTCATCAGCGATTATCGCGGCGCAGAATAATGGTGAGAATTTACCGGAAGCGCTAGTTCGAATCGCAAGAGATCGTTTAGAGCCGACTGTAGATTGGAGAAAAGTGTTGGCATTTAATCTACGCGCTGCGATTTCAAATGTTGCAGGACGCCGTGATTACACCTATGCCAGACCTTCAAGGCGACAAGGCGCTGTAGATAAGGCAGGTTTGAAATTTGTATTGCCCGCCATGCGCCAACCACAACCGCCATGTGTTGCGATCGTGCTAGATACCAGTGGCAGTATCAGCAATGACACCCTTGATCTATACCTCTCTGAGATTCGGGGCATCATGAATGCAGTTGGCGTATCTAGCGGAATTTGGGTCTTACCAACTGATGCCAAAGTTCATGAAGTTGAAAAGATTCGTTCCTTTGATCTCACCAAGATCAGAATCAAAGGTGGCGGTGGCACGGATATGACAGTTGGTATTCAAGCTGCACTTCGGATTCGCCCCCGAGTCAATATCGTAATCACCCTTACTGATGGCGCAACTCCGTGGCCAGAGAGCAAACCAGTTGGTTCGATTAATTATCTAGTTGTATTAACTACTAATTCCTATGAGAAATATGTGCCAAATTGGATGACCACCATGGTTATCGATGGTTACTGATTTATAACGACTCTTTTCATCCTAAGC
>JBJTHJ010000017.1:0-6726 GCA_046094385.1 Candidatus Nanopelagicaceae bacterium
TCTCTGCGGAGGTGAAATAGGTACGAACTCTGGAGCGCAGATTCTTTGAGGTACCCACATAAAGCGCTTCGCCTTTTGCATCTTTAAAGATGTAAACACCTGGCGATGCTGGAATATTTTGCGCTAGGTGCTTTTTGGCAGCTTGCGCTTTGGTGATTCGATTTGAGAATTCCTTTAGCTCTTCGACGGTTAAGACTCCGAATGAACCAAGTCGTTCGAATAAGCCATGTAGCACCGCCACCGTGGCCCGAACATCATCTAACGCTCTGTGATTTGGCGTGGTGGCGGTCTTAAAAAATAGTGAGAGCGTCTCTAATTTGTAATTTCGGACCTCGTCCTTGGTTAGAACCTGTCTTGCGATCTTTACCGTGTCGAATACTTGGTATTTTGGGAATTGATAACCAAGCGCAGTTGCAGCAGCCTTTAGAAATCCGATATCAAAAGCAGCATTATGTGCCACCAAGATGCTCTCTGCCTCTGGGCCAAGAAACTCTAGAAGTTGCGGAAAGACCTGATCGATAGTCGGCGCAGGCAGCAACATCTTCTCGGTGATACCGGTTAACACTGTGATAAAGGGAGGAAGTGGTACGCCAGGGTTTACCAAAGTTTGAAACTCTCCGATAACTTTGCCAGATCGAACCTTCTGCGCTCCGATTTCGGTGATGGCATTTAAACCTGGGGAGCCACCGGTGGTTTCCAGATCGATGACCACGAAGGTGCTTTCGGATAAATGGCGACCCAAATCATCAAACGAGGCTTGCCAGGATCGCCCCGTGTCGGTTAAACCCCACTCAGATTTCATAGTAAGCCATCGTAAGCATAGTAAGGAAGTGTAAATTTAAGCCATGACAAATGCATCCAATCAATCGATCCAGCCACCTAAAGAAGCTCCCACCGGTTGGTTAAATGATTTTGCAGCTGATGGAAGTGGGGCAAATGCCAGAACTGGCATCGTGTTAGTTCATGGATTCACCGGTTCACCAGCATCGATGCGACCTTGGGCGCACTTTCTTAATGATCGCGGATATACCGTTCGAATCCCGCGCCTTCCAGGTCATGGCACTAAATGGGAGGATCTAAATCAGGTCAAATGGCAGGAATGGCCAGAGCGTGCAAGTCGCGACGTCGAAGAGCTTCTAACAAAGTGCGATCGCGTATTTATCTTCGCACTTTCAATGGGCGGGGCGACCTCAATTCAAGTTGCGCATAAATATGGTCAGAGGATTGCGGGATTGGTCTTTGTAAATCCGATGATCACGATCAAAGGACCAGCGCAATATTTCATCCCTTTCATCTCCAAATTTGTTCCAAAAATGAAAGCAGTTGGTGGGGATATCAAAAAGCCTGGTGCCAGCGAGTGGTCATATGATGCTCTACCACTTAAGGGCGTAGCGGAACTTAGAAAGTTATTGGCAGACTCCAGAGCTAAATTGCCGCAGATTAAAGCGCCATTCATGATCTTTCATTCCAAGGATGACCATGTGCTTCCGGTTTATAACACTGAGATCTATTTAGATGAGATTGGGTCTTCACAAAAGCAGCGGATCGAATTGATCAACAGTTATCACGTGGCAACTGTCGATTACGACGCCGATATTATTTTTGAAAATTCATTGCTCATGCTGGGCCAGAATTAAAACTACTGCCAGCGCTTATCAATTTCTGGATCTCTACGAACTAGAATTTTCCAAATCTCATCGGGTTCTAAACCGGTGGCTAGCGCCTCTTTGATCGTCATCGAGCCAAGTTCAGTTATCGTGACATCGGTGGCCAAAGTATCGGCATCGGGGTACACCTGGCGCAATCTCTGCCAAAATTCGCTAATTCGCACCCTTGAAAGTCTATTGAATGTCCAAGGAAAGTCTACGTAAAGCCTAATATTCAACTTGTGAAGAAGGATAAAGTCTTCGAATGGCTCGGAGTAGCTACCGCTGTCGTCTACTCCTTATTGGTCGCCTCTAACACCGGCTTTGAATTTCTCGGATTTACTTTGTTGTTATTAAGCGCTTTCTCGATTGGCATCTGGGCTTATCTTGGAAAACATCGCGGAATTTTATTCTTGCAGTTTTTCTACGCTACTGCCGGAATTATCGGGATGATCCGCTGGTATCAATGAGTTCGTTACAAGTTCTAGATTTCATCGCCACTTTTGCCTTTGCCCTAGTTGGCGCCAGAGTCGCCGCCTCCAAAAACATGGATTACGGCGGGATTGCATTCGTTGCCGCCGTAACCGCATTGTCCGGAGGCACCTTTAGAAATTTAGCTTTAAATCTAAAGCCAGCTTGGTTGGTAGAACCATACCTACTGATTGCAGTCGGATTGGCAGTTTTGATCACCATTATCTTCAAAGCTAAAGATGCCGCCAAGAAATTTGTCTTGATTCTGGACTCCATCTCCTTAGGGGTAGCGGTGGTTGCGGCAGTCGATCTTTCAATGGAGAAGAACGTTGGAATCGTCGGCACAGTAGTGCTGGGTGTACTCTCTGCAGTTTTAGGTGGTTTGGTCCGCGATGTACTCTGCCAAATTCCGCCGATTCTCTTGCATCGCGAGACCATCGGAACTTCATCGCTACTTGGCGCAATCACCTGCGTTGCGCTCTATCAATCTGACTTGGATAGCGCTATAAGAGCGATAGTAAGTGGATTGGTTGTGGTGGCGGTGCGCTTGCTCTCTGTTAAGTATCGAATAAATCTGCCTAAGATCAAGTAGCTACTATGGCCAAAGTACTTTCGATAAATGTTGCAAAGCGAATTCATACTGGCGAATGGACCGGCAGTGAGGGCAGAACTGGTATCGACAAAGAGCCAGTAAGCGGCCACATTAGCTTTGAAAAGAATGGGGTTTCAGGTGATTCGGTTATCGACAAGAAAGTTCATGGCGGGTACGACAAAGCGGTTTACGCCTATGCAATCGAAGATGCAAAGTGGTGGGAAGCAGAGATTGGTAGGGTTCTTCGATACGGAAGTTTCGGGGAGAACTTAACTACCGAAGGAATCGACTTGAATCGATCGTTAATCGGAGAACGCTGGAGCGTTGGAAGTTGCATCCTTGAAGTTTCAGAGCCAAGAATTCCTTGCCGAGTCTTTGCCGGTTTTTGGGATCGCCCTACGCTCATCAAAGAGTTCACAGAGGCCAAGCGATCCGGAACTTATCTACGAATCATAAATGAGGGCGAAATTTGCGCAGGGGATGAGATCACGGTGATCTCCAAGCCCAGCCATCAAATCTCGGTATTAGATATCTTTGAAGCTAAAGCTGGTAATCGGGAGAAGATCACAGAGATCGCATCGCTAGAAGAGCTATCTGAAAAGTATCAAGATTGGGCCAGAAAGATAGCGGCAAATTTGAAAGAGTAATGAAAGAGCTAACAAGCTTCAAATTACCCAGCTGATTTGCGATATTTCCTAAGCGCCAATGGCACAAAGATCAACATAATTAAAATTATGTAAAAGAGCGAAGTTATCAATGGGTATTCACTTGGAAACGATCCTGCGGTAGCGCCAAATTCGTTCTTCAAGCCAAAGAGCTGGCGGCAGGCAGCCACCATGGTTGAAACAGGATTCCACTCTGCAAAATATTGAAGCGCTCTAGGCATACCAGTAGTTGGCGCAAAGGCATTTGATAGGAAGGTCAGTGGAAAGGTAACTAAGAAGCTGATATTCGAGACGGTTCTGGCATCTCTTGCTGATAGACCAACTAAAGCTCCGATCCAAGATAGGGCATAACCAAAGAAGAGTAAGAAGAGGAAACCAAGACCAACCTCTAGTGCTCCAGTTGAAGGGCGCCACCCAACTATGTAACCAGTAATTCCCATGACCGTTAGTACCACTACATTTAGGAGCGCATCGCCAAGAGTTCGGCCAACTACCAATGCAGATTGAGAGATCGGAAGAGATCTAAAACGATCAATCAATCCCTTCTTCATATCTTCAGCAAGTCCAGCTGCGGTTCCTGCCAATGTAAAGGCCACGGTCTGCACGAAAATACCTGGCATCAATAATTGAACATAGCCACCAGGTTGACCTGTATTGATTGAACCCCCGAATACATATCTAAATAACAGGACAAACATGACCGGTTGAATCGTTGAGAAGATCAGAACCTCAGGGACTCTGGTTAATAACCGTAACTGTCTTTGGGTGATTACTGCGGTATCGCGCAACATGCTCATTTGATCTCCTCCGCTTTATGTCCAGTTAAAGCTAGAAAAACATCATCTAGCGACGGGCGCTTAAGACCAAGGTCTAAGGGGTTAATTCCAGCTGCAGTAAGCCCATTGATCACTTCAATTAGGGCAGCGGTACCGGTAGAGACTGGGGCAGAGATTGAATTGAGTCCTTCGTCCAACTTTGGTTTATTGCCACTGATCTTCTCAATGATCTCCATAGCTTTAGCAACATCCTTGGTTGCAACTGCTACTTCCAGATGTTCGCCACCAATTTGGCGCTTTAGTTGATCTGAAGTTCCTCTGGCAATTACCTTGCCAGTATCAATAACCGCTATTTCATCCGCTAATTGATCGGCTTCTTCTAGATATTGTGTGGTTAGAAGCAAAGTGGTGCCATCGCTAACTAGCTCCTTGATGATGCTCCACATATCTTGTCGACCCCTTGGATCAAGCCCAGTGGTTGGCTCATCGAGGAAGAGCACCTTTGGTTTAACGATCAAAGAAGCTGCAAGATCCAAGCGTCTTCGCATGCCTCCTGAGTAAGTTTTGATTGGACGTTTTCCAGCATCGGTAAGCGCAAAACGTTCTAGCAATTCATCGGCTCTCTTAATGGCAGCGCTATTTGAGAGGTGATAGAGCTTTCCGAACATAACTAAGTTGTCATATCCAGTTAAGATCTCATCGACTGCCGCGTATTGGCCAGATAAACCAATGACTTTTCGCACCTCATCTGGCTCTTTAATTACATCTATTCCATTTACGCTCGCCCGACCAGAGTCAGGTCGAAGCAAAGTGGCCAAAATTCTGACGGTAGTGGTCTTTCCAGCGCCATTTGGCCCCAGAATTCCAAGCACGGTGCCAGTTTCTACCTCAAGGTTCAAATCATCCAGTGCGCGAACTTTGCCTTTATCGTATGTTTTAACCAGATGCTCTGCGACTACCGCTTTCATCTAAATTACACGCTCTTTCATTTGGTTGATATAGCTCACTTATTTTCAATTCTTCTTTGCTTTAATTTTTCTTCAAACTTTAACTCACTCACATCAATGCGATTTGCTTTGAAATTGTTAATTGGCGCATCGCTAGGGTAGCCAATTGCAAGACCAGTTAAGAGACGATACTGCTTAGGTATCTCAAATTCCTTTCGAATCACATCGTCCCAGATATTGACGGCACCTTGAGCGCATGTGCCAAGCCCCCTGGCATGGGCTGAGAGGATCAAATTCTCCAGCATCAACCCAGCATCTGAGGCCGCGTAGATGTGCAGACTTTTATGGATATAAATGAACATCTCTACTGGTGCACCAAAGAATTGATAATTCTTTCCCCACTGTTCATTGCGCGCACTCTTATCACCGCGCTGAATGCCTAAATATCCATAAAGCTCTCGTCCGACACGTTCTGCTCGAGGTTTCAACTCAGGCACATAAGGTCGCACTATTGAACGATTGCTTGTTGGAAGCCCCTTGCGCTTAATTGCCATCTTCAATTTGTCCAAGAGCGAACCACTCATCGCTTTCGAAAGTGATTTCCAACGACTGGAGAATTCTTCGCTGATGCGATCACGGGTATCTCCAGTTGCCACCGCCACTTTAAAAGGTCGGGTATTGGACCAACTAGGCGCAGTTAAGGCATCTTGCAAGATGGCGTCGATGATCTCTGGAGCTACCGGATCAGATTTGAAATCGCGGGTGCTTCGCCTTGAAGCTAGAAATTCCGAGAAGAGTTCTGCATCAATTTTCGGATTATTTTTAAACATTCCACCCGTTCCAAGTAACCTTACGGCAACTTCTTTCATTGAACTTTAATTGATACTTCAATGCTCAGCCCAATTCTACCGCCATAAATCGAAAATCAATCAGCGTTCCCATAAATGATTTCAAGGCTCTTCCAATTTCGCTCTGTAGTATGTAGCTCTGAACCAGCCAAGTTTTGGCTAAGTTATAGGAAAAAGGAGTGCAACTTTGATCCTCTTCGTCGGTGACAGCATCACTCATGGGACAAATTGGAGTGAGTGGATTAACTTTTCCGAAGTATCGAATATCTCCATTCCTGGGTATCTAACAGATGATGTTTTTCTGCAATTGCCAGAGATTGCCAAGCTCAAGCCAAAGGTGATCTCTCTTCTGATTGGGACCAACGATTTTGGAAATCCTGAAGTTAACAGATCAGGAGAGGAGGTCGGTGAACGCGTTGCTTCAATCATTTCTAGGATCATTTCGGAGAATAACGATGTGGAATTGGTCGTCAATTCGATATTACCTAGAAGCTTTCCATTTACCGAACGGATTAAAATCGCAAATAGGATAATTGCAGCCGCAGCAGGGGATCGTGTTAAGTATTTGGATTGCTGGCCATATCTTGAAGATTCTGACCAATTGAAAGATGAGTACTTACTGGATGATGGATTTGATGCCCATTTAAGTGAAGCAGGATATGCCGCTTGGCGCTCTGCTTTACTGCCAGTACTTAAATCACTTAAGTGAAACGCTTTACTAATGTAAGTTTTTTTCTTGGACGATACAGGGATCTAACCACCGTCACTTTGGTAATTCTTC
>JBJTHJ010000018.1:0-10151 GCA_046094385.1 Candidatus Nanopelagicaceae bacterium
TTTTTAAGCTTCTCTGGTCTCCTAGGTAGAGCAGTTGCAGCAATTTAGGTACTTCATCATGCAAGCGCCACCAAAGTAAGGCATAGAAACGGAGTTGAAATAGCGCCTTCTCTTCGTATCCTGAGCGGGGCGATTTTCCAGTCTTATAATCGACAATTCTCACCTCACCTGTCGTAGCAACATCAATCCGATCAACATATCCATGTAATTGAATATTGCCCGTTGGCTGCAACTCTAGATGAGACTCCATATGAGTTGGCTGGAAACTTTGAGGATTCTCAAGTTGAAAATAGCTGGTCAGAAGCGATTTAACTCGATCCACCCATTCAATCTCACTTGTAACCAATTGTGAGAGCTCCGAGTGTTCATCCTTAAGTTTGTTCCAATGTTTTTCAATGTTAGCTTGCGCTATTTCCAAAGTTCGAGACCCGGTTGGCAACGCTAATAGCTCCTCAAGAATGTTATGCACCAAGGTGCCACGTATCGCATCCAAACTCAAAGGCTCTGGTAGCTTCTCAATCACCCGATAGTGATACAACTTCGGACATTGCTGGTACTCGTTGATGCGACTGGGGGAGAGTCTGATGATGTCCATACGACTTAAATCTATCTCATCCCTATCTGCCATTGACCTATTAAGATGCGCGTGTGGCTTCTAAATCCGGATTCTTCGATTTTGGTGATCGCATCCAATTAACAGATAACAAGGGGCGACAGTATTCATTCAATATTCAGCCGGGCAAGGAATTCCACACACATCAGGGTTTCATAAAACATGATGAATTAGTTGGACTTCCAGAGGGAAGCGTCATTGACATTAATAGCACTACCGGTGTGATTCAAAAATTCATGGCCTTCAAACCATTACTTTCTGATTATGTACTAACTATGCCCAGAAGTGCCACCATCGTTTATCCGAAAGATGCGGCACTGATTGTCGGATTCGCAGACATCTTCCCAGGCGCTAAAGTTCTTGAAGCAGGCGTTGGCAGTGGAGCCCTTACGCTCTCTCTACTACGAGCAGTGGGTTCAAGCGGAATGGTTCACTCCGTAGAGCGTCGCGAGGAATTTGCGGCAAATGCCAAGTCCAATATCGAGCATTATTTCAATGGCACACCATCTAATTGGCAATTAACGGTTGGGAATTTGCAGGATCAAGAATTTAGCGAGACATTCGATAGAGTGATTTTGGATATGTTAGCGCCTTGGGAGTGCATTGAGCTTGCCGCAAAGGTGTTGGCACCTGGAGGGGTTTACCTTGCGTACGTTGCTACTACCACACAACTTTCAAACGTTGCCGAAGCCTTAAAATCAGATGGGCGTTTTACCGAACCGGAGAGTTTCGAATCTCTAATCAGACCATGGCACCATGAAGGTTTGGCAGTTAGACCTGAGCATCGCATGATTGCTCATACTGGTTTTCTGATTTTTGCCAGAAGAATCGCCCCTGGTGCCCAGCTGCTGCCAAGGCGACGACGTCCTTCTAAAGGTGCATATGGCCTCGGAGAAGAATAGTCGTCTAATAAATTTGGTGATTGCCTTGCTTGCCACCAAAAAATTTCTAACAAAACCACAGATCTTCAAAGCGGTATCAGGCTATGAAGGAAGCGCTGAAGCAGCCGACCGCATGTTCGAACGTGACAAAGAGGAGCTTCGATCACTTGGCATTGCGATCGAGATGAAGAGTATTGATCCACTCTTTGAAGATGAGATTGGATACCGAATCGCGCCAGAACGTTACCGTTTAGATCTCGGCAAATTAACCCCCGAAGAGGTATCGATTCTGGCGCTAGCAGCTGAAGCTTGGCGCGAAAGCGCAATTGCAGATGTAGCAAGGTCAACCGCGCTAAGACTTGAGTCACTTGGTATCGTCGCAGATTTCGAAGAGTTCCCGATTTTCTCTACCGCGCTTAGAACTCCAACCACGCTACTAGATGCCCTCGAGGCAATTGAGTCTGCCAGAATCATCAATCTAGATTACTTGGATTCTGAAGATATCAGCGAGACAAAGCGTCTAGCGCCACACGGAATCTATTCCAAATCAAGTAATTGGTATCTGTTTGCACTTGATCTGGAATCACATCAATTCAAGAGCTATCGCTTTGATCGAATAGATGGCGAAATTAAGGTTACAAAAAAAGGTTTCGAAAGAGTTCAAGTTCCGCTACCAGAGGTCCATTTTCCGAGTAGTGATGCAATTTTAGAGATTCGACGTGATCGTGTGCCGGAACTTTTCGCGAAAGCAGAGCTGCTTGATGATGGGGATGAATGGCAGAGAGTTAAACTCACATTCGAATCAGAGAGTATTGCAAAATATCTCATTCTTAAGTACACACCAGATGTAAAAGTGCTAGAGCCAATCAGTTTGGTTTCTAGCATCACTAAGTCCCTCTCTGAATTGGCGTTGATTCATGCAAATTAATCAAAGGTTGGCTCGTTTAATTGATTTAGTCCCATACATATCAAGTCATCAAGGGATCGCAATTGCAGATTTGGCAGATCGCTTTGGCGTCGCAGTACCAGAGATTGAGAAGGATCTCTGGCTGCTTTACTGCTGTGGCCTTCCTGGGCAGACCCCGTTGGAGCTGATGGAGTTTGCATTCGAAGATGGATACGTATACGTTCGTAATGCAGACGAGTTGAAATCCCCACGTAGTTTTTCTCAAGTAGAGATCGCCACCCTGGTGATGGGGTTGGAGATTATTGCCAATGAAGGAAATGATTTAGCCAAGGATTTGGCAGCTAGATTGCGAGCGAAGCTAGCTGCCCAGATTTTGATTCAACCAAATCTGGAGGTCAAATTCGTCAAGGAATTGAACCAAGCCATTCAAGATAATCTCTTAGTTGAGATTCAATACAAAGGCGTAATTCGAGAAATCATTCCCTTTGAAGTGTATTCGGAACGACAATCTACCTATCTTAAAGCTTTTTGTAGAAAAGCGAACGCTCGGCGAACCTTTAAATTAGATCGAATAGAATCCTTGAAGTTGACCAGCAACAAGGTAATCGCACCGAATGACGTTAGTAGTCTTGATAAAATGAGAAACACTCCGATAAAGGTTCATAGGGAAGCTAGGCGAGTTCGAGAGTCTTTCGCCATCTCAGGGCCGCTCAATCACGAAAAAGTTATAGGCGATCTCTCTTACTATTCGACCGAGTGGTTGCTCCGCGAAGTCATGGCCCTAGGCGGAAGCGTTGAGCTATTAGAGGCAGATTTACGACAGGAATTAGTGGCTAGAGCTACGGCTGGTAAAAATCTCTATCTCGGGTAATCTATACCTATGTTTTTACGCGAACCTTCACACATTCTGCTTCTAGTACTGGTTTTAGTAATCCTTTTCGGAGCTAAACGACTACCAGATTCTGCTAAATCAGTAGCCAAATCTCTTCGCATCTTCAAGAGTGAGATGAAGTCAGATAAAGAAGAGGGCAAGAGTGAACCTAAGGCCATAGATAAGGATCAAGAGCCTAAGGACGATTCAAGCAAGTAATACTGTGGCTAGCACCCAAAGTGGCGTTATGCCGCTATTACAACATCTAGCCGAATTCCGGAATCGAATTTTCCGAGCTTCGATTGTCGTTGCCTGCGGTTTTATAGCAAGTTGGTTCTTCTACAATGATATCGTCGCACAACTTGCTGAGCCTGTTTGTGATTTGAAACTAGATCAGGCCACAGGTTCTGATCAATGTGGCGCACTCTTTGTTAATGGTGTTTTAGGGCCAATCAATCTGCAAATCAAGGTTTCATTGATTATGGGGCTAATTATCACAGCACCACTTTGGATCTATCAAATTTGGGCTTTTATCGCACCCGGTTTGCATAAGCATGAGAAATTGCGAGCTTTCTATTTTCTATTAGCGGCCACACCTTTCTTTGCTGCCGGTGTTTATCTGGGCTACAAGATTCTTCCAGTAGCCATACGAGTGCTATTTGGTTTCACACCGGCACAATTGCAGAACCTGATCAATTTCGCTGATTATTTGGATTTCGTATTACGGGTGATTCTGCTTTTCGGTCTAGCTTTTGAGCTGCCCGTCTTCTTAGTCACTCTTAACTTGCTGGGTGCTATCTCTGGTAAGACCATTTTGCGCCCATGGCGGATGTGGATTTTTGGCATTACTTTCTTCGTGGCAGCTTTCACCCCTTCGGCTGATCCATTGACGATGTTGCTACTTGCCATCCCTTTGATTCTCTTCTATTTCGCAGCTGGTGGTATTGCGCTACTTAACGATCGTCGTCGTAATGTGGCTGTTAGCGATTAATCCGACCTCAGGTCGAGGAAATGGTAGAAAGATTGGCCAAGAGGTATCCAATTACCTTGTAGAGCGAAAGATCCAATATCAGATAATCATCGGAGCCAATCCTGCTGTTTTCCATGAAAATTTACTTCGAGAATCTACGAGATCAGAGAAGATACATGGAATCATCGCAGTTGGAGGCGATGGCCTAATTCACATGGTCCTACAGGTAGCAGCGCCTAATCAGATACCCGTGGTTACGGTGCCTGCCGGTACCGGAAATGACTTTGTCAGATCCCTTGGTTGGAATCCAAGCAGACCATTGGAACCCGTTTGGGCAGCGCTTACTAGAGAGAGCAGTGCGATAGACCTCGGTCAGATCGATGGTGAATATTTTGGGGCAATTGCCTCTACAGGATTTGATTCTTTGGTAAATGAAAGAGCAAACCAGATGAAGTGGCCGAAAGGCCCTTCCAAATATAACGTTGCCATGGCCTTCGAACTGCCAAAATTCAAACCCATCGAATACCAATTCACCATAGATAATCAAAGAATGGAACGCGAAGCGATGCTAATCGCGATTGGCAATGGACGCTCCTATGGTGGAGGAATGTTGGTCTGTCCAGATGCTGATTTAGAAGATGGACTCTTGGACTTGATGATTCTAAATCCAGTATCCAAACGCGAATTCGTTCAGATTTTTCCCTCAGTTTATAAGGGTGAACATATACTCCATCCACAAGTTGAGATTCGAAGAGCCAAATCAATTAATATCGAAGCCACAGCGATCTGCTATGCGGATGGAGAACGAATTGGTCCATTGCCGGCCAATGTCAGCGTAGCTCCAGGAGCGTTAAAAACATGGAGGCCTTGACACCTGCAGAGCGCTATGCGGCCAGCAAAGCTAAAAATAGACATTCCCACTCGATGGCATTTTTTGAGAGTTTTGATTTTGAATTGGATGAATTCCAGATCGCAGGTTGCTATGCCATCGAGGATGGAAAAGGAGTGCTAGTTGCCGCACCTACGGGGGCTGGTAAGACTATAGTTGGAGAATTTGCTGCGTACCTTGCGCTTACCAAGGGGAAAAAATGTTTCTACACCACTCCGATAAAGGCGCTTTCCAATCAAAAGTACCAGGAGTTCGCAGCTAGATTCGGCGAAGCAAACGTGGGGCTACTGACAGGCGATAACAATATCAACGCTGATGCGGAAATCTTAGTGATGACTACTGAAGTATTGCGAAATATGCTTTATACAAATTCATCTTCCTTGATAAACCTGGGATTTGTGGTCATGGATGAAGTTCACTATTTAGCGGATAAGTTTCGTGGCGCAGTCTGGGAAGAGGTATTGATCCATCTGATGGAGAGCGTTCAAGTTATCTCTTTATCTGCAACAGTATCCAATGCTGAGGAATTTGGTGAGTGGTTACAAGAGGTTCGAGGCGAGACCAAAGTGATTGTCACTGAAGATCGACCAGTGCCGCTTTACCAACATGTTCTTATAGGAAATCGTTTGATTGATCTCTTCAATGAAGATGGAAGTGTAAATCAAGCTCTCTTTAGGAGTGAGAAGGAGGCGCTAAGGCGGATTAGAACGCCCGCTCGGCGCTCCACTAGAGATTCAAGAGTGGATGATCAAAATCGCCTTACCCGGGCGGAGGTGATTGAGAAATTAAATTCCTATCAAATGTTGCCGGTAATTACCTTCATCTTCTCAAGACAAGGATGTGATTCTGCAGTTAAGCAATGTTTAGCAGCAAATTTACGACTCACCTCAACCGAGGAGAGGGCAGAGATAAACAATATTGCCAAACGTTATACCGAATCATTAAGTTCAGAGGACCTGGAGCTTCTTGGGTATGGGCAATGGTTAAGCGCTCTAGAACGTGGAATCTCTGCCCACCATGCAGGTTTACTGCCACTCTTTAAATCATGCGTTGAGGAGTTATTTCAAAGAGGTTTATTGAAGGCGATTTTCGCCACTGAAACTTTGGCGCTAGGCATAAATATGCCAGCTCGCACAGTTTTTCTAGAGAAGCTTGGTAAATGGAATGGCGAGAACCACGTTCCGATCACTCCCGGCGAATACACCCAGCTAACCGGACGTGCCGGCAGGAGAGGGATCGATATCGAGGGAAATGCCGTGATTCAATGGTCGCCTTCGGTTGATTCAGCATCAGCTGCGGGCTTAGCAGCCACTCGCACCTACCCACTTCGAAGCTCTTTCTCTCCAACCTACAACATGGCTATAAACCTATTGGAACGTTATGGTCGAGATCGCGCTAGAAATTCTTTGAAATCCTCCTTCGCACAGTTCCAAGCAGATCGGGCTGTAGTTGGTCTAGATAGACAGATTCGAAGAAATCAAGAGGCAGTCGCAGAGTACAAGACCGATGACCTCTGTCATCTAGGTAAATTCTCAGAGTATGCAAAATTCAGACGTGAGATTAAACAAGCCGAAGCATTGTTATCTAAACGAAATCGTATAGATAATCGGCAGAGAGCGCACCTAGAGCAAGAGTTAGCCAACTACCGCAAATCTCTTAGACAACATCCATGTCATGGTTGCAATGATCGCGAAGCGCATGCTCGAATAGCAGAACGCGCAGATCGCTTAATCCGTGAGAATGAGGGTCTGATTAGTCGAGTTGAATCCAGAACCAACGTAATCGCTAAGACTTTCGATCGAATCATCGAAGTTCTCAACTTTCTTGGATATCTCGAAGGAGACGAGGTGACGCCATCGGGAAGGATGCTCTCAAAAATCTACGCAGAATCAGACCTTTCAATTGCGGAAACCATCAAATCAGGCGTACTGGAAAAATTATCAGATATCGAGATCGCAAGCGTTCTCTCCATATTTCTCTTTGAATCTCGCAAACCGGAAGCGCCAAAAATTCCCACTAGCTCGGTCCAAGATGCGCTCTCTCAAGTAGTTTCAATTTGGTCAAAATTGCATAACCTAGAGAGTGAATACAACTTGAAAACTCAGCGTGAGCCAGATTTTGGTTTTTGCTGGATAGCACATCGCTGGGGAAGCGGTCATGGTTTAAACTCAGTGCTTCGCAACACCGATCTTTCTGTAGGTGATTTTGTAAGAGCTATGAAGCAATTGATCGATTTACTCAATCAGGTGTCTATAGCAGAACCAACGCTACGAGATAAATGCGTCTCTGCTATTAAGAAAGTGGATAGAGGAGTGGTGGTCTATCTGGGAGGATTAGCATGAGTTTGATGTTGCTAGATAGCGGTTCGCTCTGGTACCGCGCATTTTATGGAATGCCTGATTCGTTACTTTCACCAGATGGCGCACCAGTCAACGCCATTCGTGGTTACTTAGATATGACCGCAAGATTGATCACCATGTACAGACCAACTCGCTTAGTTGCGTGTTTGGATGGAGACTGGAGACCATATTGGAGAGTTGACTTATATCCGGATTACAAAGCGAATAGATTGGAAGAGGACGGAGATGAAGCGGAGCCAGATTTACTAACACCTCAAATCCCAATCCTCTTAGATGTAATAGAAGCTTTTGGGATTCCAATAGTTGGAGCCGATGACTTCGAAGCTGACGATGTGATGGCAACTTATGCCGTTAAAGAACCGGGGCCGATACGAATAGTTACAGGGGACCGAGACCTATTCCAATTAGTTAATGATGAAACTGATGTTCAAGTTATCTATTTGGCTAAGGGCATTTCGCAACATGATTTGGTGAATCGAGATTGGGTAGCTAAGCGTTACGACATTCCTGGGGATCGTTATGGACTCTTTGCCACTTTCCGAGGCGATCCAAGTGATGGTTTGCCAGGTGTCAAAGGTATCGGTGAAAAAGGAGCCGCGCTGATAGCTAAGCATTTTAAGGATGCTGATGCCGCAATTGAAGCTGCAAAATCAGGGGATGAAAGATTGACTCCTGCTCTTCGAAAGAAGATCCTCGAAGGTGTTGAATATTTATCATTTGCTCCAAAACTAGTTTCGTGCGCTACTGATGTGCCGCTTCCTAATATCGATTTACAAATACCAAAGAGGCCAAAAGATATGTCGCAAATCCAGGTATTAAAGGATCGTCATAACTTAGGTGCAAGCATTGATCGCATGATCGCTGCATTGAATTGGCAATTATGAATATCTTGATTGTGATCCCAACATATAACGAGCGAGATTCTATTGGAACTTTACTCAAACAGCTTGTTACTATTGATCAAAGTTTGCCGATCAATGTAAATATTTTGATAGTTGATGATGACTCTCCAGACAAAACAGCCGCATATATAGAGTCATTGGATTTCAAGAACGTCAATATCTTGTCTAGAACCGGTAAATTTGGTCTAGGTTCGGCCTATAAATTTGCGATAAAAACAGCGTTACAGGAGTACGATTTTGATTATTTGGTCACAATGGATGGAGATGGCTCTCATCAAGTTAAAGATCTGATAATGATGCTAAAGTCGATCCCAACGGATGCAAGTTTGATTCTGGGTTCACGTTGGATCTCAGGTGGAGGCATCAGAAATTGGAGCAAATTTAGGATTTGGCTATCCAAAGCCGGAACTAGATATGCCAGGTTCGCATTGAGACTAAAGATCCATGATTTAACTGGTGGATTTAGAATCTATCCTCGTCGAACGCTCGAAAGAATCAACTTCAACGAGATCACATCGAATGGATATTGCTACCAAATTGAAATGGCCTTTGCGATCGAACACTTAAATAGAATCCAGATTGGCGCAGGAGATTTCAAAACCATCGAACTACCTATAACTTTCATAGAGCGAGTAAATGGCAGCTCTAAAATGAGCTTAAAGATCGTGCTAGAGGCGATCTGGCAAGTTACCAAGATGGGCCTTCGCCTGCGCCTCCGACCGAACGCCGATAAGTTACATTATGTTAAGTAAACACATGGATGCTTAAACAAAGTCGCTAACTGGCGGGCAGGTACAGATCAGGTTCCTATCCCCATGCGCGCCATCAATGCGCCCCACAGTTGGCCAGTATTTGCCTCTCTTACCCATTAATGGCGAACTTTGACCACCCGGGAATGCTGCAACCTCGCGGCTATATGGACGGCTCCAATCGGCGCCTAAGAGACTACTTGAGGTATGCGGCGCATGTCGAAGTGCGCTCTGCTCAATTGCCACTTTGCCCTTACGGACCTCATCAATCTCAACTGCAATCTGCTTCATAGCTGCAATAAATCGATGAATCTCAGTCAAATCCTCGGATTCAGTAGGTTCAACCATAAAAGTTCCTGGAACTGGAAATGACATCGTCGGCGCATGGAAACCAAAATCCATTAGCCGCTTAGCGACATCATCAACGCTAACTCCGGTCTCTTTGGTAATTTCACGTAGATCCAAAATGCATTCATGCGCAACTAAGTTATATGCACCTGTGTATAGCACTGTGAAATCGGCATTAAGCGCTTTGGCTATGTAATTAGCTGAAAGTATTGCAACTTGAGTTGCGCGAGTTAATCCAGCGCCGCCCATCATTGCAATGTAAGACCAAGAGATTGGCAAGATACTTGCAGAGCCAAATGGCGCTGCAGATATCGGACCAGGACCGGTAGCCGGACCACAGGTTGGATCCAATGGATGATTTGGTAAAAATGGTGCTAAATGACTTCTAGCAATAACTGGACCAACGCCAGGTCCTCCTCCACCGTGTGGAATTGAGAAAGTTTTATGCAAATTTAGAAGTGAAACAACGCCACCAAATTTACCTGGCTGCGCAGTAACGACTAAGGCATTTAGGTTTGCACCATCAACATAAACCTGACCACCAGCATCATGTACCAATGCGCAAATCTCTGAAATCGCAGCTTCGAAAACACCATGTGTGGATGGATAAGTAACCATCAAAGCAGCTAGCGCATCGCGATGCTCCGCAATCTTCGCCTTC
>JBJTHJ010000019.1:0-26627 GCA_046094385.1 Candidatus Nanopelagicaceae bacterium
ATTCAAGGGTGCGACCACCCAAAGAATCTGAAGCTTCTCGCCATTGGGGCTTCATATTCTCGATGGTTGGCAAGAAGACCAGAACAATTAATGGGATTTGGAAGAAGGTATAAACAACTGAAAGTCCGTTAATTGTGTAGAGCCAAGCCGATTGAGCAAGAAAGCTATCTGGTGCGAACTTCACTGCTAGCGAAGAGACTACGCCATTAAAACCGAAAGTTGCTAAGAATGCGAAGACCAACATCACGCCACCAAATTGGGCGAGCACTGATGAGAGCGCCACTGAGAAGCGGTAGAAGACTCCGCCAGGTTTTGCAGTGGCTAAGGTCCAAGCAAATAATCCGCCTAGGATGGAGCCTAAAATCGCGGTCTTGGCCGAGATCTCCATTGAGTTTCCGAATGCGCTCCTGACAATCGGATCATTAAATAACTCCCCAATTTTCCCGGGGTTGTATTTGCCAGCTTCATCATTAAAAGCACCCGTCACCACGCTATATGTGGGATATAGCAGAAAAATTCCGGTAAAAACAAAGAATGGGATTACACCAAGAGACGCGCTTCGCTTTCGCCAATACCGAGAGCCGGTACTGCGTTTTGCAGTACCGGCTCCCTGATATTGAACGTTTGCCATATAGGAATTAGTAATTCAAGTTCATTTAGTTAATTTCAACTAAATCTACTTGATTCTTACCTGATTCTTACTTGGTTCCTACTGCTGCTGGCCACGCGGTCTTTAGGTACTCGCGAGCCTTCGTATTCTGTGCAGAAGATGCAGCAGGAGTGGTTACCTTGCTGCGACCGATCTGCGCAATACCTGCAGCTGGTGCACGGCGGGTCTTAACCATCCATGCCCATAGTGTTGGAGTTGCTCCGCCACCTGCCCAGATTGCTGCGCCTTCTTCACCTAGGGTGTATTCCATCCATAGACGTGCGCATGCTGGGTGTGGTGCCCAAGCTGAAACAGCAGAGTTGTAAGTTGATCCAACTGCTGCTGGGGTAAATAGCTTCCACTCCTTACCAATCTTCTTGAACTCCTTAGCAACGCCAACTGCTAGATATCCATTATCCATAACTACAGGTGTTTGACCTGAAGCGATGGTTGCTTGGGTTGGGTTAACGTTGATGAAGTTTCCGGCATCCTTTAACTTCTTAAACCATGCAACTGCAGGTGAGATGTCATCGAAGGTGCCGCCTAGAGCTAAGTTGACCATCCAGATGGAGTTCAACGCTGCTGAAGAACCTTGTGGATCACCATTGATGGTGACCTTACCCTTGAATACTGGCTTCAATAGGTCATCAAGTTTGGTGATGGTGCCTAGTGAACCGTCGTAACCAATGGTCATGGTTCCTGAGTAGTTTGGTGTGTACTCAGCACTTGGAACAGCAGCTGCACCGTTGTTATATCTCCAATTACGGGTCTTGTACGGCGCAAATGTTCCAGTTCCTAGGTACTTATCTGCTACAGCCTTACCGATATCAAATACATCTGGTGAACGGTTGGTTCCCTTTAGACGATTTGCAGCATCGATCTCATCTTGTGATGAGGCCTCTGGGTCAGCTTCGTCGATCTTTACACCGTACTTAGCTTTGAAACCATCGATCATGCTCTTGTAATCGGCCCAGTAATGTGGCAACGCGATTACGTTTAACTGACCTTCCTTCTTGCACTCTGCAACAAGTCCTGCAATACCGCCTACCTGTGAGGCGCTAGTAGCCGTAGCAAACTTATTTGCACTTGCCGCAGTTGCAGAAGTCAGTGTCGGTACAACAAGAGCTAGCGAGACTGTAGCGACTACAGAAACTCTAGCGATCTTTGAAAACTTCACTGTTTTCTCCTTAGTTTTTTAGGTCTTGCATCTATTTTTTATTTAGTTTTTATCCAAATTCTGAAAACTCACGTGATCCTTTTCAGAGCCTGGAATTCCTGTTATTAACTTTCTTATCTTGAAATTCTTGAACTTCTTGAACTTTCTGGGGAATCTAGGGAAGTTGAAGAATGACTTGGAGGATAACTGGTCAGTCAAACACCAAGACGTTTCTGGCCCCCTCGCCAGCCCTCAATCTACTGAAGGCCTCATTTAGACCCCCTAAACCTATGCGTTGGCTTATGAGTTCGTCTAGGAAAAGCTGACCCGAAAGATAACTTTTTACTAACGAAATCACATCCTTTTGGAGGTTTGCAGAGCCAAAGTAGCAACCTTTGATTGATTGCTCATTGACAAATGGGCCGGCATCCAAGGTGATTTGAGCGCCATTCTTCAATAGCCCCACCAAGGTCAATTGACCTTGCACTGCGGTGGCAAGCCAAGCTTGTGAGATTGTGGCCTCTCGCCCTGAGGCTTCGAAGACATAATCCGCGCCACCACAGATCTTCTTGATTGCCGCAACCGGGTCCTCCATCTGGCCATTTACAGTGTGGGTTGCACCGAGTTTCTTGGCAAGGGCTAACTTCTCATCGCTGATATCAACTGCGATGATGGTTTTAGCCCCAACAAGCCTTGCCCCTTGCACACTATTTAGACCAACGCCACCACAACCAAAGACCGCGACCGATGAACCAGCTCTTACTTGGGCGGTATTTACTACTGCGCCATATCCAGTTAAAACAGCACAACTAAGAAGCGCTGCGCGATCTAGTGGCATCTCTTTTGGAATCACCACTGCGCCACTTGCAGGCACCACCGCATACTCTGCGAAGGAGGCGACACATAAGAATTGATTTACTTTGGAACCGTTCTCAGTCAGGCGACTGCTCTTATCAAATAACCCGCCCGCCGCCATCGCATCTCCTGCAGTTGCACAGAAATTTGGCACGCCTTTCTTGCACCATTCACAACTTCCGCAATTTGGCACGATTGACATGACCACATGATCGCCAACCTTGATTCCGCTTACCTCTGGGCCAATCTCAACTACTACCCCAGATGCCTCATGGCCAATTACAGCGGGAAATGGCACTAACTTTCGCTTGCCATCAATTGCATTTAAATCGCTGGCACATAGGCCGCTAGCTGCGACCTTCACCAAAATTTCACCGGACTTGGGTTTATCTAACTCCAGCTCGGTGATTCGAAAGTCTTGTCCTACATCATCTAGTACTGCCGCTTTGATCTTCAAACTCTTGCTCCCGACTTGAACATTCCCTTGCTTACTTGCCCCGAAGTTACACTGGATTTATCTTGGTTCATATGGTGCGCCACTATTTTTACTGACTTTTATGGGAATTTGCGTTAAATTTAACTAACAAATGAAACGGCGGTTCATATGGTGCAACGTGTCCAATCGGTAGAGAGAGCGCTGGGGCTACTTGATGCGCTCGCAAGTGCGAGCGTGCCACCGACCATTCCAGAGTTGGCTCGCGAAGCCAAAGTAAATCGCGCCACCGCTTGGCGACTTATGAATACTTTGGTGCACTTTGAATTGGCAGAGCGCGATGAGATCACCGGAACTTACAAAGTTGGTTCGGGTGCGCTGCGATTAGCAGCTGCCACCGATAACACAAGTTTTGTCAGAAGAGCTAGGCCCTTACTTGAAAAGGTTGCTGTAAAGACTGGCGGGAGCGCATTTCTGGAAATCTCCACTCGTGGAGATTTGGTTGTTATGGATCAAGTTAGAGCTAGCTCGCCAATCCAAGTCGATTTAGCGGGATTAGAGGTGCCGCTTCACTGCGGTTCAGTGGGCAAACTCTTTTTAGCAACGCTTACCGATGATGAACTTAATCTCTTTCTAAAGCAGAAATTACCGGCATTAACCAGATATACCATCACCAAACCAATCCAATTAAAGAATGAGATTCTCGAAGCTCGAGTTACTGGCATTGCATTTAATTACAAGGAGCATCGGGAAGAGTGGTGTGGCATCTCTGCGGCAGTCAAAGATCAAGCTGGCCGCACAGTTGCGTATCTAAATGTAACTCTGCCAACTTTCAATACCACCAAAGAGAGGCTAAAGGCTCTAGCGCCGATAGTGTCAGCAGCTGCCCAAGAGATTGCCAACCTCTTTAATAAAGGGCGAAATTAATAGCTAATTAAGCCATCTTTTCGTAGGCTGGAAGCGTCAAAAAATCCAAGTATTCATCGCTGATTGCGCAGGCGATGAAGGTCGCTTTAGCCGCTTCGTAACGCTTCGAATCGCCAAGTTTTGCAATCTCTTCCTCAGTTAAATCTTGCACCAGCTGCTTTGTAATCTGACGCCCATCATCTAATTGGATTTGATTATGAATCCATTGCCAAATCTGGCTTCTAGAGATTTCGGCAGTTGCCGCATCCTCCATCAAATTAAAGATCGCAACTGCCCCAACGCCACGTAACCAACTCTCTAGATACTGAATGGAGACGCTGATGTTATTTCGTAAGCCCGCCTCGGTTACCACACCTGGTGTAGCTTTGACATTTAATAGATCTGTTGCACTGACACTTACCTCTTCGCGCTTTCGATCAATTTGATTAGCGTTCTCACCTAAGACTTTGCTGAATTCAGCTTTGCAAAGTTCCACCATCCCAGGATGCGCCACCCAGGAACCATCAAAGCCATCATTAGCCTCTCGCGATTTATCTGCTTGCACCTTGGCAAATGCGATCTCATTGATGGCTGGATCAGAACTTGGTATGAACGCTGCCATTCCACCGATTGCAGAGGCGCCACGTTTATGGCAACTCTTGACTAGAAGTTCGGTGTATGCGCGCATAAAAGGCACGGTCATGGTTACAGAGTTTCGTTCTGGAAGCACAAAATCTCTACCACTTGTGCGATGGGTCTTGATCACGCTGAACATGTAATCCCAACGACCTGCATTTAAGCCAGCACAATGCTCGCGCAATTCATAGAGAATCTCCTCCATCTGAAAGGCAGCTGGATAAGTCTCAATCAATACCGTTGCCCTAATAGTTCCACGAGCAATTCCAATGTGCTCCTGTGCGATTAAAAATGCTTCATTCCATAAACGAGCCTCTAAATAAGACTCTAATTTGGGAAGATAGAAGTACGGCCCAAGCCCATTTGCAATCTGCAGTTTGGCGCTATTGGCCATGTAAAGAGCGAAATCCACAAAGGCACCTGCAGTCAGTTCGCCATCAATCAAAATATGTTTTTCGGGAAGATGTAAGCCACGTGGGCGCATCACAATGGTGGCAAGGGGGGCATCACTTCTTAATTGATATCTCTTGCCAGCTTCATTGGTAAATTCGATAGTTCCACGAATAGCGTCGTTTAAATTGATTTGTCCCTGAATTACATTCTCCCAGTTTGGCGTAGTCGAATCCTCTTGATCGGCCAGCCAGACTTTGGCTCCAGAATTCAAGGCGTTGATGGTCATCTTCCGCTCGGTAGGGCCAGTGATCTCTACTCGACGATCAATCAAGCCAGGTGCAAGTGGTGCCACCTGCCAAGTGGAATCTTCTCGAATCGCCTTCGTCTCTTCGAGAAAATTTAACTCTTTGCCACTTGCTATATCTTGGATGCGCTTCTTGCGCTCATCAAGTAAGCGCAACCGCTCGGGATTTAAAGCTTTATGCAACTTTGCTATCAGTGAAAGCGCGTACTCTGTTAAGACCTCATCTTGGCGGTTTAGTTTTGCGCCTTTGATTTGAATCGTCATACGTGAATGCTATTAAGGATTGCGCTGGTGCAAGCAACCATCTGGTTGCACCTATTGCAACGCGCTAATGAATCTCTTGCCCACACCATCCCTAGCAAAGGCGATTAGGGTCAGACCAAATTCATTTGCCAGTTCTATCCCAAGTGAAGTTGGAGCGCTGACTCCCACCATCGCTGAGACCCCTGCGCTTACGCACTTCTGCACGATTTCATAACCGACACGACCTGAGACCACCATGGTCCAATCGCTAAGTGGCAATTTGCCATCCATCAAAGCTTGGCCAATGACTTTATCCACTGCGTTATGTCTTCCAACATCTTCTTTGGCGTATTTGATCTGTCCTTCTGGATCCACAAGTAGGGCCGCATGTAATCCGCCGGTCTTTGAGAAGATCTGCTGGTTCTTATCCAAAAGCTTGGTATATCCGGCTAATTGACGATCATCTTTAGAAGTGGGCGTGACTTTCGAGATACCACGTTTATGTAAGTCTGCGATGTTCTCAGAGCCACAAACTCCACATGCCGAGTTCATGGTGAATCTGCGATCCATTTGGCGCAAGAACTCTGGTGCGCCATTGCTTACCTCTGCAATCACCACATTTGCACGTTGGCGTGGGGTCAAGTTTCGATCTCCACAAACTTTTACAGATATCAGTTGCGTCGGGTCGGTTAGAAATCCCTCACCCCAGAGAAAGCCAGCTGCCAGCTGCAGATCCGCACCTGGTGTTCGCATTGTGATTCCCAGTTGTTGCTCGATCGCCCCTTTTTTAATTCTAATTTCAAGGGGTTCTTCGACCACTACTTGATCTGTTGTTGCGCTCTCTGAATCGCTCTGCTTTACCTTTACCTTCTGAATTGATGAAGGAGCTTGATCATTTGCCATGGATATAAAACTCGGAATGATCTGCTGGCAAAGTTCCTTTGCCAATAATCAAATCTGCAGCTCGTTCTGCCACCATCATCACTGGTGCATAGATATTTCCATTGGTCACATATGGAAAGACCGAGGCATCAACTACACGTAGCCCTTCTACACCATGAACTTTCATATTTTCAGGGTTTACCACAGACATCTCATCGGTACCCATTTTGGCGGTGCAAGATGGATGAAGGGCAGTTTCGGCATCCTTACGCACCCAATCAAGGATCTCTTCATCTGTGGAAACTGATGGACCCGGCGAAGTTTCTCCAGCGTTCATCGAATCCATGGCTGGTTGCGTCATGATGTGGCGCGCTTGGCGAATCGCTTCTATCCATTCGCGGCGATCTTGATCGGTCGAAAGATAATTAAATAACATTTTTGGTTTATCGAATGGATTGGTGCTTCTTATCTTCAACCAACCGCGAGAGTCTGAATACATTGGACCGATATGGAATTGATACCCGTGGCCACCTTTTGGTCCGCTGCCGTCGTAACGAATAGCAAGCGGTAAGAAGTGATACATCAAATTTGGATAGGCAACTTGATCATTGCTACGAGTAAATCCACCTGCCTCAAAGTGATTGGTAGCTCCTGGTCCAGTGCGGAAAAATAACCAGAGGAAACCAATCCAGGGGCGCTTCCAGAATTTAAGTGATGGTTGTTGAGTTACCGGCTGTTTACACTTGTATTGAACATAAACCTCTAGATGATCTTGCAAATTTGCACCTACTCCGGGCAAGTGATGAACCATCTGTACGCCAAGTGGCTTTAAATCCGCTTCATTACCAATTCCAGAAAGTTGCAGTAGCTGTGGTGAATTAATGGAACCGCCACAAAGAATCACATCTTTACCTTTAAAAGTGACCTTTTTGCCACGAATCATCGCTTCGACGCCAACTGCCGTCTTGCCTTCAAAGAGAACCTTGGTCACCATGACGCGAGTCTTAAGCTCTAAATTCTTACGCTTTAAGACCGGATAGAGATAGGCGCGGGAAGCGCTCAAACGGCGACCACGATAAACATTTCGATCAAAGCGCGCAAAGCCTTCTTGGCGAAAGCCATTTACATCTTTGGTTAAATTAAATCCAGCTTGTTGCACTGCTTGGAAGAAGGCTTCAAATAGCGGTCCCTTTGAAGGGCCTCGCTCTAATTTAAGTGGACCATCGCCTCCGCGAAGTTCCCCATTGGGATCTGCTAAACAATGCTCCATCTTCTTAAAGTATGGAAGACAATGTGCAAAATCCCAATCCTTCATGCCAGCATCTTTTGACCAACGTTCGTAATCAAGTGGATTGCCGCGTTGAAAGATCTGACCATTGATTGAAGAGGAGCCACCTAAAACTTTGCCACGCGCATGGTAAATCTTCCGATTGTTCATAAATGGTTCAGGTTCGGACTCGTACATCCAGTCATAAAATTTGCTGCCAATAGGAAAGGCCAGACCAGCTGGCATATGTATAAAGACATCCCACTTGTAATCGCGGCGACCCGCTTCAAGGACCAGCACCTCTTTGCTTGGATCTGCACTTAAACGATTTGCGAGTACACACCCTGCCGAACCACCACCGACGATGATGTAGTCGTAACTCTTCAAGGTCTTCCCCGTTCTAAAATAAAACCGCCCGCCTGATTCTAGTCAGACGGGCGGTTTTTGTTTAACTTCTCTTAGTTACCTAACTAGTTACCTAACCAGGCCTTGACCTTATCTTGGTTAGCGTCGATCCACTTCTGTGCCGCCTCTTCTGGCTTCATGCCAGCTTCGATATCTGCAGCAACTGCGTTCTGATCGTCATTGGTCCATTGCCAATTTGTTAGCAAGGTTGCAAATGGTGAACCAGAATCCATCAACTTCTTGGAAGCAAGCTTCATAAGCACGGTCTTTGGATAATCTGTGAGGCCAGATGCTTTAGCAGCATCAGCCCAGTCATTTGCTGGGAAATTAACGCGAGACTTCAACAATCCAGGCATCTTCACGAAGAATGTCTGTGGCTCATAGAAATAAGCGATTGCCGGAGTCTTATTCTCCTCAGCCTTTGTTAATACCTCGATTAGCGCGGCCTCAGAACCAGTTGAGATCGCTTTGAAATTCAACTTGTTGGCAGAGATCAACTTATCGCCAATGGTGGTGTAACCCGGTGGGCCTTCGTACCAAGCACCTTTGCCACCAGAGTCTGCAGTCTTAAATAGATCTGCATATTTATTTAGATTCTTTGAATCGGTGATGTCTGGATATTTTTCAACCATCCAAGGTGCAACATACATACCAATCAAACCTACGTTGCCATTTGGGCCAACTTCAACGATTGCTCCGCGGTCTACCCATTCCTGCCAACGTCCGCCACCCCAGTCTTCGACAATTACGTCAACTGTGCCAGCTTCCATCGCATCATAGGTAACGCCTGCTTCAGCAAGAGTTGTTTGATTGATGGTGCAACCGAGTTCTTTCTTAGCAACTTCTGCAACAACTTGTGCCGATGCGGTATAGCCATTCCAAGCATGCATAGCGATTGTCCAGGTACCACAATCACCAGATGCTTTATTGCTGCTAGATCCACATGCTGATAACACAAGAGAGAATGCGAAGATTGATGATGCAACGGCTAATTTACGGCCATGCTTTAATCTCATTACCCCTCCTTGGATAATTTAAGTGTGGTGAAAGCCTAAGCGTTACTTAGGCCGCATGGAAGGGTGAAAGCTAAGTTTTTTATGCGCGTTTTGCAGCGGCTTGGGCAATCCGGTCGATTAAGACACCCAAAAGAAGAATCACGAAACCTGCCACCAAACCCTTGCCTTGCAACTCTGGCTTCGAGCTACCGACAATCACCAGGTAACCAAGCCCACCAGAACCAACAAATCCGCCAATCACGATAACTGCCAGCACAAAAATCATTCCTTGGTTTGTTGCAAGCAACAACGCACGTTTTGCTGCAGGCAATTGCACTTTTGTAATTATCTGTCGAATATTGGAGCCAGCTGCAGTTGCCGCCTCCACTATTGAGGCTGGAACCGCACGAATGCCTTCTCCGACAATCTTTACCACCACTGGTATCGAGTAGATGATACCTGTGGCAATCGCAGTGAATCTTGTTGGACCAAATAAACCAAGCATCGGCACCAAGTAAACGAATGCAGGAAGAGTTTGCCCAGCATCTAAAAATGGTCTTAAGAATGCATCTGCTCTGTTATTTCGTCCGACCCAGATACCAAGTGCTACCCCAACTATCATCGTTAAAAGTGTGGCCACAATTGTCTGAGTCAGGGTGATCATGGCATCAAACCAGAGTCCTGAAAGTACTATCAATATCAATAACGAAAGCGCAAGAATGGCAACTCGGACTCCACCCAACATGATAGCGATCAAGACAATAATTGAGATGGTTAAATACCAAGGAGCCTGCGCCAACACATTCTCTATGGGGTTTAAAACCCAGATAGAGATGAGATCTTTAAACCCAATCGTCAAGAAGTAGAAATCGGTGGTAAGAAACTCCGTGAAACTATTTGTGATGTTCTCTACCTGAGTTGCGATATTGAATTTTTCCGGGAATACCGCCAAAGCACTTACAAAATTAGAGAGTAACGCAGAGATCAGGGCGGCGATACCGGCCAGCATCACTTTAATTCTTCTCTGCTTTAGTTGCTGTGGTGTGGGCGGGATGAAAGATTGCTGCTTTTTAGCAGCAGCGCTAGTGGCCCTATCCAGCATGATCGCTAGAAACACCACGGCTAGCCCTGCCACAAATCCCCTGCCGGTATTTCTGATGATTAGCGCATCCACCACCGGTTTTCCAAGGCCAGGCGCTGCTATCAATGCAGCAATTACGACGAAGGAGAGCGCTGCCATCACCGTCTGATTTATGCCAAGCACGATCATCTGCTTGGCCATTGGTAATTGCACTTTGCTTAAGGTCTGTTTATCAGTTGCCCCCATTGAGATTGATGCCTCTACCGGTGAGAAATTGAGAGAACGAATCGCATGTGAGGTAATTCGAATTGCAATTGGAATGCTGTAGACCATGGTGGCGATAGTGGCTGCCGCAACGCCAATCATGAAAAAAAGCGCTAAAGGAGCTAGGTAGACCAATGTCGGCAGGATCTGTGCCAAATCCAAAATCGGAGTGATCGCTTTCAAGACCCGATCAGATAACCCTGCCCATATTCCAAGTGGAATCCCAATTAGAAGCGAGAGCAGTACTGCTGCAATGGTCATGGCGATGGTATCCATCGTGAACTGCCACATCCCTAGCGCACCGCAACCAAGCAATAAAGCAATAGATAGCAATGCGATTCTTAATCGACTGGTGGCATAGCAAATGAAAGCCATAATTGCGATGACTCCAAACCAACCAATGTATGGAGCGGCAGCTCCGTTTAACGGAACCGCTATAAATGCCCGAATAAATTCTACGAAGTTAGTGATCACCAAACGGATGGGATTGAAGAAATAGATGAACGCTGCGCTCTTAGTTCGATTTCCACGGATTGAATCGGCAGCTTCACCAAAAGCTGAAGCAACTGGCGTGTCATCCACTACTGAGATTTCCAAGGTATCTCGTCCTTGGAAAACCTTGGCCAAGATAAACCAGATCCCAATTAGCGCAAGTAGCGCAAAGCCTTTTCGCTGTTGCAGCTTGGCCAGCATTAATTGACACCTGCAATCAAGCCCAAAACATCCTCAGCGGATACCACTCCTATGGATCTGCCATTTTCAGTGACATGGATTGGATGATGCGCTTGCATGATTTTCGGTGTCGCTTCACGAATAATCGTGGTTGCCGGCAGTTCTACATTAGCTGCGCTCTCATCGGAGCGCAGTGGCCTTGCCAAATATTTCAAAGTCAGCACATGTGACTTGGCAATATCACGTACGAAGTTAGCCACATATTCATCCTTCGGATTTGCAACCAACTCTTCCGGTGTGCCAACTTGAATCAACGCACCATCTCTCATGATTGCAATACGGTCACCGACTTTTGCAGCCTCTTGGAGATCATGCGTGATGAAGACCATGGTCTTATTGAGTTCATGGTGTAGACGAATTACCTCGTTCTGCATATCGCGACGAATCAATGGATCAAGTGCGCTAAATGGTTCATCCAAGAACATGATTTGTGGATCCACCGCCAAAGCTCGAGCTAGCCCCACACGTTGTTGCATGCCACCCGATAATTGCTCTGGATAAGCTTCGGAGTAGCCTTGTAATCCAACTAATTCAATGACTTCGTGAGCGCGTTTGTGGCGATCGGCTTTCGAGACCCCGTTGATCTCTAGTGAATATGCGATGTTATCTACGACTTTTCGGTGCGGTAACAAGCCAAAATGCTGAAAGACCATTGAGAATTTAGTTCGACGAAGTTCACGTAGGCGATTGGCATCAACTTTCAAGATATCTTCGCCGTCATAAACTAATTCACCTCTGGTGGGTTCGATCAACCTAGTCATACAACGAACCAAAGTGGATTTTCCTGAGCCAGAGAGTCCCATCACTACGAAGACTTCGCCTTTTGCCACTTCAAATGAGATGTCGCGAACTGCGATGGTATTGCCAGTCTTGTTTCGAAGTTCGGTACGACTTAAGTCTGCATCCGCAGTGCCAATTAACTTATCTGCATTTGGTCCAAAAACTTTCCAAACGTTTCGGACTGAGATCATCGATGACAAACCAACCTCCGTAACGGTTAGTTTTCTCGGAACCAACCTGACTTAGAAGGCTTATTGTTGGTCCAAATGTGCTTACTTTCAAGGAATTCCTGCAATCCATGTTCGCCTAATTCGCGTCCCACGCCCGAAGCTTTAAATCCGCCCCATTCAGCCTGAGGTTTGTATGGACCATAATCGTTGACCCAGACCGTGCCATGGCGAAGCGCTTTTGCTACTCGCTCTGCCTTCTGACGATCTTCACTCCAGACTGCACCACTTAAGCCGTAAATTGTGTCATTTCCAAGTGCAATCGCTTCCGCTTCATTCTCAAAAGTCTCGACGGTGATTATGGGGCCGAAAGATTCATCTTGGACACAGCTCATCTTGGTATGGCAATCATCTAATACTGTAGGTGGAAAGTAATTTCCCTTTGCATAATCTCCTTCGAGGAGCGTCTTGCCACCTACTAATAATTTAGCGCCTTCATTGACTGCCCTTTCTACATACTCTTGGACTTTATTCAAATGTCCAGAGCTGATTAATGGCCCCGTTTCGGTATCGGGATCATTTGGGCCGCCAACTTTGATTAATTTTGCACGGCGCACTAACTCTAAAACCACTTTATCGTGAATTGATTTCTCAACAATTAGACGAGTGCCGGCTGAGCAGACTTGGCCAGAGTGCAAGAAACCTGCAGTCACAGCATTATCGATGGCAGCCTCTAAATTGGCATCGGCAAAGATGATATTTGGATTCTTGCCACCTAGCTCTAAAGCCACTTTCTTGATGGTCTTTGCCGCCATCATCATGATCCGCTGTCCTACTGCAAGCGAACCTGTAAATGAGACCAGATCAACTCTCGGGTCGCTAGTTAAAGCATCTCCAATTACAGAACCTCTACCTAGAATTAAATTGGCAACCCCTGATGGAACTCCTGCCTCATCCATTAATTTGAATAGATAAATTGCAGTAGACGGCGTTAGCTCAGCTGGCTTGACCACAAAGGTACAACCGGCAACTAAAGCTGGTGCCACTTTCCAAGAGACCTGCAGTAGTGGATAGTTCCAGGGGCCAATCAAGGTACAGACTCCGATCGGTTCTTGTACCACTCGAGAATCGATATTTGAAAGGCCAATCTCTACTTTTCGCTCGTGCGCTGCTAAACCGATCTTGGCGAAGTGTCTAAAACACCCAATTACATCAGCGATGTCATATTCGGCCTCTACTAATCGCTTGCCGGTGTCATCGCTCTCCAGTTTGGCCAAGATTGCCAGATCTCGTTCCATTAGATCAGCGATCTTTGCGACCAACTGCGAGCGCTTTTCAAAACTCCAATGCGGAAATTCTCCGTGATCAAATGCCTTACGCGCTGCGCTTAGCGCTAAATCAACATCTTCGATTCCAGCCTCGGCAACGGTACAAACTAGATGTCCATCTGCAGGGCTTGAGACATCCCAAGTTTGGCCTGCTTTAGCTGCTTGCCAATTACCATCGATGTAAAGAGTGTTGGACATATAAAGCAGACTTTTCATTAGTCCAGCTCACTCTTTCGCTTTGCGACATAATCTGTTAATCCGCTAAGTACTGAAGCATCGATCTCTGGTTGCTGATACTCCTCTAACTTCTTCTTCCAGACCTCTTCGGCGCGAGCCCGAGTATCTTTCGCACCCAATCGATTCCAACGCTCGTAGTTATCGCTGTTGGTTAGGAATGGACGATAGAAGCAATCGCGAAAACGCTCCATGGTGTGGGCAGCTCCCAAGAAGTGTCCACCATGGCCAACTTCCAAGTGAGCATCAAATGCCAAAGATCCCTCATTGAATTCAAGAGGCGTGAACTCTGCCTGTAAGGCTTGCAGAATTTCGATATCTACAATGAATTTATCGTAAGAAGAGACCAATCCGCCTTCTAGCCAACCGGCGGAATGCATCACCCAGTTGGTACCTGCTAGGAAGGTTGGCAACATCGTCATGATGGTCTGATAACCAGCTTGCGCATCAACTGATTGCGATGAATTTAAGCCGCCACCGCCACGGAAAGGTAGGTTAAAACTACGTGCAATTTGGCCGGTGCAAAGTAGGCCAATTCCAGATTCTGGCGTACCAAATTGCGGAGAACCAGATTGCATATCCACATTGGATAGGAATGATCCAAATACCACTGGCACTCCTGGCCGCAAAGTTTGCGCTAGCGCAATTCCAGTCAGAGCTTCGGCAATCTGCTGCGCCAAAGTTGCCGGAATTGTCACCGGAGACATCGCACCCATCAATAAAAATGGCGTGAAGACCACTGGTTGTCCAGCTAAGACATATTCGCGCATTGAATCCAACATGCGATCATCCCAACGAAGTGGCGAATTGCAGTTGACCAATGAAATTAAGGCAGGCATCTCTTCGATAGCTTTGCGACCACCATGAATGATTTCGGCCATTGCAATCACATCTTTGGCATTCTCTGCAGTAACCACATTGCCCATGAAGAATTTGTCGGTGAGCGTTGCTTGCGCAAAGGCCATATCTAGATGGCGAGAATCAAGTGATAAATCATTTGGCTCAACTACTACGCCACCTACAGAATCCAGAGCATCGAAACTCTGCGCCAACTTGCAGAAATTCTCAAAATCTCTAAAGGTGCCATCGCGACGAACGCCATCTTCCAAAACGAATGGTGGACCATAAACTCCACCAAAGACCATGGCATCTCCACCGATATGCACATTGCGCTTTGGATTACGCGCTCTTAAATCAAACTCTTTTGGGGCCTTCGCGACTTGTTTTAAAATCCACTCAGGGTCGAACTTAACGTTCTCACCATTTACCTCTTGGCCCGCCTCTTTTAAAACTTCTACCGCCCAAGGGCTGGCAAACTCGATTCCGATCTCAGAGACAATCCGCTTCCAACCTGCAGTAAGCGTTGCCATCGATTCTTCAGAGAGAATCTCATATCGGGGCATTTTGTTAATAAACATTTCGCGCGCCTTTCGCTCTTGACCCAAGTCAACCATAGAGAATACGCTAAGATAATGGAATAGGGGTTCCACATCTCGGAACTCTCACGGGAGGGCAAATGGCGCTAACTGGCACCCAGGCAGTTGATCGCGCAACCTCACTTTTGATTGCGATTTTAAATTCATCAAAGCCACCTTTACTCTCGGAGTTATCACGCCAATTAGGTCTTCCGAAATCAACCACCTCCCGAATGTTGGGGGCGCTAGAGCGTCAAGGTTTGATTCGTAGAGATCGCGATGGAGCTTATTTAGGTGGAGATGTTTTGATGCGCTTTGCATCAACTCAGAATCAAGACTCGACCCTCGTAAACAAAATGCGCCCGGTCTTAGAAAGTTTGGCTGCAAAAACTTCCGAATCAGTCAACTTAGCAGTTCCCGGAAACAACGAACTGAAATTAATAGATCAGGTTGATGGCCAGTATCTACTTGGCGCGACCAATTGGGTTGGTCGCCATGTGCCATATCACGCATCAGCGCTAGGAAAAGTACTGTTGGCATTTGGGGCAGCCCAGATACCTACCGGAACTTTGCAAAGCAAGACCAATCGCACTATCACATCAAGGGCGGTATTGAGCAAAGAGCTAGACAAGGTACGCAAATTAGGTTTTGCAATTATCGACAGCGAACTAGAAGATGGCTTGGTTGCAGTAGCTGCGCCTGTCTATGGTCCAACTGGTTTGGTAGTGGCTGCTATTTCAATTTCTGGTCCAGATGCCAGAATCACCAAAGAGCAATTAAATGAATTTGGCGAACTTATTGTCAAAGAGTTAAAGAAACACAATGTAAGTAGCAAGTTAACCGGAAAGGCAGGCGCAGCATGAGCCACGAAGATATCCTCAAAGGGTTATTTGATGAGACTCTGGTCGGAAATGCTCCAGCAGTACTAGAGCTAACCAATAAGGGCATCGCAGATGGCATGACGCCATCATCGATTCTCTTTGATGCGTTGATCCCAGCGCTTGAAGAGGTTGGCGCCCGTTTCGAGCGCGGTGATTTCTTCGTACCTGAGATGTTGATCTCCGGAAAAGCCATGTCTGGCGCGCTAAATGTGCTTCGCCCGCTACTTGCTCAAACTGGCGCAGAGACCATCGGTACCTTCCTAATGGGAACCGTAAAAGGCGATGTACACGATATCGGCAAGAACTTGGTAAACATCATGTTGGAAGGCGCTGGCTTTACGGTAATTGATATCGGGGTTCAGTGCGCACCTGAAAAATTCATCGCAGCAATCAATGAACATAAACCGGATATCGTCGGTATGTCCGCTTTCTTAACTACCACTATGCCGATGTTCAAAGTTAATATTCACGAGATTACCAAAGCTGGTCTTCGCGATCAGGTAATCATTATGGTCGGTGGCGCACCGGTTACCCAAGAATATGCAGATGTAGTTGGTGCAGATGGTTATGCAGCTGACGCCTCAAGCGCAGTTAAAGTTGCCAAAGAGTTGCTCGCAAAGAGACGCGCTGCGGTATGAAATTTTTACCGTTAATCGAAGATGCCATCAAGAAACCGGTATTCGGTTGTCAGATGTGTGGCCAATGCGTACTTCATTCAACTGGCATGGTCTGCCCCATGACTTGTCCAAAGACTTTACGTAACGGTCCATGTGGTGGAGTTCGCGAGAACGGAAATTGCGAAGTAAAACCTGAGATGCAATGTATTTGGCTCAAAGCATATGATCGCAAAGAGACCTTGCACCTGCCACAGGCATGGAAAGATCATTACAACGATCTACGTCCGCCCGTCGATATGCGTCTTAAGGGAACTTCTTCTTGGTTAAATCTGATCACCAAGCGCGATAAGCAGACCCCTAAGGGTTGGGCGGATAATGTCTAATCTGCAAAATCTGCTTGAGAACACCAATGAATTAGTTTTCACGGCAGAGTTTCCATCGATAGATGGTGGCGGCATGGAGAAAGTTGCCAAAGCTGCTGATCGATTGCGACCTTGGTTTGATGCCGTTAATTCGACGGATAATGCGGCAGCACATGCTCACGCTTCAAATTTGGCCGTCGCTATTGCGATAAAACAGCATGGTTTAGAGCCGGTTATGCAGATCGCACAGCGCGATAAGAATCGTCTGGCAGTCCAAGCTGACATCATGGGAGCTGCGCTACATGGCATCGAAAATATCGCGCTAATGACCGGTGATGATGTCACTGCCGGAGATGAGCCAGAAACACGAAGAGTCTTTGATTTAGATGGGCCGATAGCGATCAAAGTCGCCGATATCTTGCGCAATGGAACATATCTCTCAGGGCGCAAGATCAATCCTGCCCCAAACCTCTTTATTAGCGCAGTTGAAAATCCTGGTACTCATCCCCTTGAGTATCGTGTAGATCGTGCCATCAAAAAACAGCGCGCTGGCGCTAGGTGGCTACAACTTCAGCTCTGTTTCCATAAAGATCGCTTAGAGAATTTCTGCAAAGGTGTTGCTCTGTACAACACCAATTTGCCGCTATTTCCAAATGTCATTTTGATTAAAGGCGCTAAGGGCATGCAGTTCATGAATGAGAATGTCCGTGGCATAAATATCCCGCAAGAGCTAATTGATCGCGTAGCAAACGCTGCCGATCCATCTGAAGAGGCATATCAATTAACTTTGGAGCTAGCCAAGCACGCACTCGCCCAGCCAAGCGTGCGCGGGCTTCACATCACAGATTTCCGTCATGATGACACGCTCGAACGTCTAATGACGGACCTTGGTCGCCAAAAGAAGAACTAAAAAAGTAAACGAAGAGAAGAAACGGAATACAAATGCAAACAACTGTCACCTCACCCTCAAAAACGGTAATCATCGGAGATGATCAGCCATTTTGCATCATCGGCGAGCGCATCAACCCAACTGGTCGCCGGATCTTCCAAGAGCAAGTACGCGCTGGAGATTTATCTGCAATCATCAAAGATGTAAAGGCGCAGGTCGATGGTGGGGCTGACATGCTGGATGTGAACATGGGTATCCCACTTACTGACGAAGCAGATTTGATGCGCCAAGCAATCAAAATGGTGCAGGAGTTAACTGACCTTCCAATTTGCATTGATTCTTCAGTATTAGAGGCCTTAGAAGCTGGTTTGCAGACCTACCAAGGACGTGCGCTGGTTAATTCAACCACCGGTGAAGATGATCGTTTGGATCACATCTTGCCACTGGTCAAGAAATATGACGCATCAGTTATCGCGCTTCCCAACGATGAAACAGAGATTCCTATGACCGTTGCAGATCGCTTAAAGATCACCGAGAAGATCTTGCGCGCCTGTGACAAACACGGAGTTTCACATGATCGCTTGGTAATTGATCCACTTGCCATGCCAATCGGTGCAGAGCCTCAAGCAGGAAATCTATTCTTCGAAACTGTTCATGAGATCAAATTGCGATGGGATTTGAACATGACTTGTGGTGCATCAAATGTCTCATTTGGAATGCCTAATCGCCATGCCATCAATGCCGCCTTCCTGCCTGCGGCAATGGCGGTGGGATTAACCAGCGCCGTCATGGATGCACGTACCCCAGAGATCGTCTCTGCAGTGCGCGCTACCGATATCTTGTTGGGCAATGATCAGTATGGTGGCAATTGGATTACTCGATTCCGTGCGATGGAAGCTGCTAAGCCACAGAGCTAGTTCCAATGGCAAAAGAATTCAACCCCGATCTCGAGGGCCACGATGGCACTGGCCGCGTTAAATTACATTTTCGTGCGCTAGAAAAAGGTGGCGAAGTATCCGCGGAAAAGATCATTACCGTGCCATCAGGCGTTAGCGCTTTTGATGCCGCCTCTTGGAATGGAATCGCCATTGATTCCACCTGTGGCGGTTACGGAACTTGTAAGAAGTGCAAGATCCAAATAACTGATGGCAGCATCGAACCTTCAAAATTAGATTTTCGCGCATTCTCACCAGAAGAGATCCAAAGTGGCTGGCGCTTAGCTTGCATGGTACGAAGCACCAAAGATTTAAGTATCGATGTGCCACCACTTACCACTCGCCCAAAGGCAGCTACCGTTGGCGTGGGTCGCCAGATCATTTTGCGCCCTGCCATCCAAAAGCGCTATGTAGAACTATCAGAACCAACCCTTTCAGATCAGCGCACCGATATCGTCCGTTTGCTAGATGGCATCGAAGATATCGAACCTACTTACTCGCTTGATATCTTGCGAGAGCTTCCTGGGGTGCTGCGAAAGAACGATTTCAAAGTCACTGCGGTCTTTGCAGATCAAGAGCTAATTGCGGTTGAACCTGGCGATACCACTGAAATTCGTTATGGCATCGCCTTTGATTTAGGTACCACTACCGTTGTGGCTACGCTCTTAGATTTGAACACTGGCACACCTGCTGCCGTGAAATCGATTTTGAACAAACAGCAACCTTTTGGCGCCGATGTCATCACCCGAATCAGTACCACCATGATGGATCCACAAGGTTTGAATAAGTTACGTACTTTGGCGCAAGAGACTTTGTCACAACTTACAGTTGAAGTTTGCCAAGAGGCAAATGTAGATCCAAATAATGTCTATGAAGTCGCACTTGCTGGCAATGCCACCATGACCCAGATTGTTTTGGGTATCGATCCAGAGCCACTTGGCGTTGCGCCATTTATTATGGCAACCGCTGATTACGAACCAGTTGCTGCAACTGAACTAGGACTTGCAATTCATCCACGCGCAAAAGGAATCATCTTGCCTTCACTTGGCGCTTATGTCGGTGGCGACATTGTGGCTGGCGCACTTGCCTCAGGTATGGATCGTGATAAGCGACTTCGTTTATTCATCGATGTCGGAACCAATTGCGAAATCATCTTAGGTAATGGTGAAAAAATCCTTGCTACCGCTGCTCCGGCAGGACCTGCTTTTGAAGCCGCTTCAATCAAGTGTGGAGTCCGTGCTGCAGCTGGTGCCATCGAAACCGTGAAGGTCGTAGATGGAAAGTTAGAGCTTGGCACAATTGATGATGCCCCAGCCATCGGAATCTGCGGTTCCGGCTTAGTGGATGCCGTTGCTTGCTTAGTTCAATTAGGCGTGCTTGATGCCTCAGGCAAGTTCAATGCGGTAGATGATCCAAACTTGGTCGAACGAGATGGCGAGAAGATCTACATGTTGACCGATGATGTCTATTTAAGCCAGCGCGATGTGCGCGAACTGCAATTTGCCAAAGCTGCGATTGCAACTGGATGGGCGCTGCTTGCAGAAGAATTTGGAATTCAAGAATCAGAGATTCAACAAGTCTTACTTGCAGGTTCATTTGGCTCTTATCTATCCCCTGCTTCAGCGGTAAAGATTGGCTTGGTACCAAAGATCAGCGTGCTTCGCATCGTCTCTGCTGGAAATGTGGCCGGAGAGGGCGCAAAGATGGCGCTACTTTCCACCCAAGAACGCCATGGTGCATCAACTCTGCTTGATGAGATCAAATATGTAGAGCTCTCAGATCGCGAAGATTTCAACGATAAGTTCGTAGAGAGATTGGCTTTCCCAAGTTAAGGTCCCGTTTTGACTATCGGAATTATTGCTTGCGGTGCGATTGCAACTCATATTTCAAATATCGCAGCGCGTGAAGGCTATGCGATCACCATATATCCCCTGCCACCGCTACTACACAATCATCCAGAGCAGATTGCCGGTGAAGTCGAAGGTAAGTATCTAGAAGTTAAAGATCAGCATCAGAAAATTGCAGTTGCCTACGCAGATTGCGGCACTTATGGTGCGCTAGATAAAGTGATCGCAAAATACAATTTGAATCGCTTAGGTGGCGATCATTGCTACGATGTTTTCGCCGGCAAAGAGCGAATCTTCAAATTAACCACCACCGGCACTTACTTTTTGACAGATTACTTGGTTAAAAGTTTTCACCGAAGCGTGGTGGTAGAGCTAGGTTTAGATCGCCATCCAGAGTTGATCGACGATTACTTTAAGAATTACACCAAAGTCATGTGGCTTGCCCAGAATCCAAGCGCTGAATTGAAGATGGCTGCGCAGGCCGCGGCAGATCTAATGAAGTTGCCGCTTGAAATCGAAGTCGTTGGGGAATCAGGCTTGTTTAACGAGCTCAAGCGCCTTCTTGACCACATCTGATAACTGCGCTGGATCAACATCCTCTTGTAAGCGCTTTCGCATAACTGGCGTCCAGAACTGCGTTAAGTGGTGCGCCACTTCGATCTCTGGCGCGCTAAGTGCCGGGATATTGGTTGCAATCTGATTGGCCATACGAATGATTGATTGCAACTGTAAATCGCCTGTCTCGCCATGATGAACCAACTTTGCGAAATGTTCGCTCGGTTCAACTTGTACCGCAGTTACTTTATATTCAGGGCAATTGGTCGCCCAATCTGAATAATCAGTGGTGATCACATTGGCGCCAGATTCTGGGAAGTGGAATGTGGTGTAAACGACGCCGGGTGCGACTTCGTCGGTAATTCGAGCTCGCATGATGGTCTCGCCGACTCGGCTAGATAGTTTCACCCATGAACCATCTTTGATTCCGCGCATCTCAGCATCTGCTTCGTGGATATCTAGAGTGTCATGATCATGCCAAACATTATTATCAGTACGTCTAGTCTGCGCACCTACGTTGTATTGGCTAAGTACTCGTCCGGTGGTCAAAAGCAATGGGAATTTACGATTGGTCTTCTCCTCAGTTGGCACATACGGAGTTGGGATGAACTTGCCTTCACCACGAACAAATTTGTTGATATGCATGACTGGGGTGCCGTGTGGCGCTTCATTGGTCACTGGCCATTGCATACTGCCTTCTACATCAAGTTTTGCATGTGATACACCTGCAAAAGTCGGTGTGGTCGCGGCAATCTCATCCATGATCTCTGAAGCGTTGTCATAGTGCATGTTATAACCAAGCGCTTTTGCCAGATCGCAAGTTACCTCCCACTCTGATTTGCCTGTCTTTGATGGCATTACTGGACGTACTCGATTGATGCGACGTTCCGCGTTGGTGAAGGTGCCGTCTTTCTCGAGGAATGAGGTGCCAGGTAGGAATACATGTGCGTATTTGGCAGTCTCATTTAAGAATAGATCCTGCACGATGACCATATCCATGGCGGCAAGGCCTGCAGTTACATGTTGAGTATTTGGATCAGATTGCGCGATATCTTCACCTTGAATATAAATTCCCTTATATTCGCCAGCGATCGCTGCATCCAACATATTTGGAATACGCATGCCCGGCTTCTCTTTTAAAGTCACTCCCCAGAGCTTCTCGTAGATGGCGCGAGTTTCGACGCTTGAAATATGGCGATAGCCGGGAAGTTCATGTGGGAATGAACCCATATCGCAGGAACCTTGAACATTGTTCTGGCCACGAAGTGGATTTACGCCCACACCTTTACGTCCGATATTTCCAGTGGCCATCGCCAGGTTTGCAATACCCATAACCATCGTTGAACCTTGGCTATGTTCGGTGACTCCTAACCCATAATAAATTGCGGCATTTGGCACACTTGCATAGAGTCTGGCCGCTTCACGAATCTTTGAAGCAGGAACTGTTGATACCAGCTCCATCGCCTCTGGTGAATTCTCAGGTCGCTTGATGAACTCGGCCCACTCTTTGAAACTTTCATTATCGCAACGCTCTGCGATAAATTTTTCATCTGCCAAACCTTCAGTCATCACCACATGCGCCATCGCATTGATTATCGCCACGTTGGTGCCTGGCTTTAGCTGTAAATGATGTGTAGCTTCGATATGTGGAGTACGCACCAATTCAATTTGACGTGGATCCACGATGATCAACTTCGAACCCTTACGGAGCGCTTGCTTCAAACGCGATGCAAAGACTGGGTGGGCTGCAGTTGGATTGGCTCCAATTAATACCACTACATCAGCATGTTCGACCGATTCAAAATCTTGAGTACCAGCTGAGGTACCGAAAGTCTGCTTCAAGCCATAACCAGTTGGTGAATGGCAGACGCGAGCGCAGGTATCTACATTGTTATTGCCAAATGCGGCGCGAATCAATTTCTGTACGACATATACCTCTTCGTTGGTGCAACGTGATGAGGTGATGCCACCGATCGCATCCACGCCATACTTACTTTGAATCTCTTTCAAACCCTTCGCTGCAAATTCAATCGCTTCGCTCCAAGAAACTTTCTTCCATTCGTCGGTGATCTTTTCGCGAATCATCGGCTCTAATTGGCGATCTTGATGTGAGGCATAGCCCCAAGCAAAACGACCTTTTACGCAGGAATGGCCTTCGTTTGCACCTCCGGCTTTCAATGGAATCATGCGCACGACTTCGTTGCCCTTCATTTCAGCTTTGAAGGAGCAGCCCACACCGCAGTAAGCACAGGTGGTAATTACCGAACGCTCTGGAGCGCCGATGGTGATTAAGTTCTTCTCTTTAAGCGCGCCGGTTGGGCAAGCCTGCACGCAAGCGCCACAAGATACGCACTCAGATTCGATGAAAGATTTATTGCCAGAGCTAACTCGGGCATCAAATGCGCGACCAGAGATAGTTAGCGCAAATGTTCCCTGAACTTCATCGCATGCGCGTACACAGCGATTGCAGACGATACATTCGGTGGAATCGAAATTGAAATATGGATTGCTCTCATCCTTTGGAATATCTAAATGGGTCTTCTTCGCTTCATAGCGGACATCTTTTAATCCGACTCTCTCGGCCATGCCATGGACTTGGCAAGCGCTTCCGACTTCACAATTTTCTGGGTGATCAGATAGATATAGCTCCATGACGCCTTGGCGAAGTCGATCAATCTTCTCTGAATTGGTAGAGATCACCATGCCATCTGCAACTGGAGTGGTACATGAAGAGGGCGTGCCTTTGCGGCCATCAATTTCTACGACGCATAGTCGGCAGGATCCGAATGCTTTTAGCCGATCAGTTGCGCAGAGCTTTGGAATATCTATGCCAGCCTCAGCTGCAGCGCGCATAATTGAAGTATCTGCCGGCACTTCAATGTTCTGGCCATCGATGGTTACCGATACTTTTTCGGAGCGCTTTGACGCAGGAGTGCCAAAGTCAGGTTCCATGATCAAGCTCATCGCTTACCTCCATCGAAGTCTTCAGGGAAATTACTAAGCGCGCTCTTAACTGGAAGTGGAGTTAGCCCACCCATTGCACAGAGCGAACCGTCGGTCATTACTTCGCAGAGATCTAAGAGTAACTCTTTGTTCTTTGCGACATCCTTCCCGGCGATAATTAAATCAATAGTCTCAACACCTCGGGTAGAGCCAATTCGGCACGGCGTGCATTTTCCGCATGATTCTATGGAGCAGAACTCCATGGCAAAGCGCGCTTGCTTGGCCAAATTGACCGAATCGTCAAAGACCACAATGCCGCCATGGCCCAACATGCCACCTGCTGCCAATAGCGATTCATAATCTGCAGAGGTATCTAACTTTTCAATGCCGAAGTAAGCGCCAAGCGGTCCACCCACTTGAATTGCTCTTATAGGTTTGCCAGTCAAAGTGCCGCCACCGTAGCCATTAACCAACTCATTTAAAGTAATTCCAAAACCAGTTTCGACGATGCCACCTTGTTTGATATTTCCGGCTAATTGGAAAACTTGGGTTCCTAAGGATTTTCCAACGCCCCGAGCTTTATAGCTAGCAGCGCCTCTTGCCAAGATCTCTGGAACCGAAGCCAGTGTTAAAACATTGTTGATGATTGTCGGTTTTCCAAATAAACCTTCGATTGCAGGAAGCGGGGGTTTTGCTCGCACTACACCGCGCTTGCCCTCAATAGATTCGAGCATCGCAGTCTCTTCGCCGCAGACATAAGAACCTGCACCGACGCGAACCTTCAACTGGAAATTGCCTAACTTTGGTCTGGCAATCTCGATTGCTTTACGCATCTGGTTGATGGCAGCGGGATATTCAGATCGGATATAAACAAAACCGATGGTTGCACCAACTGCGAGCGCGGCGATTGCCATGCCTTCGATCAAAGTAAATGGATCGGCTTCCATCAAAATGCGATCTGCAAAGGTTCCACTATCACCTTCATCGGCATTGCAGCAGACATACTTTTGATCGGCCTTGGCATCCAAAACTGTCTTCCATTTGATACCGGCAGGAAATCCAGCGCCACCACGACCACGTAAACCTGATTCAGTGACTTCGGCGACGATCTCTGCGCCGCTCATACTCTGTGCGCGTGCTAAACCTTTGAAACCACCATGCGCTTCGTAATCGGCAAGTGAGAGCGGATCGATGATGCCAACTCTCTTGTAAGTGATTCGATCTTGCTTAGCCAACCACTCGAAATTATCTACTTCACCAATGGATGGATGGCTGCCATCCAAAACCGATGCCGCATCATCTGCGCTGACATTTGGATATCCGATGCGCTTTCCATCAATCTCTACCTCAACAAGTGGCTCTAGCCAGAGCGCACCTCGAGTTCCGTTACGCACTAAGGTCAGATCTAGATTCCGCTTGGCTGCCTCAGCCGCGATCGCCACCGCAACTAAATCTGCGCCGACAGATTGCGCCGCTGAATCTCCTGGGATGTAGATTCTCATTTCAATTTCTCCAAAGTGGCACGCCCAATCAGGCGATCACCGATCATGGCAGCAGGGCCAAGGGCGCAATTTCCGAAACAATAACCCTTTTCAACTTCTAGACCTGCCGCCTCTGCGCTTTTGATCAACTCATCACAACCAAGTGCTTGGCAAGCTTCAGCGGCACAGATCTTCACGATCTTCTCCGCTTTGCTCGGTTCACTCTTTAAATCATGATAGTAAGAGAAGGTTCCAAAAACTTCAGCCCGAGAGACATTGAACTCTTTTGCGATCAAATCGATGGCTTGATCATCAACATAGCCAAACTTCTCTTGGATTGCCTGAAGCGCAATCAAAACTGGACCAGGCTCATCGCGAAATGCCGCAATCACATCCTCTGCAATTGCGAGATCCCACTTTGAATAACTCATTAGAAGAGTCCCACCACTTTGCCATCGACATAATCGATTTTTTCAGCTGAAGGTAACTTTGGAAGCCCTGGCATGGTCATGATCTCACCGCATACCAGCACCACAAACTCCGCACCAGCAGATAATCGCACCTCACGGATATTTAGGGAATGACCGGATGGTGCACCGCGTAAAGATGCATCAGTCGAGAATGAATATTGCGTCTTGGCGATACAGATCGGGTAATGGCCATAGCCTGATTCCTGTAACTCCTTTAACTTATTGCGTACCTTGGCATCGGCAGTGACTTCAGCAGCGCCATAAATCTTCGTTGCAATCGCCACCGCCTTCTCCCAGAGCGTGGCCTCATCTGGATATACAAAAGTGACTTTGTTCGGCTGCTCGCAAAGTTCAACCACGATTTCGGCCAATTCGGTTGCTCCTTTTCCACCTTCAGCCCAGTGATTTGCCAGCGTGATCTTTGCGCCCATGGCTTCGACTTTCTTGCGAAGCAGAGCGATTTCATTATCGGTATCACTTACAAACTTATTGATAGATACCACGACAGGGATGTTGTAGACC
>JBJTHJ010000020.1:0-7916 GCA_046094385.1 Candidatus Nanopelagicaceae bacterium
GAAGTATCTAAATCTATTTAGGGGGCGCATCTAGGTGCGCCCCCTTATTCATACAAATCAAGTTAAAGCTCTTGCAAAATATCGACCATCGGTTGAAGTAACCTCAATTTTCAGGCCAAAGAGCGCGCTTACATGTTCACTTGTGATTACCTGAGCGATGGGACCACTTACTGCGATCGATCCATCTTTAATTAAGAGAGCATGTGTGGTGCCTTTAGGTATCTCTTCAATGTGATGGGTAACCATTATGGTCACCGGAGACCGAAAGTCGGTAGCGAAGCTGGCAAACCTGGTTAGAAGATCCTCCCGGCCACCTAAATCCAACCCAACGGTGGGCTCATCAAGTAAGAGCAACTCTGGATCGATCATCAAAGCTCTGGCAATTTGCACCCGCTTCTTCTCTCCATCACTTAAAGTCCCATATAAGCGTTCACCTAATTGACGCACTCCGAAGGTGGTCAATAACGCTGAGGCTCTAGATTCATCCCAAAGGTCGTAATCTTCGTTCCAGCGACCTAGTACTGCGTAGGCAGCGGTCAGAACCACATCCTTAACAGTTTCATCGGGGGGAATCTGTTCGTGCTTCATAGACGCACAAACACCGATTCTGGTTCTAAGTTCAAAGAGATCAACCTTGCCTAGCAGTTGGCCGAGTAGCTCAATGCGGCCAGTGGTTGGAAAGATCTCAGTGGCAATCAACTTTAAGAGCGTTGACTTTCCGGCTCCATTCGGTCCAAGAATGACCCAACGTTCTCCTTCTTCAAAATTGATGGTGATTGGGCCAAGAATATTCTTCCCACCACGTGAAATCGTGGCTGATTCGATTCTGACAACTTGGCTTGGCATAGGCGATTTAGATTACCTCATAGAGGCTTTAAACTTGGGTCATGAGTAGTTACACCGGGTTGATGTTAATGACCGGTACATCGAAACCTGATATAGAAACCCAAGTCACCGATACCCTGGCTGCGTTTGCGATCAAGATTCTGGATAAGCAGAGCATGGATATTAGGGGTAGATATTTTCTTGCCATCCATTTCTCACTGGATCCGGCACACGAACGAGCAATAACCGATGACCTCAATGAACTTGCCGTCAAATTGGATTTAGACCTAGCTATCGATTATCAGAAAATTTAACTACCCCGTCATTTATGAAACTTTTGGTGCTGGATGCAGACTCCACGCTCTTTAATGAAGAGGCGATTGATCTCTTGGCCCAAGCTACCGGTACCAAAGAGCAGGTATCCAAGATTACCGAATCGGCGATGAGAGGCGAGATAGATTTTGCCGCCTCCTTAAGAGCGCGAGTTCGTTTGCTTAAAGGTTTGGAAAGTTCAAAGCTTCAACAAGTAGGGGCTGAGCTAACTTTGACCCGTGGTGCAGAAGAGTTAATAAACAAAGCCCGAGCGGCCGACTTTGAAGTTGCCGTGGTCTCTGGTGGTTTCGTAGAAATTCTAAAACCGATCATGGCGCAATTAGAAATCTCGCTCTTTCGTGCGAATTCTTTAGAGATTGTGGATAATCAATTGACCGGTGAGGTATCGGGCAAGATCGTTGATGCACACTTAAAGGCCGAAATTCTCCTTGGATTTGCAGAAATGTTGGGTGTTTCTTCAAAAGAAACTATTGCGGTTGGTGATGGTGCTAATGACATTGAAATGATAAACGCAGCTCATATCGGAATCGCTTTCTGTGCCAAACCTGCGCTAAGACAGGTGGCAGATTACGTCATTGATGAAAGAAATCTATCGCTTGTTTCAAAGTTCCTTTGAATACTGCTCTCTTTTCTAAAGAGTTGTGAAAATTAAAGTCGGCAGGCATGTATATCGGTAACCAATATACCTCGCGCACCGATTGTCCATAACTCATCCATGATCTTGTTAGTCTCTTTGCGAAGCACCATCGCTCTTACCGCCACCCAATCTTCCTTAGCAAGTGGCGAAATTGTTGGCGACTCCAATCCCGGTGTTAAATTGCAAGCCTCGGTTAATTTCGATTTAGGGATGTCGTAATCAACTAGAACATATTGGCGTGCGATTACTACACCTTGCAGACGTCTAATCAGGGTATCTAATTCGTTGGAAATTTCTACTTTTTTTCTTTTGATGAGGATCGCTTCGGATTCCATAATGATATCCCCGAAAACTTCAAGGCCCGCTTGCCGCAAGGTATTACCAGTGCTGACAACATCTGCAATCAAATCTGCAACACCTAACTTGATTGATGACTCTACAGCCCCATCTAAACGAATAATCTCCGCAACTATCGCTCTCTCTGAGAGAAAATTCTTAACTAAACCTGGGTAGGCTGTTGCGACCCTCTTTTTGGATATTGCTTGCAAAGTAAAGTTAACTCCGAGTGGGGCGGCAAATCTAAAGGTAGATCTGCCAAAACCTAAAGCTAGAACCTCTTCTGCTGCGGCATCAGAATCTACTAATAGATCGCGTCCAGTAATACCCGCATCTAGCTCGCCGCTTCCCACGTAAAGTGCGATATCTCGAGGTCTCAAATAATAAAACTCAATATCATTATCGCTATCGATAAGAACTAGATCTCGGTGATCAGATCTCTGGCGATATCCAGCCTCTTTTAGTATTTGTATGCTGCTATCAGCTAACGAACCCTTATTTGGTAGAGCAATCTTCATCTATAACTTTCCATAGATCTCTTCGATGGTAAGACCCCTTGCTTGGGCCATTACCTGTAGGTGATAAATCAATTGTGCAATCTCTGTGGCCAGCTCATCATTACCTTGGTATTCACTTGCCAACCAAACTTCACCTGCTTCTTCCATGATCTTCTTGCCGATGGCATGAACGCCAGAATCGATCAATTGCACAGTATTTGAGGAGATATCCCCTGATTGAATGCGCGCTTCTAATTCGAGCCATAGGCTGTCAAAGGTCTTCACTTGGCAAGTTTAGCGATTAGATTTAAACCGCCGCTGCTAATTTTCTAAGTTCCTGTACAACAGCCGCTGGATCATCTGATTTGAAAACTGCGCTGCCAGCCACAAAGGTGTCTGCGCCAGCGCTACGCGCTATTTCGATGGTTTCAGAAGAAATGCCACCATCTACTTGCAGCCAAATATTGGCATCTCCAATGAATTTACGGGCTAATCGCACCTTCTCCATCATATCGGTCATGAATTTTTGTCCGCCAAAACCAGGCTCCACCGTCATTATCAAAACCATATCTAAATGTTCCCGGTAATCCCTGAGTACTGCGAAATCCGTCTTGGGTTTCAAAGCCACTGCAGCTCTTGCTCCAGCCCTTCGGATTGATGCCAGGGTTCTCTGCAAACTCTGCGAAGCTTCGTAGTGCACCGTGACGCTGGCGCAACCAATTTCAGCATAGCGGATCGCTTGACTATCAGGATCGGAGATCATCAAATGCGCATCAACAGGAATTGGAGAAGCAGAGATGATCTTGGCTGCGCTTTCAAAATCCCAAGTGAGATTTGGCACGAATTTGTTATCCATGATGTCCAGGTGCAGCAGATCTGATACTTCAGCAATTTTTGCGATCTCAGCGTTGAGATTGGATAAATCAGCGTTGAGGATACTGGGAGTAATCCGAACTTCAAGCATGAGCGCAATTATCGCTTACGATATAGAGCTAAGAACATGGCATCGGTACCGTGTCGTTGGGGCCAGAGCTGCAGATAGCCGTTTCTGGTTGCATTCATCAGATTTTCGGGGAGAAAGGGATTTACCTCAATCTTTTCGATCTCTTGGTTACGCTCTAAGACCGCACATTGCATTGAAGTCTCTGACAGATGTGGAGAACAGGTAGCGTATGCGAAGATTCCGTTACTAGGTAAAATGTTTATCGCCGCTATCGCTAACTCCATTTGAAGTTTAGTTAAATCAGGTAGATCTGATGGCAATCTTCGCCACCTAACCTCTGGTCGTCTACGCAACGCGCCTAAGCCGGTGCAAGGAACATCGGCTAGAACCGCTCCGATTTGCGACAATTCAATAGACGATAGGGATTGCTGAATTTGTCGACCATCACCAACCATGACTTTCGTTGCATTGCTTACAACTTTCGAAACCAAATTGGCACGGTTCGCGGAGATTTCGTTGGCAAAGAAGTTTCTCTCAGAAATGCTAGAAAGAAGGGCGGCCTTACCACCTGGGCCAGCGCACAGGTCAAGCCAACTGCCACTCTCCTTAGCGACTTTAGCGAATATGGTCGCAACTAATTGCGAACCCTCATCTTGGACACCAATTAGCCGCTCTCTAATTTGGGCAAGCTCCCCTGGCGCACCGTCATAAATGCCGCCATATTCGGAGTACAGAGTGGGCGTTGCACCTAATGCGAACAAGTCACTTTGGGTGGACCTTCCAGGCCACGCTACTAAAGTGGGAGTAACTGGTTGATTATTCAGTTCCAGTAGTTCCTTTAATTCGTTCTTATCGGGAATTAAATCGCAGTAGCTATTTACGATCCATTCGGGGTGGCTATATCTGATGGCAAGTTCTTGACTGGTATCTCCTGATACTTCTATCAAATGCTCAGAGAGTGTTTTCTCGGAGAGCCTACGCATAATGGCATTTACAAAAGAGGCTTTTGACTCACCTAAATTACGTCTCGCCAAATCAACCGTGGTGGAGACTGCTGCATGGGCAGGGATACGAGTATTGAATAGTTGATAAGCACCGAATCGAACCGTATCGACGATATCCTCATCCACCTCTTGCCAAGGAATTTTGCTGAAGCTTGAGGCAATGAAATCATTGCGACCAATCTGCCTGAGGCTTCCATAGACAAGCTCCGTAACCAAGGCCCGATCTCTCTGCTCAAAATTACTTTGGCTTAACTTTCGAGGTAGTACCAGATTGGAGTACTCACCATCACGAATGACCGAGCGAAAGATCGCAAATGCAAGTTCTCTAGGCAGATCCAAGGCAGGCTTTCGAAATTTTTTAGGTGAAGGTTTATTCAAATTTCTCACCTAGTTGAGGTCGAAACCCATTTAACCATTCCGAAGCGCTCATTACCCTCTTTCCCGATGGCTTTACTTCAAGTAATTTCAAGGCATTGCTACCAGTTCCCACTAACCCAAGTTGATTGAACTCTCCTGGTTCAAGTTTCTCTGATGTCAATTCGGCGTTTAATATTTTCAATGGTTCTTTTCTCGCGTTGGTGAAAGCACCCGGATTAGGTGTGAGCGCTCTGATTTTTCGAAGGATTTGGAGTGCATCATCGTGCCAATTGATATGAGCTTCGCTCTTAGAAATCTTCTTTGCAATCGTAGCGGGTCCAACTTGAGGCGTTGGCGAATTGCCCCTTGTAATCAAATCTAGAGTTTGGGTGATTGCTACACTCCCAAGGAGGGATAAACTTTCAAATAATTGAACCGCAGTAAATCCTGGAGGAATTTCAAAACTCTTTTGAACCCATATGGGGCCGGTATCCATTCCAGCATCCATTTGAAATACGCTGACACCAGTAATCTCGTCGCCAAACTCTATGGCGCGTTGCACTGGTGCTGCGCCCCGCCAGCGCGGCAACAAGGAGAAGTGGAGATTTATGCCACCAAACTTTGGGATCTGCAGCGTCTGCAATTGGAGAATCCGACCGAAAGCGATAGTAATCAACAAATCGGACTCACTTACTAGCTCTTGTAGTTCTTGCTCGCTATGAATTCGAATCGCCTCTGGAAAAATCTCCCCAATTTCTGATGGTTTGAGTTTTAAGCCTCGGCCGGCAGGTCGATCAGGCATAGTTGCGATAGTTAACTGATGCCCGAGATCTTGCAGAGATTGGATGGTGGGAAGCGCGATCTTAGAGGTAGCAGCTACCACCAATTTCAGAGACTTCTCGTTAATCTTTATATCCTAAACCTTGGAAACCTTAGAAACCTTAGAATCTTGAGCCGCGGGTATCGTGTGGTGAGATCTTTATCTGCGGAGCTCCAGCTGCAGCAAACCACTCCGAATCTCTTATCTCTTTCATGGCCAATTTGCGCTCAGCCTCTGGCAATCTATCTATAAAAACAATGCCATCTAGGTGATCAGTCTCATGCTGTAGCGCTCTAGCTAGAAATTCAGTTCCCTCAATGACTATAGGATCGCCAAACATATTAAAACCTTTAGCAACTGCCCGCATAGCGCGTGGTGTGTTGTAGCGTAAATCCGGGAATGAAAGACATCCCTCTTCGCCATCTTGTAACTCATCTGAGAGATCTAAAGTGGGATTTACTAGATGGCCGACTTGCTCGTCGATATCCCAAACAAAGACCCTTAATGGCACTCCTATTTGAGGAGCTGCTAGTCCAGCACCAGGGGCATCCTGCATCGTTTCTGTAAGATCTTTCACCAATTTTCGTAGCTCTTTATCAAAAGTGACTACTGGATCAGCTGGAGTGGTCAGTACAGGATCTCCGAAAAGTCTAATTGATTGAATCGACACCGCGTAATTCTAGCCGAGCATATAAGGATCTACTCGCATCTTAAGAATACCTTTACCAGAGATAGAGCGTCTTCTCTGGAACTCGTGTAGAAAGACGAGCGTCTGTGCAGCGCTCTTTAGTGGGAAGAATAGGGAGATCGATCCTGAATTTAGATTATAGATACGAACTTCGCTAGATAATCGACCATCACGAAGGGCGCTTTGCAAACCACTATAAATTCTTGCTGATTCCTCTGCAGGCGGTTGAATCAGTACATGTCGTGTGCTTGGGGGTAATAATCCATCCTTCAACTCATCTAGCTCTCGGTTCAGAATTGAGAAGGGATTCCACTGAATCAGTGAATTTATGATCGGAGACTCTGGCCGTTCAACAATCATAACCCGTCCTTGGCTCATGGCGGCATACCGCATTAAGCTGGATAAAGCTCGCTCAGTACTGCGCAGATCAGCAGCCAGATTCAAACCATCTAGAAAAAGCACCGCGCTGTATATTTGAATAGGGGCAGCACCTAAGGTGGCAATAACTAAGTTCTTTCGACCTGTAACTGGTGGTAAATCCTTGTCAACAGTTGCCAAATGGATCGAAGTATTAGGAAATGACTTGCCTAACTCCTCTGCGATTCGCTCGATACCACGACCCAAAAGATAGATTCTTTTACCTTCGCAGAAACTGCATCTCCAATCTTCGAAACTTCTACTGCAGATTGTGCAATTGGGATCAGCTGTTCTATTTCGCTTGGTCAAGCGGCCACCACAGGGACATTTGGCTACATTTCGACAATTAGCACATGAAATTGCCAATCCGTATCCCTTTGCTGGAGCAACCACTAAGACAGTTCCCAAATTTAGAAACTTCTTGAAATCCGGGATTAGACCACTTGGCAGTAATTCACCTTGTAAGGAAGGTTTTGCAATCACCTGTATCTTATTGGCCGATTTTTTTAGGGTTACATAACCTTTGGCGATCAACGATGCCATCTCCAATGAGGGTGTGAATCCTAGAAAATAGAGATTCTCATTTAGATGCTCATTTCGCAGCAGAGCTACGTCTCTAGTGTTGAATCCGGGTGATTTGATCTCGTAATGATGCTCTGAATCCTCACGGAGAATGATCACATTTTGAAATGGCTTTGGATTCAATATCGATCCGCGCAACCCAACATGAAAATAATCTGATGCAAGCAAGTCGACCAGGCGGCGCTCTGGGACTATCAAAATGGTAGATCCGGTCTTAGCTATCTGAATTGCCATATCTCTTATTTGAGTTACTTCATCAAATTTAGCATCTAACTGCAGGTAATATCTCTTTCCAGGTCCTGAATTAGGTGTTGTAGATGGTTTAAGAAAATCTTTAAAACGGGTGACGAATCGTAGAACATCAAACATCGGAACGGCCCATCTTGAGGCTATCGCTCGGTAAAGGTGCAAGAAATCCGACGAGATATTGGGGCCTAAAATGGGTTTGTTAATAAATGATAACTTTGCACCAGATTT
>JBJTHJ010000021.1:0-1114 GCA_046094385.1 Candidatus Nanopelagicaceae bacterium
AAAACCTTCTCGTAGGAATTCTGGGTTCCACGCAAGCTCCAAATTAGCTGGCATAGTGGCAGCAAGTGCTTGGGCGGTACCAACTGGAACGGTTGATTTTCCGACCAGCAGTGAGCCGGTTTTAGCTACTTTAGCAACTGCTGCAAAAGCGCTCTTTACGTAAGTCAAATCAGCCGCTAATCCATCTTTAATTTGCGGGGTGCCAACGCAAATGAAATGAACATCGCATTCGGCAATTTCAGAAAAATCAGTGGTGAATTTCAGCTTTCCAGTCTTCACATGCTTCTGTAGTAACTCTGGTAAATCTGGTTCGTAGAAGGGCAATTCTCCAATAGACAACGCTGCAATCTTGGCGGAATCGGTATCAACCCCAATGACTTCCAAGCCCAGTTCAGCCATGCAAGCTGCGTGGGTCGCACCCAAGTAACCGGTTCCAATTACTGAAATTTTCAACATGGGCTACATCTTATCTACTTTAATTCGCCACAAGGATTTTCATTTGCGGTGCGCGTTTTGAATTTATCAATCACGGTTGGTTTAGCTTTATTTGCGCCGTTTTTGGTACCGCCAGATGCACTTGGAGAAGGGGTGACCTCATCGACAATCGGAAGATCATTACGCATCCGATCAAATAATTCTGGCGCAAGTGTCTCATCCCAGATTACAACTGAGCCAAGTCCAGGGTAGTAACCATTGGTATCTCCAAGGGGCACCGTCAAAGTACGCATTTTGCCCGGTGTTAAGTTCTTTATCTGCTTAGCTAAAGTCAAGATATCTCCTTGATCTAAAGTCTCATCGGTCTTTACCGTAGAGAAAATTGCAGAGATGAGATTCTTTACTTTGAATGGATTTAATAACACACCAGTGCTGGAGGCTTTACGGAAAATTGCAGCCACAAATTGCTGCTGCCTTTGCATTCGGCCCAGGTCACCCATGCCATCAAAATCTCTGGTGCGCACATATTTCAAGGATTCAATGCCATTTAGAGTATGAACTCCGGCAGCTAAAACTAGATGGCTCTTTGGGTCATCGATATCTTTCTTAGTGCAGACTTCAATACCACCTAACGCATCCACCACATTTTTAAAACCTACGAAATTGACCTCTACATAAT
>JBJTHJ010000022.1:0-1393 GCA_046094385.1 Candidatus Nanopelagicaceae bacterium
ATTTTAGAAGTGGCGAAGCTTGGTCTTTGTCAGTCGCTTGGAGCGGTAACAATATCCACCATGTTGAAAAATTGATCGATGATAATTCATCAATTGGTGCAGGCGAATATTTATTGCCCGGTGAGATTATTTTGGCGAAGAATCAGAGCTACACCACCCCAAAAGTTATCGCTGCCTACTCTGCAGAAGGTTTAGATGGCATCACCAATCGCCACTACGCAAGATTGCGCGCTAGAGATAACCATCCAAAGCGACCACGACCACTTACTTTAAATCTTTGGGAAGCGGTTTATTTTGATCATAACTTTGAGAAGCTATCTAAAATCATCAGCAAAGCTTCCGAGATCGGAGTCGAACGCGTTGTATTAGATGATGGTTGGTTTGGTGCGCGCCGAAACGACAAACAAGGTCTTGGCGATTGGGTGGTCTCCAACGAGGTCTGGCCAGATGGTTTAAAGTCACTTGCCGATTTAGTTAATGCAAAAGGCATGGAATTTGGCCTTTGGTTTGAAGGGGAGATGGTGCAGCTAGATTCTGATTTATACCGCGCCCACCCCGATTGGTTGCTGCAGGAGCCAGGTCGGATGCCAGTATCAGGTCGCAATCAACAAGTGTTAGATCTGACCAAAGCTGGTGCATATTCACATGTATTAGAACAAGTCGATACGGTTTTGAAATCGTGCAAGATCTCTTATATTAAATGGGACCACAATCGATCTTTATCAGATCCAATTAGTGATGCACACCCAGCAGTTCATAACCAAACCAAAGCCATCTATCGATTGTTCGATGAGTTAAAGCAAAGAAATCCCGGACTTGAAATTGAAAGCTGCAGCTCTGGTGGTGGCCGAATTGATTTAGGCATGGCCGAACATGTAGATCGTTTCTGGACTTCAGATCAAAATGATCCGCTTGAGCGCCAAACAATTCAACGTTGGACTGCGATGGTGATTCCACCGGAGTTATTGGGTACTCACGTCGGCCCAACTCATGGACATCAAACTCATCGCACCGCAGATATCTCCTTCCGAGTTTTAAATGCGCTCTTTGGCCATGCTGGCATCGAGTGGAATATCTTGGAGGCAAGTGATCACGAATTAAGCGTTTTGAAAGAGTTTGCCATTTTTTACAAAAAAAATCGCGCATTGATGCATTCGGGAAATATTGTGCGCTCTGAAATCGGAAATGCGTATCTTTATGGAACGGTGGCGCAAGATAAATCTGAAGCGATCTTTACCTACATGCAACTTGGTACATTTGATGGCTTCCTATCGCTTCCGGCACAGTTAACTGGTTTAGATCCAAAGCGCACCTATGAAGTGAGCGTCCAAGAGAATTTAAGTGCGCAGGATTTGATTCACCGAAGTTATCCGGGTTGGTGGCCAACAATTCA
>JBJTHJ010000023.1:0-527 GCA_046094385.1 Candidatus Nanopelagicaceae bacterium
TTGGGTGATGACAACTTGAACTTTCTTGGTAAATCCTATGGAACTTATTTGGCAACCTTGTATGCACAATTATTTCCAGCGCAAGTTGGGCGATTCGTCTTAGATGGTGCAGTAGATCCAACTATCAACTCTCTAAATCAGGCGCTACAACAAGCAGCTGGTTTTGATCAAGCTTTCAATGCATTTGCAGAAGATTGCAAAACTTTGAATGACTGTGTCTTAAAAGATGATCCAGTAACTCAAATGCAACAGAAACTTGCAGAGTTAAAAGAGAACCCCATAGAAGTAGCAAATCGAAAATTGACGGAGTCGCTGGCAGTTTACGGAATCGCTATGGGATTGTACGATCAAGAATCTGGTTGGCCAGCTTTGCGAAATGCCGTACGAGATCTCTTTGACGGTAAAGGCGAAGCGCTACTTAAAATGGCAGATGCATATACAGGTCGCGATGCTGATGGCACCTATCGCAGTAACGAAGCCGATGCTCTAGCCGTAATTTCTTGTAATGATTTTCCGCAATCCGAAAT
>JBJTHJ010000024.1:0-10887 GCA_046094385.1 Candidatus Nanopelagicaceae bacterium
GCAGATGCCGTCAAAGTCGTTGTCGGAGAGATCAAATTAAGTGATTGTAAAGTGGAGACTACCGGGCCTTCAGCGCCAAGAATCTGCTTCCAGGCAATGGTGCGAAGTAGGAACGATGTGAAGAATGGTGCAACCACTAAAACCAAAAGAATATTCTTATATTTACCAGATTTGAAAGCAATGGCATAGGCAAGTGGATAGGCGATTGCTAAAGCTAGGACGGTAGTCAAAAAGGCATAGAAGAAAGATCGGGCAAACTGTTCGCGATTTTCAGTAAATGCAGTGAGGTAATTACCAAAGGCCCAAGTCTGTTCGTAGGCACCGGTATCTCCCCCTGCAATTGGTGTCTGGGTAGAGGTGGTGGCCAAATTGGCAATCGGCACGATGAAGAAAATAAAGAGAAAGACCAAACCTGGTGCAAGTAGCAGATAAGGCAGACGACCTTTTTTAAGTCCGTTGCTCTTAACGTGAGAAACTGCTGAGTGAAGAAAGGCCATCTTTACTCTTCTGGATTTACTTCAGAGCCAGCATCGGCATCTTGTGCACCATCAAGTCCAAATGTGAATTTTGGCATCCACTGCAAACGAACCATATCTCCCAGTTCGAGCATTGGGGTGGTGCCATCGTTCTGTTCGAAGACCATCAACTCTTGTCCCCACGGCATCTCAACTTGATATTGAGTAGATACGCCGACGAAGGACACATCTACAACTTTGCCCCCACGCAAGATATTGCCATCAGCAGTTTCGTTCTCAAGATCAATGTCGATCTTCTCTGGGCGAATTCCAAAAAGCACGCTATTTGAGTTGGTAAAGGTACGAGCTTTTGGCACTGCGATCTTTTGGCCATGTACTTCGACAACATTGTTATCGCCATCGCTACCTACAACTTGTCCACGAATTAAATTGGATTGTCCTAGGAAGTTAGCAACAAATGCGGTCTTTGGTGATTCGTAAAGATCTTCTGGGGTACCCATTTGCTCAATACGACCTTCGTTCATAACTGCGATGGTGTCAGCCATGGTCATGGCCTCTTCTTGATCGTGGGTTACATGCACGAAAGTCAAACCAACTTGAGTTTGAATCCACTTTAATTCAATCTGCATCTGGCGGCGCAATTTCAGATCTAACGCACCTAGCGGTTCATCAAGTAGAAGTAGCGCTGGTTTATTGACGATGGCGCGAGCAAGTGCGATTCGCTGCTGTTGACCGCCAGATAGCTGCATTGGCTTTCGATCAGCCAGATGTGGCAGCTCTACCAACTTCAAAACTCGTTCTACTTCCGCTTTCACATCATTCATGCCGCGGCGGCGTAAACCGAAGGCGACATTTTCAAAGATCGTCAGATGCGGAAAGAGCGCATAATTTTGAAAGACTGTGTTGATCGGACGTTGGTACGGACGAAGATTGGTGAGTTCGCTGCTACCTAAATGAATCTGACCGGCGGTTGGTTCTTCAAGCCCTGCAATCATTCGAAGCGTCGTGGTCTTGCCACAACCTGAAGGTCCAAGGAGAGCAAAGAATGAACCTTCAGGTATGACCAACGATAAATCGTTTACCGCAGTGAAATCTCCGTAAGTTTTAGTTACGTTACTTAACTTTAAGTCGCCCCGGGCTGCAGCGATAGCCACGCGTTAGTTACCAGCTGCCTTTTGGAACGCGTCGGTGAATTCGGTCTCTTCTGCTGGAGTTAAGTTGCGGAAGACATGTAGCAACTTTTGAGTCTCTGCAGTTGGGAAGATCAATTCATTATCGACTAATTCTGGAGCAATCTTCTCCATGGCTTCTTGTGCGCCTTGAACTGGAGTTATGTAGTTAACGTAGGCAGCAACCTCTGCTGCAATCTCTGGCTCGTAGTAGAAGTTGATCAATTGCTCTACATCGGCCTTCTTCTCGGAGGTGCTTGGGACTACGAAATTATCTGCGGAGATGGTTCCACCTGATTCTGGAATCGCAAATTCAAACTTGCCATCGTTTTCGGCAGAGAGCTGGAAGGCATCGCCAGACCAGCCAATAACGGCAACCGCATCGCCTGAGATCAAATCTTCCTTGTAATCATTGCCCTTAACTTGGCGAATGAAGCCATCGGCGATCTTCTTCTCTAGGAAATCAAGTGCGTTGTAATACTGATCGCTGGTGAATTTGGTGATGTCAACGCCTTGCGCCAACATGATCACACCAACGGTATCGCGCAGCTCAGTTAGAACTTCTACTTTGCCCTTGTTTGCCGGTGCGAATAGATCATCCAGAGTTCTAATTCCTTGTGGGATCTTCTCTTTGTTCCAAGTGAAGCCACCCATGATTCCCTGCCAAGTTAAGGTGTAGGAACGATCAGTGTCATAAGGGACGCTTGCGAGCGCTGGCAAAATGTTCTTTGCATTTGGAATATTCGCCTTATCCAACTTTTGTGCATAACCAAGACGGATATAGCGAGCTGCCATCCAGTCTGTTGGGCAAATTAGGTCGTAACCGATATCTTCGCCAAGTTTTAATTGTCCCTGGACTTTGCCGTAGAACTCATCATTATCGTTGTAATCTTCGAGATACTTAACATCGATGCCGGTCTTTTCGGTGAACTTCTCAAGAGTTGGATAGACCTTGGCTTCGCTGTCGTAATCTAAGTAGAGAGTCCAGTTTCCCCAACGAACTGCATTATCGCTTGCACCTCCACCACCACATGCTGAGAGCAGTGAACCTGCACCTACCGCACCAGCGCCTGCGAGGACTGCGCGACGAGATACTCGTGACTTTGCAATCGCCTTTAGCTCGTTGAGCATTGATTCCTTATCGGACATCTACTTGCCTTTCTATTATCAACTCCTGATTGATTTCTAACCTTGTTTAAACTGCTTAAAGCTGCCTTAAATATGCTGGAAATCCTAATGCCATTTATTGCTAAATCTAAGGAATTTAGGCGTTGAGATTCGTCATGACGTGCTTGATTCGGGTGTAATCCTCAAAACCATAGCTGCTTAGGTCCTTGCCGTAGCCACTTCGCTTGTATCCACCGTGTGGCATCTCAGCGATTAGCGGAATATGGCAGTTGATCCAGACGCAGCCAAAGTCAAAGGCCTTGGAGAGGCGCATCGCTCGGCCATGGTTACTGGTCCATACCGATGAAGCCAATCCATACTGGACGCCATTTGCTAGCTTGATTGCATCGGCTTCATCCTTAAATTTCTGCACCGTGATTACTGGGCCGAAGATCTCTTCTTGGATATGGCGATCGTTCTGCTTGAGATCTGCAATCACAGTCGGTTCGATGAAGTAACCATCACGCGCTACCTGCTTGCCGCCAGCTACAACTTTGGCGTGGCTTGGCACCTCATCTAAGAAGCCCTTTACCCGTGCCAATTGATTGGCATTATTTACTGGGCCAAAGAGAACATCATCTTCGGATGGCGCACCAGTCTTTAAACCTTTGGCTTGCGCTGCAAGTAGTGAGACAAATTCTTCGTAAGCGCTCTCTTCGACTATTACACGAGTAGCTGCAGTGCAATCTTGTCCGGCGTTGAAGAAACCAGTGATGGCAATGGTTTCAGCTGCAGCAGCAAGATCTGCATCAGCGAAGACCACGACTGGCGCTTTACCGCCTAGCTCTAGGTGTACTTTCTTTAGAGATTTGGCGGCGCTACTTGCTACCTCCATACCTGCACGAACCGATCCTGTGATTGAAACCATCGCTGGAGTCTCATGCTCGATCAATAACCGGCCAGTTTCACGCTCTCCGGTAATCACATTTATTACACCTGCAGGCAAGAATTCATTCATTACATTGGCCATAAATACGGTGGACATAGGTGTGGTATCCGAAGGTTTTAGGACCACAGTATTTCCAGCTGCAATTGCCGGCGCCCACTTCCAGACTGCCATCATCATCGGGTAATTCCAAGGCGTTACCTGCGCACAAACACCGATCGGTTCGCGGCGGATAAATGAGGTATAACCTTTCATATATTCGCCTGCAGATTTGCCCTCTAGATTTCTAGCAGCACCTGCAAAGAATCTGATCTGATCAACCATCGGTGGTATCTCTTCGGACGCTGTTAAAGCAGTTGGCTTACCGGTGTTCCTTGATTCGATGGCGATAAATTCTTCGGCGCGAGATTCGATGGCATCGGCGATCTTTAATAGTGCGCGCTGACGCTCTGACGGGGTGGTATCTCTCCACTCATCGAATGCAGTTGCAGCTGCTTTCATAGCTGCATCTACATCTGCTTGATTGGATTTTGGCGCTTCTGCATAAGCAGTTCCAGTTGCAGGATCAATGATCTGCGTGGTTTCGCCGGATGCTGATGGAACTGATTTGCCGTTAATGAAATTCGAGATTTTTTCCAAGCTGGTCATGCAATTACTTTAGTTAATTTTTGGCTGATTCGCTAGCGGCTAATTGGCCGCAAGCGCCATCGATTTCACGCCCTCTGGTATCACGAACCGTTACCGGAACCCCATAACTTTCCAGAACTCGAACAAATTCCCGTTCATCCTCTGGGCGGGAAGCGGTCCATTTGGAACCCGGAGTTGGGTTTAAAGGAATCAAGTTGACATGGGCATTGCGATTTTTTAGTAACTTCCCCAATAGATCTGCACGCCAGGCTTGATCATTGATATCTCGAATTAACGCATATTCAATCGAATATCTGCGGCCGGTGGTCTTGGCATATTCATCTGCGGCGGCCAAAATTTCGCGAACTTTATATCGGGTATTGATTGGAACCAAAGTGTCGCGTAATTCATCATCAGGTGTATGCAGTGAAACTGCCAAGGTAACTGGAATGCCTTCTTTGGTAAATTTCTCAACACCATTTACCAGTCCAACTGTAGATAGCGTGACCGATCTTGCCGAGATCCCAAGTCCGTCGGGACTTGGAGCGGTGATATTCCTAATGGATTGAACTACTGCTTTGTAATTGGCCAGTGGTTCACCCATTCCCATGAAGACGATATTTGATAAACGAATCGGCTCTCCGGCAAATTCACCACTTGCGCACAATCTGGCTGCAGCCACAATCTGTTCGGTGATCTCTCCGGCGCTTAAGTTGCGCTTCAATCCCCCTTGGCCAGTTGCGCAGAATGGGCAGGCCATGCCACAACCTGCTTGCGAGGAGATACAGACCGTTGCGCGATCTGGGTATTTCATTAATACCGATTCCACCAACGTGCCATCGTGTAACTTCCAGAGATCTTTTCTGGTCATTCCATTATCAGTCTGCATTGAACGCACTAATGTCATCAATCTTGGAGTGAAGGCTTCGGCTAATTTCTGGCGTAAATCTGCTGGGATATCGCTCCACAAATTGGGATCATTCTCAGGATTGCTATCGAGATGCGAGTAATAATGGACTGCTACTTGATTGGCACGAAATGCTGGAATTCCAAGTTCCTGGCACTTGGCTTTACGCTCTTCCTTGCTCATATCTGCAAGGTGTAATGGGGCTTTCTTACTCTGTTTTGGCTCATCAAAAATCAAATTCAATTCGGACATGAGCGCTACTTAACTTAATCTAATTAATTCAAGAACCAGCCATAGGGCGGGAGCTGTCAAAACCACGGAATCTAAACGATCCATCATTCCGCCATGACCTGGCAAGAGATTGCTCATATCTTTGATCGCAAAGTCACGTTTCAAGGAGGATTCAATTAAATCTCCGGTTGTCGCGGTAATTACTGCTAGTAGCCCGACAAGCGAACCTAGCCACCAAGCTTGATCAATCAAATAATAGAAAGCCAATGCGCCACCAGTACAAGTGAAAATAATCGAACCAATCAAACCTTCCCAAGACTTCTTGGGGCTGATGTGCGGAACCAAAGGATGCTTTCCAAGTAAGACTCCGACCACGTAACCGAAGGTGTCATTACAGGAGACCAAAATAATTAAGATCATAACTTGCGCCATGCCATTTGATGGGCGGGCTAACAAAATTGCAAAAGCCATCAAGAATGGTAAGTACACCAAGGCAAATACTGAGGCGCTTGCGCTCTTTACAAACCCCTCTGGGCCTTTTCGAAGCAAGCCAATCAACATCAATGAAAGTGCGATGGCAGTGCTAATTGCCAATCCTCGGATTCCACCGAACCAAGTCGCCATTGAAATTCCGATAGCGCTTAGAAGTAGTGAGCGATATGAGACATATGTGTCGGTAGATGAATAAGCGTGAGCTAGCTCTTTGATCGCCAACGAAACTGCGATTGCTACCAATATTGCGATGCCGAATCTGAAGAAAGCAAGTAACGCCCAGATGCCAGCGATCAGAAGAACAGAGACTGCGATAGATGGGAGCAATTTGCGCCCTGCCGCTTATTGATGGCCTCGTTTATCGCATGCAGGTCTGACATCGCTCGAGTATCTCTACTTCTATACTTCTAGAAGTTCGGCTTCTTTATGCTTTAACAACTCATCAATCTTCGCAGTGTGATCTCCGGTGACCTTTTCGAGCTCTTTTTCAGCCCTAGCTAGATCATCTTTGGAGATAGCGCCATCTTTTTCAAGCTTCTCTAAAGTTTCTTTGACAGCACGGCGGATATTTCTGATCGAAACTTTGGCATCTTCACCTTTGGATTTTGCAAGCTTTATGTACTCCTTGCGACGCTCTTCGGTGAGTTGAGGGAAATTAATACGTATCACGGCACCATCGTTGCTTGGGTTGATGCCAAGATCAGATTCACGAAGCGCCTTTTCGATAGAAGCCATTGCACCGCGATCAAACGGAGAGATGATTGCAACTCGCGCCTCTGGGATTTGGATGGATGCCAACTGGTTAAGCGCGGTCGGCGTACCGTAATAATCGACCATCACTTTATTAAATATTGATGGGTGGGCGCGGCCGGTACGAATTGAAGCTAAATCCTCTTTGGCTACATCGACCGCTTTATTCATTTTGGTCTCGCCATCTTTCATAGCGGTAGCAATATCACTCATTTTAGTTTCCCTAACTTTTTCTCTGGTTATTTAACCATAGTTCCGATTTTCTCACCGCGAACTGCGCGTGCGATATTTCCATTGGTCATCAAATCGAAGATCACGATTGGTAAATTGTTCTCGCGACATAAGCTAAATGCGGCAGCATCTGCTACTGCCAAGGATTTAGAGAGAACTTCGTCGTATGAGATGTGATCAAATTTAGTTGCGCTAGTATCTTTGCGAGGATCCGCGTTGTACACGCCATCGACTCCACTCTTTGCAAGCAACAGAGCATCCGCCCCGATTTCTAGTGCGCGCTGCGCGGCTACCGTGTCAGTTGTAAAGAAAGGCATTCCGGCGCCTGCACCAAAGATCACCACGCGACCTTTTTCTAAGTGGCGAATTGCACGACGTGGGACATATGGCTCTGCAACTTGGCCCATCGTGATCGCAGTCTGCACGCGAGTATCTACACCCTGTTTCTCAAGGAAATCCTGTAGCGCTAAGCAATTCATAACGGTACCCAACATGCCCATGTAATCAGCGCGAGCGCGTTCCATGCCGCGTTGTTGTAGCTCTGCACCTCGGAAGTAATTGCCGCCGCCAACCACGATTGCAACTTGGGTGCCACTTTTTACGACATCTACGATTTGTTTAGCGACGCCTTGCACTACATCTGGATCGACGCCAATACCTTTGTGGCCACCGAAAACTTCTCCGGAAAGTTTAAGGAGCACTCTGCCATAACCTGACATAAGTGCTCCTCTCGACTTCGGGATTTACTCCCTGATTTAAGTTTATTACTGACCGACGCGGAAACGGGTGAAGGCTTTCACTGCAGTGCCTGCCTCATCCAAAATCTGCTTAACAGTCTTCTTGGCATCCTTTGCAAAAGCTTGCTCAACTAGAGAGATCTCCTTGATGAAACCAGTTACGCGGCCTTCAATGATCTTGGCGAGCGCAGCTTCAGGCTTACCCTCTTCGCGAGCAGTCTCTTCGGCGATTCGACGCTCCTTATCGATTAGATCGGCAGGAACCTCATCGCGATGCACGAACTGTGGTGCAAATGCTGCGATATGTTGCGCAACATCCTTGCCAACTTCAAGCGCATCCTTGGTTAATTGCACCAAAACGCCAACTTGTGGTGGTAGATCTGGGCTGGTCTTGTGCAAATAAATTCCAACTGGAGAACCAGCATGTACCGAGATCCGACGAATCTCAATCTTCTCACCAAGTGTCGCATTTGCCTCGTCGATATGTTGCTGAACGGTACGACCGGCAGAGATTTCGCTCTTTAGATATGAATCTAAATCTGCTGATTGCACCTTCATCAAATGCTCGATGAGTTCATCGCCAAGTGCTTGGAAACGCTCACCTTTGGCAACGAAGTCAGTCTCGCAGTTAAGTTCGAGCATCGCACCAAGGTCGCCAACTACGCGGGCAACTACCAAACCGTTGGAGGTAGTGCGTCCTTCGCGCTTGGTGACACCCTTTAGGCCTTTGACGCGGATGATCTCTACAGCTTTGTCGAAATCTCCACCTGCTTCATCGAGTGCTTTCTTGCAATCGAGCATTCCGGCTGCAGTTGCTTCACGTAAACGCTTTACATCTTCTGCTGTATAACTCACTTTGCTTCAGTCGCTCCTTCGAGAATCTCTTTCTCCCAATCGGCAAGTGGTTCGCCCGCTGCAACTTCAGCTTGCGCACCATCTTTTCCTTCTTCCTTGGCATCTGAAGCTTGTGCAGAGCGAGCCTGTAGACCAGCTGCGATTGCATCAGCGATAACGCGAGTTAGTAATCCGATTGAACGAATTGCATCATCGTTACCTGGAATCTTGTAATCAACTTCATCTGGATCGCAGTTGGTGTCAAGGATTGCGATAACTGGAATACCTAGCTTCTTTGCTTCCTGAACTGCCAAATGCTCCTTCTTGGTATCGACAACCCAGATTGCCGCAGGCAACTTGGTCATGTTGCGAATACCGTCAAGGTTCTTCTTTAGCTTCTCGCGTTCACGGCGAAGCATCAAAAGTTCCTTCTTGGTGAGAAGTTGATCGTTTGCAGCTTCAAGTGCTTCCAATTCCTTAAGACGCTGGATGCGCTTGTAGACAGTTGGGAAGTTGGTAAGCATTCCGCCCAACCAACGCTCGGTAACCGATGGCATACCTACGCGTTGTGATTGCTGAATGATCGGTTCTTGTGCCTGCTTCTTGGTACCAACGAAAAGAATGTTGCCACCCTTTGCAACTGTGTCCTTTACGAATTCATATGCTGAATCGATTAGACCCAATGATTGCTGGATGTCGATGATGTAGATGCCATTACGTTCTGTGAAAATAAAACGTTTCATCTTCGGATTCCAACGACGAGTCTGATGTCCAAAATGAACACCGCTGTCGAGGAGTTCGCGCATTGTTACTACTGCCACTTGGGCACGCTCCTTTTTCAGTCCTTCTTGGCTTTGCCGAAAGAACTGCACTCGGTTCTTGAGCTAAACGATTTGTTTAGCTCCCTCGCACTAGTAGCGGTGTGCTGATTTATTGATAAACCAGACCGAAACGCTTTCCCGGAATCAGATTTCTCTGGACGGTTAGTGCTGTGATGTCACAGATTGCTCTGTGCGGGATGAATCTTACTTGTGAGCCCGCTAATAGAAAAATTGGGCCAGAATTTCGATCTTTATGCGCGGGGGTGGGCTTGTTTGAAGGCCGAATGAAGTCTTTCAGCTGAGACATGGGTGTAAATCTGAGTTGTCGAAAGTGATGCATGGCCAAGAATCTCTTGCACCGTTCTCAAGTCAGCGCCACCTTCAAGCAAATGTGTAGCGGCAGAGTGGCGAAGTGCATGTGGTCCAAGGTCGATGGTCTTATAAACCACTTCCCTGACTTGGCGCGGATCAATGCGCTTTCCCCGCGCTCCTAAAAAGAGCGCATCTTCACTCTTTTCATTAGCAAGTTGCGCACGTACTTCAAGCCATTTAGTAAGGGCTACAATCGCTGGTCTACCTATAGGAATTACTCTCTGCTTATTTCCTTTGCCAATCACTCGAATGGTCTGGCGCTCCCAATCGATATCCTTTACATCCAACCCACAAAGCTCAGAGACACGGGCGCCAGATGCATAGAGGGTTTCGACCATCGCTAAATTTCTGATCGCGGTTAGCTCTCCACTTTCTTCGGCGAAAGTCTCTAGAGATTGCATAGCAAGGTCTGCGCTCTTTACATCCAAGATCTCCGGAAGTATGCGATGAGCCTTTGGCGTAACTAGATTTGCTCCCACATCGCTTGGGAGTATTCCATGCTTATGCGCCCATTTAGTGAAGAGCTTTATGGAAGTGGCTCGGCGAGACAATGTGGTTCTGGATGCACCCTTTGTCTGTTGATTGGCAAGCCAGCTTCTCAGATGAGCTATTGATAAATTTGAAATATCTTCTACGCCAAGTGCATCCAAATGATTAATGAGCGATTCCAAGTCGCCAAGATAAGCCCTGATGGTGTTCTCAGATAATGAGCGCTCTTGGTTCAAATAGGCATTAAAGCGATCTAAGACCGCTTCTAAATTGCCTTTCGATTCCATAGCAAAAGGCTACCCCGACAACTTTAAGTTACGAGGTAGCCCTTCGCGTATTTGGTTAGCTACTTAATTAATTGTGTGTAAACCACTTTGGCAGAGTTGAAGCTAGCACCATCTACCAAGAGATTTATGCAAATGGGATTCAAGAGCCTACAAACCCAGATTTGGAGTTACAGAGCGCTTGAGTTATTCGGGCTTACGCCCTTGGCGGATCAAACCGTAAGTGAGTGCATCTTGTAACGCCATCGCAGATGCGGCGATAACGTTCTCATGCACTCCTACGGTATTCCAAGCCCCATTTCGGTCGGAAGTTTCCACTAAAACACGGGTGATCGCACCAGTGCCAAGACGACCTTCCAAAATACGAACTTTGTAATCGGTAAGTTCAAGTTCTGATAATTCTGGATAGAGTTT
>JBJTHJ010000025.1:0-14358 GCA_046094385.1 Candidatus Nanopelagicaceae bacterium
GCGCATGGGCGTTGCCATTGATAGATAGCGCCAGACTCTCATCAGTTGAGGCCGACCCAGAGTCGCTTGGAAACAATATCGCCGAGGGGATCACAATGATGGAATCAATCTTAAATTGGCAGCAACAGATTGCTAAATAAACTCACAAAATTACTTGATTTGTTTTAGCTTTACTTTCCAAATAGCTTTTTAAATTCGCTCCAGAATTTGCCCGGTTGCTTCAGCGCTTTCCCAGGAAATTCGGTAACAGTCTTAGTTGGATTTCTCCAGAATCTGCGCCATAACCTAAATGGTTTGGTCTTGATCCGATGCTCCAGATCCTTTACATAGGCTATCCGCAGATCATCGGCTTCGTGGCTGACTTTGGTTTTGCATACGGTGCAGGTAGTAGATGCCAGTAAACGTCCGACATAGACCAAGGTGTGTAACGTCTCTGCTTTGCAATGCGCACATTCCAAGGTGGCGCTGATCTCTTCTTGCTTAATCGCGATACCCCCTCTTTGCTAAGACATGCTCTGCGATTACTAGATCCTGCGGATAGGTAATTTTTACATTAGTTGGGTCGGCTGTCACGGCCACCGTTTTAAGTCCGGGAAAGTAACGCTCAACGCAGGCACCGGTATCTGTTCCGGTAAAGCGATCCTCGGCAGCTGATAGGTATGCACTTAGCAACTCTTTTGCCACAAATCCTTGCGGAGTTTGCACTCGCACCACCTCACTATCAATTGGGCTATCGAGCTCCGCCGGATTTACGGTGATGGTTGGAATCGCACCACCATTATTTTTTGCTCTCTCTGCGATCTCTTTAAAGAGCGCAGGGGTGGCCAGGGGCCTTGCGCCATCATGAATCAAAACCACTTCAATCTCATTCTTCTCAATGGCGGTGCGAAGATGCATTAGAGCGTGAAATTCAGATTCATGTCGGGTATCACCACCATGGACCAGTTCGACTTTAAGTTGGGGAACTTCGCGGTTTAAAACCTCTTTGGCGATCCCTTCATCATCAGGATGGATTACCAGAATAGTTCGGGCGTTCTTAAATGATTTGGTGGCATTGGCAAGCGAGCGAGAGATGATTCGGCGGCCAGAGAGCGGTAGCCAGACCTTATTGGTTGGATTTCCAAAACGCGCACCGGAGCCAGCGGCAAGCACCACCACTGCAATTCGCTCCATGTGCAAATTGTGGCAGAGCGCTAGTTAAACTAAATACCATGTGGTTGGACTGGCTCTTTCGCAGAAAGAAGGATCCAGATGCACGTGCGCAAGAGATCAAAGCAAAATTCGAAGCGAAGCGAAAGCCACAAGGGTTATTTACGCCAGCCCAGGAAGAGTTGCTAAAAGAGCTAGGGCTAACACCTGGCGATGAAGCGCAGAATCAAAAGCAGCGAGAGGCGAAACGTGAAGCAAAGCGCCTTAAGCGTAAGTCAGCCCCATTTGATCTTGCTGTCGACGAAGCTGAACGATTAAAGAAGATTCATTCAGCTCGACGTGGTCGTAAGTAAGTAGTTCGCCAGCTTTGATCGCTTTAGTGATCGTAGCGCCTTGGATCAAACCGATCGGAACTAAGTTATCGCGCTTTGCATCTTTCGCGATATCAGCATAACCGCGCACGGTGTAACCACCGATACCATCGATTTTATCTCCAGGGTTTAGATCTTTCTTGGTCATGCAGACCACCTCGGCCATCAAACTTTCAGCATAGAGTGATGATTCGCGATCAATAACTGCACGCGCCACCGTCATTGGCGCTTCAACTGAAGCTAAATGATAGGGACGGTATAGAGAAAAGTAAGGACCCGGCCCCATCGATAGATAAGACATCTCATGTGCAATATATGGTGAATCGGTACGAACGATCACGAAAACTCCGGGTGCCACATCGCCAGTGCAGTAATCAACCACACCTGGACGATCTAAGACTCCACCATCTTTGGCAAGAGCAAAAGTTTCTTGGAGAGTCTTAACGGATGATGCTGGCCCGTACATGCCGCGCTTTGAAAGTTCTAACCCAGTGGTATTTGCAAGTGCCACCATCTCGGTCATGGTCTTGGTGCCATCGGTGAAGGAGCAGAGCATCTTTGGGTTCATCTTCTTGGCATCTGCGCGCTCGCGAACGGTATCTGGATTACTAAATGGTTCGAAGGGATTGTTCTTTCCCTTGCCGGCGCAAACGATCTCGAAATTTAAATCACGGGCGAAATCAACCAGTACTTTTGCCTCAACTGGTTCATCACCATGGCAGACTGCATAGATCGAATCATTTTCAACCGCTTTTTTGTGTAGTAGCGGTCCGATGGTGACATCCATCTCGACATTTAAAACTGCGATATCTTTCTTTGCTTCAAGCGCGTTAAAGGTAATTTGCGCTCCGATATCAGGTACTCCGGTGCATTCGACGATGAAATCGATTGCCTCTAAATCGCTAAGGAAATCGGTGGTGGTAGTGCCGCAGGATTTACCATCTTTTAGAGCTAATTCGATCTCTTTGTAATCGTTGCTCATGATGACTTCGGAGACCCCAAGGTCCTTGTAAAGCTGCATGATGCGATTGGAATCGATATCAATTACTAGACGTACCGATAGTCCAGACATTCGGTGTACCTGATTGCCAAATCCTCGACCCATTTGGCCAGCGCCAACTAGCGCAATTCGTACATCATGTCCAAGCTGCTTTGCATGCTCTAAAAGTTTGTGACTATATGCCACTTTATTTGCCTATGCTCTCTACTTGATTCCTACTTAATTAGCTACTTGATGCCTGCTTAATGAGACTTAAACTGCGGATTTTGCGATTACTTCTAATTTGTCGCCAACTTTGATCATCGGCAATGGGCGAGCTTCGACATTTACATCGCCAGGAAGCTCTGCCTCTGATAGTCCATTTGCTTTGAGATCAAGATGTCCCAGATTCAATAAATTATCAGAAGCTACTGAACCAACCGCTAATACTTGAAACTCTTCCGAGAAATCTTCGGAGTTGATCCGAATCAAATCTCCGACTTCAGGTGCGCGCTCACTTATCTCTACCTTATGTAATATCGAAAATTCGTGAAGCTCTGCGGGAGCTCCTTCGCCAAAGAAAACTAGAATTCCTTGGTCGCGAAAATCCGAGACTAACTCTCCGACTGCGGTGACGGTGGTTTGGTAGACGATCATTAAGCAGGCTTGATGTTCTCTGGCTTTACTCCAGAGACAAACAAGTCTTTGGTAATGAACATCGCAAGCGGACCAGCTGGGCTAGTTGCATGGATATCTACCGTTAAAACTTTCTTCATTGGGTAAACGCCAACGCGTGCAGTTCCGCCGCAATCGATGACTGCAACTGCAATCTCATCGAAAGGCTTGCTGGATTTGAAGCCGTCGAATGGCTCTCCGCCAGTCATATCTGCAATCGCTTGTGCCACGGGATGGATTCCGCCGCCGGTTACCGAATAGATGTACTTCTTCTTGTCAGTAGGAAGGATCTCTAATGGGCCGCCCCATCCGCCTTTGCCTGCTTCGACAATAACTTTCTTGTACTCGCCCATCTGATGCTCCTATTTGTTCGCTAGTTGTCTTCTAACTTTTTCCTAAATGGATATAGTGCTTAAGTTTAAGTAACCAGAGGCCAAGGTGAAAAATTCCACCTCGGCCCCTGGTTTACCTTTTATTACTTTTTCTTTATTTACCTTAGTTGCTTGATGAATATAGACCGAAGCTTGCGAAGTAAGCGATTACAACGCTAAGCGGACCTGTTACCAAGCGGCTAAATAGAACTGCCGGTACGCCAACTTCAACAGTCTCTGGCTCGGCTTCGCCAAGTGCCAGACCAACTGGGATGAAGTCGCAACCAACCTGTGGGTTGATCGCAAATAGCGCAGGTAGTGCGTATTGAGCTGGGATAGTTCCCTTGCCGATCTCAACGCCAAGTAGCGTTCCAACGATCTGTGCAATAACAGCGCCAGGTCCAAGCAATGGAGATAGGACTGGAAGTGCACAAACAAGAGAGATCAGGAGCAAACCTGGAAGCGAAGAAGCGGAACCTTTGATTCCCTTTGCAATCCAGTCACCAACACCGGTAGTAAGAATCAAACCGATGATGAATGAGATGAACGCCATGAATGGAATGACGTTACGGATAACTGTGTCAACAGTATCGCGACCTGCTTGATAGAGAGTACCAACTACTCCACCAACGCTACGGCCGATCTTTGTCAGCATTGCTGAAATTCCACCCATGTTTATGCTCCCTTCTTAGCCATCATGCGAGCGGTAATCCACTCAGTCACGATGCCGCGGATGAAGATCACAACAAGACCAACTAGTAGATAGCGAACAGCTAGATCGCCAAGTCCTAGACCAAGTTGGGTGATACCTGTTGCGATACCGACGTAAACGAATAGCTCACCGGGATTTGCATGGGGGAAAATTCCGAGGATTGGGTGAACAAATGAAACAGCAGAGTCATAGAACGCTGGCTTATAACGTTCTGGGAGGAAGCGACCCATTGTGTATGCCATTGGATTTGTTAGAACGAAAACTGCAACGAAAGGCAGAATGATGTAGCGAACTGGGTACCACTGGATACCAGGACGCGCTGCGGCCTTACCGAGGTTTTCGATCTTCTCTGGTCCGATGATTCGAACGAGAGCGTTAACTGCTGTCAGCAACACGACAAGTGTTGGCAAGATTCCGCCCATAAGTGAGAGCAGAACTTTTCCACCTTCGTTGAAGACTTTAATGAAGTCTTCAGCTGCTGTTGCCAAGGCGCCGAGGACGCCGGTTGGCTTATCAACGGTTGCTTCAGCGATGAAGCGACCAACTGATAGTAGGTTCAATGCACACCTCCTAAGTGTGTTTTCTGGTCAATTGACCTTGTAAATGAACGCCCGTACGGAGTACGTTCACTATTCCGCATCATTTGACATCATCTTTCTTATTATTTCTATTGCCGTTATGCATAAATTGCTGAATGTGTTCAGCTGACGATTTGGCAGCTTCGATCACTTTCGGCTTTCTATTTGCGGCAACTCGGTCTCCCGAGATGATGTCTTTGACGTGGAATCCTGTGTAATCTGCAAAAGGCTTACCTTTTGCAAGCACCGTAAATCCGGTTAGAAGTAAACCGTCTCTTACGATGCCTTTCTCATCTGCAACTAGCGCAACGAATGCACGACCTCCGCGATAGCGGCGTCCGCCAACCCCGATTGCGACTGTGCCTTGTTTGCGAAGGCCACCTAATTGTTTCTGGAATTTCTGAGCTTGGCGCCAAGCAAAGAACAATTGCACCGCCCAGGCGATACCTAAGATCGTGAAAAATGCGCCTAAACCGCTCATGCGCTTCGCGCCTCCGCTCCTGCTAGATATTTCAAAATCGCATTTGCGCAGGCTAAATCGATGATCAAGAGATCTACCAGTTTGCTGCGGGCAGCGCCGACTACGCCTAAGACTTTATCTGCGCCAGTTGCGACCCCAATTACCTTTGGAATCTTGCGAATCTCATCGAGCGTTAAGCCAATGACGCGACTATCTATCACCGAAGAGAGGATCTTGCCTTGGGCATTGAAGAAGCGCGCTGCGATATCGCCAGCCATATTTTTAAAGGTGGCATCGCGCTCTTGCTTCGTCAATGAAAACTCTTCGATCAATAACTCGGAGGAGGTCGAGCCAGAAGATCCGATTCCAACTAGAGCCACATCGGCCTTTCGCGCAATATTCAAGGTTCTAGAAACTGCTGGTTCTTGAATTAAGGAATCTCTGGTCTTCTGATTGCTAACTACTACGGGTGCATTAAAAGGAATGAAATCTGCATTCAAATTACGTGCTAGCGAGCGCCCAACTTCCTCTGCGCTTACTGAGGTGATGACATTTGAGAGCGAACCCATCAACTGGGTTACTTTTAAACCTGCAACGCTATCTTTGCGGCAATTGACCACGGTCGCTTCTAGCCCACGTCCCCATGAGATCGCGATGGTTTGATTTGGGCGTAACCCCCGCTGCAGCGATTGTGCAGCTGCACGTCCAACGGCGTTAAGCGCGAGGTCGTTGCGATCGGGAGCGATAACTTGAATCTCATCGATCCCAAGTTTCTCTATGAGTTGTTGCGCTAGGTAATCATGGCGCGAAGTTGGCGCAATCACCCTGATCTCCACGTAACCCAGGCGCTTGGCCGCAGTTAACATGCGAGAGACGTTGGAGCGAGAGGTATTTAATTTGGCGGCAACTTCATCCTGCGAAAGTTCGTTCTCGTAATAAAGGCGTGCGGCTTGGAGAATTAGCTCAGTCTCACGTTGCCTCATTGCCATCCGATCTGTCTGCCCTTTTTAAGAGCAAACTGAGAACATTGAGCTGAAGTGTCCTATCGCACATGCGCTCGGTCAAGGACATTTGTGAGCATTTTTGTGAGTTACTGGCACGTACGTGCAGATATTTCGTCAGATTTAGGTCAGTTGGGTGCTGGCAAGCTAATTCGCAAGCTCTTAGGCAAGCTCTTTGGAAAGCGCATCCAGTAGCGCTGCACCATCATAGAAATCAAGCGCTCGCAGATCGATCGTTAAGTAGAGCGCAAGCTGCCCCTCGCCATCGCGGCCAATCGTTAGACCAGTACTTTGATTTGGAAAGAGGGTGGGTTTGGTGCCTGCCATTTGATAATTAGTTAGATCAAAGATGGTGGTGGTCGCGCCATTTAACATCGCAAGTGGAACTTTGCCACCTCGGGCCTGTTCGGTAGTGGTGCGAAGTAGTTCGGATAGCGCACTTGCTTCCATCAAGTCGGGATCTTTAAATACTGGAAGAGCGCTGCCGTACTTAGATTCGATGATCAACGCCACCCCAATCGCGCTCGCAGAGTTCTGTTCGAAGCTTCGAAGCACTTTGGCCCAAGCGCGCAGGATCTTCACGCCATCTATTTGGCCACCTGACACCGTGCGAGCAAATGAAGATTGCGGAATCGTAAGTGTCAGCTCGACACCTTTGGCGATTAGCGCTTTGTTAGCTGCTTTACGTTTGGCGATGTTGGGATCGATATCCGCGCTATCTACTGAATTAGCCACATCTTCATAGGTAATAGTTTCAAATGGCCCAGTTGGTTTGATGCTCTGTAAGTTGATGCCTTTTTCATCCGCTAATTTTCGGGCAGCGGGTACTGACTTTTGATTTTTATTTTCATTTGATACAACTGGTGTAGTTTGAGTAGTAACTTCTGCCTTAACTTCGGTGACTTCAGCTTCGGTAACTTGCGGCGCTTCGGTATTCTCTGAGAAATCAAAGGAGATCACCTGGGTGGCGGTCTCCATGGTCAATACCGGTTTTCCAACCTCTAATACTTGCCCCGCACTTGCCAATAACTTTTCTATCCTGCCATCGGCTGGAGATTCGACCTCCATATCGATCTTGTCGGTCATTACCTCAAAGAGCACATCTCCAGCTTTAACTTCCTGCCCCTCTGCCACATGAAAACCAATCAATTCGCCAGTCTCCATGGTCATGCTCATCTTGGGCATAACTACCGTGTGCTTAAAGCTCATCGCCAACTCTTTACGATCTCAATTGCTGCAGCGTGAATATCCTCAACTTGCGGAACTGCGGCGCGTTCTAGTTGTGGTGCGTATGGAATTGGAATATTTAAGCCAGCTAACTTCTTGATTGGCGCTTTCAAAGAGCCAAAGGCACGCGAACCGGCAACTTGTGCGATTACCTCGTTGATAAAACCACCATGTGCTGGACCTTCTTGGACTACCAGTAAGCGCCCGGTACTTTCGACAGAATCAAAGGTGCTGGTCATATCCAGCGGAGATAGCGTGCGAGGATCGATGACTGTGACCTCGATTCCTTCACCTGCTAATTGCTCTGCGACCTCTAAAGATTTCTTAACCATGATGCCAGTTGCCACAATCGTGAGATCTCTACCAGTTCGCATCACGCGACTTACACCAAGTGGAATTCTGGTGGCACCTTCAGGAACAGGTTCCCAACCCGGAGTTTTATAAAGCAATTTATGTTCTAAGAAGATCACGGGATTTGGATCATCGATGGCAGATAGTAAAAGCCCTTTGGCATCCGCCGGATTGGAGGGTACGACTACCTTTAATCCTGGAACGTTGGTAAACCAATTTTCGACGATCTGCGAATGTTGCGCCGCAGCTCCGGTACCAGAACCTTGTGGTGCGCGAATTACCATCGGCACATGAAGCGCGCCACCTAACATAAAGTGAATCTTGGCCGCTTGGTTTGAAATCTGATCCATCGCTTGGGCAGTGAAATCTGAGAATTGAATTTCGGCGATCGGGCGCATGCCAGATAGCGCAGCTCCAACGGCCATACCGATATAACCAAGTTCAGAGATCGGGGTATCGATTACCCGTTCAGCTCCGAATTGTTCGTACATTCCAGCTGAGACGCCAAAAGCGCCGCCATAAACACCAACATCTTCGCCCATTAGGAATACCTCTGGGCGCTCTTGCATAGCAATGGTCATAGCTTCTCGGACCGCTTCGGCCATGGTTAACATGCGATCGGCCATTTAAATACCTGCCTTAAATACCGCAGCTTCAAGCCCTGCCGGATCCGCTGGTTTTGCGCTCACAGATTCATTAACTGCAGCGATGATCGCATCGGTAGCTGCTTGTTGAATCTGATCCATCTCTGATTGAGTCAAAAGACCTTTCTCTAAAGCCACCGACATGAACTTGGCGATTGGTTCTTTGCCTTTCCACTCATCAATCTCCTCTTTAGTGCGATAAAGATTCTTATCCGAACGAGAGTGGCCTTTCCAACGATAAGTAACACATTCGATCAAAGTGGGGCCACCACCGGTACGTGCAGTTTTTACTGCGCGCTCGGCCGCTTCGTAAACGGCGACGACATCATTGCCATCTACAGTGACCCCTGGAATGCCATATCCAAGTCCGCGATCTGCCAAATTCTCAAGTGCAAATGCCTTCTCGGTGGAGTTGGACATGCCATATTTATTATTTTCGCAGATAAAGATCACCGGTAATTTCCAGATAGCGGCCATATTAGCCGCTTCATGAAATGCGCCTTCATTTAGCGCGCCATCACCAAAGAATGAAACGACTACTGTGTCACGCTTTTGCATTTTGGCGGCAAGGGCCGCGCCAGCTGCGATTGGAATTCCACCAGCCACAATTCCATTAGCGCCTAAATTTCCAGTTTCGACATCTGCAATATGCATTGAACCACCGCGTCCACCGCAGTAACCAATCTCTTTTCCAAGTAGCTCTGCAATCATGCGAGTTAAATCTGCGCCTTTTGCAATGCAATGTCCATGGCCACGATGAGTTGATGTAATTTGATCTTTGATTCCAAGTGCCATGCAAACACCAGTGGGTGATGCCTCTTGGCCGATAGATAAATGCATCGTGCCATGCATCATTCCGCGACCGAATAAATCTTCTACTGCCTCTTCGAATTTACGAATCTTCCACATATAAAGAAGTGCATGTGCTGCATGTTCTTTTGTGGCTAGTGGATGCCCAGTTAAAAGTTCCATAATTCAACTTTCACATTTGTGCAGGTGCTTGAAAATATGTTCATATTAAACAGCACTTCTTTCAATTAGGCTACCGCTATGAAGGAATTTGTCACAAAAGTAGGTTCACCAGTTGGCCTTCATGCACGTCCAGCTGCCTTATTTGCACAAACTTCCAAAGCTTCTGGTTGCAAAGTATTGCTCGCCAAAATCAAAGAAGATGGCAGCCAATCAGAGCAAGTCGATGGCGCATCAATATTGAAGATCATGTCACTTGGTATCAAATGCGGAGAATCCATCCGTGTCCAAGTCGAAGGCGATAACGAATCAGATGCCGCAGATTCATTACAACGAATCGTCGAAAGTAGCGATCATTAATTTTCGAGTTGGCGTTGGCGTTGATGCACATAAGTTTGCCGATAGTGGTCCATGCGCATTGGCTGGTTTGATCTGGCCAGAGAGCAATCGACTTGAAGGCCACTCTGATGGCGATGCCGCAGTTCATGCTCTATGCGATGCGGTGCTTTCAGCTGCAGGAATGGGTGATGTCGGCCAGGTCTTTGGTATCGATAAGCCTGAATGGCAAGGTGCATCTGGGTTATCGATGATCCAACATTTACGTAAGCTAATTGAAGGCAAATCAATATCTATCAGCAATGTCTCCATCCAGATTGTTGGAAATAATCCAAAAATCTCCAAGCGTCGATCAGAGGCAGAGTCAGTTTTGTCAGAGGCTCTAGGCGCACCTGTCACCATTGGTGCAAGCACAACCGATACCATGGGCTTTACTGGTCGTGGTGAAGGGGTCTTTGTGATTGCAAATGCATTGGTGCAATTGCCATGAAGTTATATAACACCCGCACCCGCGAAACTTCCGAATTCAAACCATTAGTAAATGGCAAGGTCGGCATTTATGTTTGTGGTGCAACGGTGCAGTCATTTCCACATATCGGCCATGTCCGAAGCGGAATCAACTTTGATATTTTGCGTCGCTGGCTAAGCGCAACTGGTTACGAAGTAACTTTTATCCGCAACGTAACCGATATCGATGACAAGATCTTGGAAAAAGCTGGCGTTGAAAATATGCCCTGGTGGGCGCTGGCGCAGAAATATGAGCGTGAATTCGCCCATGCCTATCAAGTTTTAAATGTGCTGCCGCCTACGTATGAGCCTCGGGCAACTGGCCACATCACGCAGATGATCCAGCTGATGCAAACTTTGATCGAAAAAGGCGCTGCTTATGCACCAGGTAATGGCGATGTTTATCTAGAGGTTCGTAAATTAAGTTCATACTTAACGCTCTCAAGACAGAAGTTGGATGACTTACTGCCAGCTGGCGATGCTGATGACAAACATAAACGTGATGTGCGTGATTTTGCGCTTTGGAAAGCGGCGAAGAACGGTGAACCATCGTGGCCAACGCCATGGGGTGCAGGCCGACCTGGTTGGCACTTGGAATGTTCGGCAATGGCTCATGCATATTTAGGTGAAGCTTTCGATATCCATGGCGGTGGACTTGATTTGATTTTCCCGCATCACGAGAATGAGATTGCGCAATCTGAAGCCGCTGGCTACAAGTTTGCAAATCTTTGGATGCACAATGCCTGGGTCACACAGTCGGGTGAGAAGATGTCAAAGTCTTTGGGTAACACCATGCAAGTTCGAGAACTGGTAAAACAAGTTCGCGGTATCGAACTTCGTTTCTATCTTGGAAGTGCGCATTATCGTTCGATGTTGGAATTCTCACCGGAAGCTTTGCAGGAAGCTGCAACTAATTTCCAGCGCATCGAGAATTTCTTGGCTCGCGCCAAAGAGCTGGTCGGTGAGTATCAAGGAGCCATCTCAGATCCAATACGTGCTGCCTTTGATGATGATTTGGCGGTTCCGCAGGTGCTTGCGCATATCTCAGATGCGCTACGTCGTGGTAATTCTGCGATTACTGCGAATAATTCAAGTGAAGTAAAGGCAGCTGCCGCGGAAATTCGTGGTGCGCTCGATATCTTAGGTTGCGACCCATTTGATAGCGCTTTTGCATCTGGAGCTCAAGAACTAACAGAAGCATTAGATGGTGTAATTAAATTAGCGCTAGCGCAGCGCCAAGCAGCGCGTGATCGCAAGGATTTTGCAAGCTCAGATGCCATCCGTGACGGATTGGCAGAACTTGGTATTACCATTGAAGATACTGCGCAAGGTCAGCGCTGGAGTTTCAGTAATAGAAAAGAGCAGAATTAAATATGGCTGGTAACTCTTCCCGTCGTGGCGCGGTGCGCAAAAGTCGTAAAGGGCCATCTAAAGGTACCGGTGGCAACAATAAGAAGCGTTTAACTGGCAAAGGACCAACTCCAAAGGCAGAGGATCGTCCTTATCACGCAGCCGCAAAACGTAAAGCTGCTAGACCAAAGAGCAGCAGAAGTGGCGCTGCCAAAGATTCACGAGAGAAAACAACTCGCTCCAGAGAGCGTAGCAACTTCTCATTTCACGGAGAATTAGTAGCAGGACGTAACGCAGTCCTTGAAGCGCTACGAGCAGATGTGCCATCAACTGAACTAATCATTGCAAGGTCAATTGATATCGATGACCGCATCGAAGAGTCGTTGAAAATTGCACTCAAGAAGTCGTTACCAATTCGCGAAGTGCATCGCGCTGATGTCGAGAAGATCTCTATGAACTCGCAAGGCATCGCACTTGCAATCAAGCCATATCAATATTCATCTTTACAAGAGATCCTGCAAAGAGCTGGCCATCCAGGGTTAATAGTGGCGCTAGATGGTGTGACCGATCCCAGAAACTTGGGTGCAATCATCCGCTCTGCAGCAGCCTTTGGCGTATCTGGTGTGATCATTCCAGAACGCCGTTCTGCGGCAATGACGGCGGCAGCTTGGAAGACTTCAGCTGGTGCAGCTGCCAGGATGCCTGTTGCGCAAGTTACCAACCTAAATCGAGCCATCGAGGAAGTTCAGGAGCAGGGATATTTCGTAGTTGGTTTAGATGGCGAAGCCACTGAATTAATTAGCGAAATGAAGGTGGCCACAGAACCGATAATGATCATCGTTGGCAGCGAAGGAAAAGGCTTAAGTCGTTTAACAAGTGAAAAGTGCGATCTCGTAGTAAAAATCCCGATGCGTTCGACCACAGAGAGTTTGAATGCCAGCGTTGCTACATCTATCGCACTTTATGCGGTAGATGAGGCGCGTAAGTGAACCAATTTCAAAACTTCATCGTGCTTGGAGATTCATTCTCCGAAGGCATGACCGATGAAGTGATAAACGGCAATTTTCGCGGTTGGGCCGATCGAGTTGCTGATGAGATGGCCAAGCAAGTCGAAGGCTTTAGATACGCCAACTTAGCGGTGCGTGGAAAATTGATCCATCAAGTCGTGGCCGATCAAGTTCCTGCAGCGCTGCAATTAATCAGACCAAATACTTTGGTTAGTTTTCATGCTGGAGCAAATGATGTGATCCGGCCAAATTATGATGCCAAGGCCACGCTTCCGGCTTATGCGAGCGCAGTCCGCGAGCTAGCTGCGCAACTTGCTAGATTCGAAGCAAAGTTGATGCTCTTTACAGTCCAAGAGAGTGCGAGAGCTACCAGCAGAACTGGCGCAATTTGGAACGAGCGATTCAAAGTCTTTAACGAACAAGTCCGAAAACTAGCCATTGAAGTAGGTGCAGTCCTTAATGAAGCTAACGATGGTCGCTATCCAAATGATGTGAGATTTTTGGCATTTGATAGATTGCATTTGAATGCTGAAGGACATCATCGCGTCGCACAAGGAGTCTTAGAAAATTTGGGCCTACCTTTCGATGAAAATTACAAGAAACCTTTGCCGCCTGCAAAGAAGGAAAGTTTCTTAAAGCGAAAAGTAATTGGCACTCTTTGGGTAATTACATTTGTGATTCCATGGATCATCAGAAGGCTCCGCGGTAAATCATCAGGCGATGGACGTGTAGCTAAATATCCGAGCCTGATTGCATGGCCAATTTCAGATAATCACTGATTTTTGCCATAATTACGCGTCGCAACGCCTCCCTAGCTCAGTGGTAGAGCATCCGCCTTGTAAGCGGAAGGGTTATTGAGTGATTGAAACTTAAGATTAAATCGCAAGCGCTTTAATTTTGATGAAATTGAACCTACTTTTTGCGCCCAATTTGTACTCCCAAGGCTTAAATGGCGGAATCTGACAGAAACGCCCCCTGACACAAGTAGCTGGAAGCCAGACCAAAGGTTTATTGAATTCAAATTGATGTGGCGGTATCCTACAAGGGTGGGGTCGAGTCGAGTCCATGGGTTCACAAGATTTGTGGGCGAAAAGTAAAATGTGGGGTTCGGAGTATGATTACAAAAGTTAGACAGCTTTTAATCGGGCTTGCTGCTGTTGCCATGGCTTTATTTGGATTTAGTGGAATTAACACAAGCATTGCGTCTACTTCGGTTGGCGGCGATGCATCTACAGATGCAACAACATCTGCAGCAGCCGATACATTGCCAGCATGTTCATGGTATGTGACAGGGCTTGCAGAGTCTCTTGCTTTGACTAATGGCGATGACATGGAGTACGTGGGTAATGACTACACTCTTGAAGCAAGCGATGAAGACATAACAATATTCTTCTCGGCGTCAGAAACGGCTGATCAACGCTGCTCCTTTTATGACGATGAAAAAGGTGTAACAGTTGAAGTTTCTTGGGCTGGCGAAACTTTTACAACTGGTACCGCTGACACTTCGATGGATTTTGCAGTCGATGACGCACTAGAAACCGAAGGAAATGTAACTGTCGACATAACCTATGAAGGCTCATGCGGGGGAGATTGGACTGCGGGCGATACCAGCAGTATTGGTGTGGACTCATCACCATTAACTCCTGCTTCGATTTCTAATGAGAACATTGC
>JBJTHJ010000026.1:0-8479 GCA_046094385.1 Candidatus Nanopelagicaceae bacterium
GCCTGGGGCGAGGCAATCTTCGGAGCCGGTCGCGGTCAGATGCAGATGTTGATGTTGACCGTTGGTACCGGAATCGGTGGCGGCATTGTGGTTGATGGCAGATTACATCGCGGTGCATTTGGAGTTGCCGCTGAGATTGGACATATGCGAGTGGTGCCAGAAGGACACTTATGTGGTTGTGGCGCTCGTGGATGTTTCGAACAATATGCATCCGGAAGCGGCTTGATGCGCCATGTCCGTGAAGCAATTGCAGCTACTCCAGATTTAGCAAGAAACCTTTTATCACTTGGAGATGGCACAATCGATGGGCTAAAAGGTCATCATGTAACGCAAGCTGCGCGTGCAGGTGATGTGGTCGCACTTGCGGCTTTCAACACGACTGCACAATGGTTAGGTGCAGGGATTGCATCGCTTGCGGTGATCTTAGATCCAGCGGTTGTTGTAATTGGCGGTGGAGTTGTGGATGCGGGTGAGATCTTATTAAAGCCAACCCGCGAGAACATGGAGCGGAAGATGCCGTTTTCTGGAAAGCATCCCTTCCCACAGATCGTGCCAGCGACGCTTGGTAATGATGCCGGGTTGGTTGGCGTTGCAGATCTAGCTAGAAGTTGAGGAATTAATTTTTTGGAGAGTTATCTACTGGTTATCTATTGGTTTTCCATTGGTTTTCCATTGGCTTTCCATTGGCTTTCCATTGGGTATATAAGACCGATCTGACTTCTGATCTCATCTAATGATTGCATGATCGAAATTGTCTCTGGAAGAGTTAATAGTTCGCTACTTCGTCTACCCATAATCAACATCTTCTCGAAATAAATTGCTTGTTCGCGCAGGCCATGTCCACGATATTCATTCTTAAATTCCACCGTGTGGCCATCGTTATAAACCAAACGCATATTGGTAGGTCGATAGAAGGAGGTCTCAAGCTCTAATCTGGCTTTGGTTCCAGAGACTGTAGCAAGGGTCGGCCCCTTCACCTTGAGATTGGTGGTAAATGAAGCATGAGCGCCATTTGGATATTCGAAGATCGCACTACTTTGATAATCAACGCCACCGATTACATCACCGCGAGCCGTGATTCGCTCTGGCTCTCCAAGGATCATATGGATAAACGAGACTGGATAGATGCCTAGATCTAAAAGCGCGCCACCGGCATAGTTAGGGTCGGTGAGTCTTTGGATATGAGTTAGCGCCTGTCCGTGGTCTGCAATTACTGAATAGATCTCACCAAGCTCTGGCAACAATTCACGCAATTTTTGGATGTGTGGCAGGTAGCGCGTCCACATCGCTTCCATCAACAGTAAGTTGTTTTTACTCGCACAATCTGCCATTGCCATTGCTTCTTTTGCGTTTACTGCAAATGGTTTCTCGCAGAGTACTGGTTTTCCTGCGTTGAGAGCGAGGATGGTATTTGCACAATGTGCTTGATGTGGTGTCGCTACATAGATGGCATCAACATCTGAACTTACTAATTCTTCGTAACTTCCGTATTTGCTCACTGCAAGTTCAAATTCGTTTGCTTTCAGCTTTGAGCGTGAACCAACGGCAGCAATCTGCATCTCGGTGTAATCCAAAATATCTCGCGCAAATTCCCGTGCAATCCCGCCTGTTCCGAGGATTCCCCACTTAATGCTCATGGCTTATGGTGGCATGCCAAGTGGCATAATGTCGCTATGGCTGAGATTCCAAGCAAGCTTCCTTACGGAACGCTTCGTGCATTTCTTACGCCGATTTTATTGTTGGCATTTCGCCCAAAGGTTAAAGGTTTGCGCCATGTACCGGCAACCGGTCCATGTATCTTGGCAAGCAATCATCTCTCTTTTAGCGATTCCATATTTATGCCACTAGTGGTGCCACGTAAAGTTACCTATCTTGCAAAGGCAGAGTACTTCAACTCACCGGGATTGAAAGGTTTCATTCAGAAGTTAACTTTCATCGCACTTGGCCAAGTTCCGGTAGATCGAAGTGGTGGTCGTCGCTCTGAAGCTGCGCTACTTACTGGTCTGCAGATTTTGGCGGAAGGGGATTGCTTAGGCATTTACCCCGAAGGTACGCGTTCCCCTGATGGTCGGCTATATAAAGGGCGTACCGGTATTGCAAGGTTAGCCATGGAATCTGGTGCGCCAGTGATTCCAGTTGCGATGTTTAATACCAATGAGATTCAACCAACTGGAAAGTTGATGCCAAAAATCAAACGAGTGCGCATGGAGTTTGGCGAACCGATGTACTTCACTGGGGATTCCACCAACTTAAATACCTTGCGCGATGTGACCGATGAGATCATGCGAAAGATCCAGAGCATGTCCGGACAAGAGTATGTAGATATATATGCCTCGAAACGAAAGAGCGAGATCTCCGAAGAGGATTAGAGCGAGTTACGGGCCTCTAAGAATTTACAAGTTTGACAATCAACTCCGCTTGCTGGCAAATCACCTTCGAGCATCGTAATTAGATCTTCAACAAGTGCGCTAAATCTGACGGTATCGCGGGGGACCGGTACATATTTTTGTCTGATCTTAAAGCCATCACTCTCGGCGTGATCTGGATTCCAGACTAGAAGCCCCATCGAATCAACTCTTTGGCCATCTCCGACTGCGGGATTTTCAAGGGAGAAGGCATAAGCTTCTAATTGCGGTGCGTAATGTGCCGCGCTATCTCGATCAGAGTCACTGACCTTGCAATCTATGAGCGCAAGTGAGCCATCGGAGTTCTCGCCCAAAACATCATATTTTCCGTAGAAACGCCACCTGGTCTCTTCGCCATTTACCTTGATTTTGGAGCTATTTATAAATTGTCCCCATTTGGTAATGGTGCCATCGCCAAGTGTGGGATCAATATCTCGCAAAGTTGCACCTTGAAAAAACTTCTCTTGTTGATCAGCCAGAGTTGAAACTAGTGGCATCACAGTAGGAGCTTGCACTTTGAACCAGTAGAAAACCCAGAGACATCTTCGACAAGTTGATAATCCAAAGGTGAGATCAGATGGCCTAATTGTTGAGCGGGTAGGAGTTGATGGTTTGATCATGTTGCTGTAACCGCCTGTACGATAATTAGAATTCCAAGGAGAATCATTACGCCTCCGCCACCAGAGCGTAGCTTCTCAAGTCTGCCACGGTCAGATGACAACCATTCGCGGGCTTGCCCTGCAAGTAAACCCCAACTGCTATCGCTAATTAGCGCGATGATGCAGAAGATCAGCCCCAAAAACCAGAGCTGCCAAGTAACCTGTCCGCGATCACGGTCGATAAATTGCGGACAGACGGCTGCGAAGAAGACGATCGCTTTTGGATTTAAGACGCCGACTACAAAACCCTCTCGCCAAGTTCGAAATGTAGATGGCCGGCCACCTGTTAAATCAGTCATCTCATCTGCATGTACCGCTCGTTTTCTAATCGCATCAAAGCCCAGATAGATCAGGTATAGGCCGCCGCCCCATTGGACTGCGATATAGGCCAACTCACTTCTCTGTAAAACCGGTCCGATGCCAAGTGCTGTCAATGTGGCTAGAACAAATGAGCCGCTGACATTTCCGGCGGCAGTGGCGACCGCGATCTTCTTGCCCCAGGAGATAGCCCGAGCGACGATAAATAAGACAGAGGGGCCAGGGGCCAGAATGATCAGGTAGGCGGCGATCACGTACTCAAGTAGCCGTGATGGGATGACCATTGGGGTATTTAAGCACCCGGGTAGCGCCACGCCGAGGCGAGAGATTTGGCAAAGGCGGGATATATCGGGTTAGATTACGACCCGATATATCGAATCGATATATCCGCTAGATCGCCCAGATATCGAATACAGATATCCAAAAGAAGAGAAGGCAGCGCCAATGCGTAGCAAAGCTGAGACCCTGGAGTTCACCCTCCTTGGCCTACTTAGCCAATCTCCGCTTCATGGCTATGAGATCCGAAAGCGCTTAAGTGCGATTTACGGACCATTTAGAGCGCTCTCATTCTCAGTTCTCTATCCGCAACTACGCCGAATGCTGGAAGCCGGTCTGATCTCCGAGCGGCTCGATGAAAGTACCCGCAGATCTCGAATCATCTACAGCATCACCAAGACCGGCGAGAAGAAGTTCGCAAAATTAAGCGATGCAGTTAATCCAAATTCTTGGGATGACGATGTATTTGAAGCGCGCTTTGCATTCTTTGGAGCGACATCATCTAGCAATCGAATAAGAATTCTTGAGGGACGCCACCGTCGCCTTAAGGAGAAGGCCGAATTGTTACGCGCTGAACTGGAGCGCGATGGCATGGGCCTTGATAAGTATCTAGAGGAGTGGCGACGTCACTCTCTGGAATCAGCCGAACGAGAAATCGCTTGGTTGGAAGAGTTGATTCAAACTGAGAGTAAGTAGAGAGTGAAAGAGAAAAGGTATAACAAATGACTATAAAAACTGCACCTGGTGACATTCGCGTCGCCATTGTAGGCGTTGGTAATTGTGCCAACTCTTTAGTGCAAGGCGTTGAGTACTACAAGAACGCTGCTGTCGATCAAGAGATCCCTGGTCTGATGCATGCCGTTGTTGGCGGGTACCACATCAATAACGTCAAATTCGTTGCCGCATATGACGTAGATGCCAAAAAAGTTGGTTCAGATTTAAGCGATGCCATCTGGGCATCCGAAAATAACACCATCAAATTCTGCAATGTGCCGAAGTCTGGCGTGGTCGTAGAACGTGGCAAGACCCTTGATGGTCTAGGTCGCTACTACAAAGAGACCATTGAAGAATCGAAAGCGGCCGAAGTTGATGTAGTAGCTTCATTGAAGGCCAACGAAGTCGATGTCCTAATCTGCTACCTACCAGTTGGTTCAGAGGAAGCGGCTAAGTTCTACGCACAGTGTGCAATTGATGCCGGTTGCGCCTTCGTAAACGCCCTTCCAGTTTTTATCGCTTCCGATCCAGTTTGGGCCGATAAATTCACCAAGGCCGGTTTACCAATCGTCGGCGATGACATCAAGTCTCAGGTAGGCGCAACAATCACTCACCGCATCATGACCAAACTCTTCCAGGATCGTGGTGTGCATGTAGATCGTACCTATCAGCTAAATGTCGGCGGAAACATGGACTTTAAAAATATGTTGGAGCGCGACCGTCTTGAATCAAAGAAGATTTCAAAGACCAACGCAGTTACCTCACAGCTTGATTACGACTTAGGCGATAAGAACGTTCACATCGGTCCATCCGATTACATTCCATGGCTAGATGATCGTAAGTGGGCCTATGTACGTATGGAAGGCCGCGCATTCGGAGATGTGCCACTAAACCTCGAATACAAGCTAGAGGTTTGGGATTCACCGAACTCTGCCGGCGTGATCATTGATGCGCTTCGCTGTGCCAAGCTAGGTCTAGATCGCAAGATTGGTGGTCCGCTACTTTCACCATCTTCATACTTCATGAAGACACCGCCAACTCAATACACAGATGAAGCTGCTAAAGATAAGACCGAGCTATTCATCCAAGGAAAGCTTGAGCGTTAATAGTTAATCTGCAAATAACAAAAGCCCCGATATCTATCGGGGCTTTTGCCTTATCCCTCACGGAGAGTAGAGGGCTAAATCGTCGCGCTGTCGTCAGTGCGACGAAGGTGTAGATAGCCTGCAAAGGTCAGTAGCAACATGATGATCGCTCCTGCCAATGCAACTCCCGCTGCAATCTGTGCAATCTGACCTAATTGCCAGAATGCATATGAATATCCGAGTAGACCTTTTAGGGTCTCGCCCATAAATAGTGATTGTCTTTGGCCCATGAGCGTGCTTGCTTCTGCAGCTAGCGCGGCATCGGCTGGATTGGCCTGTGCTTTCGCATTTGCAGCTAGGGCAGCGCCACTTACCTCAGAATAGGTCTTGCCTCCGGCAATTCCTTTTACGTGAGAGCCGATGTAGTGATCGGCATAGGCCTTTGCTTGCTCTCCGGTGGTCAATTGCATTCCGGCAAACTTCTCGATCACAACTTTATCTTCGGCAGGTAGCGCTTCAAGTGAGCCACTTCCGGCCTCTGGGAACATGATGTTCTGAGCGCTTAAGTTCTCAGTGACATTCTTATCTGCGAATGAATAACCCCAATTTAGTAGGGCTGCTGCGACAAATAGGAAGACGGTAAGACCTGCACCCATTGCAGTGACAATCTTGTCGAATGTTCGACGTTTCATGATTCTCTCCTTAATCAAATCCAAATTTATGTTCGCTTTTGCGAACAATTGAATTATGAACTTGATACCTTGAGAAATGTTCTAAAAGGTGAGTGCTAGCACCAAGAGAAATGTGATTTAGGAGTCAGATATGGCGGTTACAGATAGCTTTGCCATCTGGGCCGATCTCAAAATGTTCGCATGGCAGATGTAACTCTTCCCAAGCCTTATCGCCATAATGAGCGCGATAAGCCAGTGCAAGAAGTACCCGCAGGTTGGTATCCCCATCACTTTTGATGCCAAAGGCTTTGGCAGCTCGGGAAACTGTGTTTTCAACTACTTTTTCAGTGTGTGCAGTTTCGCGGGCGATGGCCGCATTGGATTTGCCTTCGCAGAGTAACTCTAAAACTAATCTCTCAAATGGCGTGAGATCTCTAAATTGAAGAGTGATATCGGTTGCCACAATCTAACCTCGCTCGTTGAATCTCTCCGTTGCTTCGCGCAGCTTGAGTTAGTACTCCTATCTTCTCACCTTTCTGACCTCTAAGATGCTCGCCATGGCTGAGATTTTGACCATTCTGGAGAACCAAATCTTAAGCATCTCCTTTAATCGCCCTGAGAAGATGAATGCGCTAACTCGGGCAATGTACGGTCAATTGGCCGAAGAGTTAAAGAGCGCAGACCAAGAGTTTGGAATCCGCGCCGTCATATTGACCAGTGAAGGTTCACACTTCACAGCCGGCAATGACATCACCGATTTCTTAGAACATCCGCCTACTTCAGAGGATTCAACGGTGGCGGCCTTCCTATCGGCCATTCATAACTTCACAAAGCCATTGCTCGCAGCAGTCAAAGGAAATGCAATTGGAGTTGGCACCACGCTGCTCTTACATTGCGATCTAGTAGTTGCAGCAGAAGAGGCAAAGTTTGCGCTGCCCTTTACCTCTTTGGGCTTGGTACCAGAGGCGGGATCATCATTTCTCTTGCCACGGCTAGTTGGCTATCAAAGAGCGGCCGAGCTATTTCTAATTGGTGATAATTTCGACGCTGAATATGCCCACCAAATCGGATTAGTTAATTACGTAGCTAATGATCCATATGAGAAAGCTCGTGAACTGGCGTTGAAAATAGCAGCGCAACCACCTCAGGCAGTCATTAATACCAAAGCGCTTATGAAAGCGCAGGTCCATGACTCTGTGGCTGCAGTGATGAAAGCGGAATTCGAAATCTTTGCCATGGCCTTGCAGTCTGATGAGGCTCGGAGCGCTTTCATAAATTTCATGAATCGGAAGAATCAGAAAAAGGGAGAGTAGTAATGTCACTTGCAGGAAAGCGCGTTTTTGTTACGGGTGGTTCTCGCGGTATTGGATTAGAGATCGCGAAACGAATCGCTAAAGATGGCGCGATGATCGCTATTGCAGCCAAAACTGCTGATCCCAATCCCAAATTGCCAGGCACGATATTCACCGCTGCAAAAGAGATTGAGGCAGCAGGTGGTAGCGCGCTACCGATGGTGACAGACATTCGAGATGAGAACGCAATTGCAGCTTCCGTTGAAGAGGCGGCCGCAAAGTTTGGTGGCTTGGATATTTTGATAAATAACGCCTCTGCGATCAACTTGACCAGAACCGAAGAGACCCCAGCTAAACGTTTTGATTTGATGTTTGATGTCAATGTCCGTGGGACTTTCTTGACTTCACAGGCAGCCATCCCGCATCTTCGCAAAGGCAACAACCCACATATCTTGACGCTCTCACCACCACTTAATATGAAGGAGCGTTGGTTTAAAAACCACGTGGCTTACACAATGTCCAAATATGGAATGAGCATGTGCGTTCTTGGTATGAGCGGTGAATTTCGACGAGATGGAGTAGCGGTAAATGCGCTCTGGCCTGCAACTGCCATTAAAACCGCAGCGCTTCAGATGATCCCCGGGGTAGATACCAATTTCTGTCGCACTCCAGAGATCATGGCAGATGCCGCCTATGTGATTTTAAATCGTGACTCCAAAACCACGACTGGAAATTTCTTCGTAGATGAAGAGGTGCTTCGAGCAGAAGGGGTAACTGATTTTGAACAATACTCGGTCATTCCTGGCACAAGGGATTTGATCAAGGACTTCTTCCTGGATTAACCTGGATTAATCTAGATTAATCTGGTTTAACTCAAGATTTACTTACCACTTCTAAATCTTTTAAAACCTTGCAGTGAAACTTTAAATTCGAGTTAAAGTTTGAGTTAGAATTCAGAAATGCCCTTTGAGCTTGAGTTAAATAGCGTCAATCAGATTGCTGACTCTGAGCGTCGTGGCAATGCTAGCGATCTATTTTGGCCATGGTGTGGCGCTAATG
>JBJTHJ010000027.1:0-71726 GCA_046094385.1 Candidatus Nanopelagicaceae bacterium
ATTAGCGCGCTACCCGCTACCAGATATTGAAATAGCCTTGAAATATCGTCTCTTTCGTAATTTGAGACCAACCTACGGAAGAACAAAGTCATCGGCGCAAGCACGATCACCGTTGCCAGTTGCTGTGGTACTTCCGTGAAATAGCGAGGCGCATCATTTATATGTTCCCCAAAGAACCAATTCAAAGTTGAACCTAGAGCAAAGATTGCAGCTATTGCCCAGAAGAAGGTCGGAACTGCCTTGCCGACAAAGGTCCGATAGATACGAATCTCAGCTCCACTGCCCTTTTCATTTAGCGATCCCCAATAGAAGAGGACCAATGGCGCTGCCACCACAAATAGGATCACGGCCTCTTGGAATTCATATTTTCCAGTTGCGATATCCATCCACTTAGAGATTCCAAAAGCTATCGCGCTTATTGAAGCTACTGCGGCCGAAATCATTCCCGTGGAGAGACCGGCAAAACGATGAGCATTTGAAATGATCGAAGTATGCGCTTTGATCAAATTCAGGTGTATCACCCAGACTGCAAATGCGATGATGGCTTGCGCTATTTGGCGCGGACGATAATCCTGATCCGAAAACCATTTGAGCGCATCTACCAATGGCACAAACCAGATTAATAACGGGCTGGTTGTGGCTGCAAAGAGATAGATCTGCCAGGCCGGGCTATTTCGCTCATCTGGCTCTTTTCTAAAACTATTTCTAATCCAGTTTGAAATCACGGCAACTACTGGAATTCCAACGACTAAGAATGCCAGCCAGCGAGCGGCATCCACCTTTCCTCCGTAATCAACGTTCTTTGGATCAAGCGCTAGGCCCAATAGACCTGCTAAACCTAGACATGTAAGAACGACTGCGACGAAGAGAATCAAGTATTTAAGCAGGTCTCGAATCACTTCTATTGCATGTTCTTGGCGGTATTTAACTACCGTTGCTTGTACTCCAATGATTGCAAAATAAAGAACAGCTAAAGTAAATACTATGGATAAGATTCCGAATGCCATAGCAGCAGTTTATTAAGATTTAACAAATAACGATACGAAATCGTCTGCTTTCATCGTCAGCAGGCGGTCAATGTCCAGCGAAATCTTTTCGATTTCGCTCGCTTTTTCCTCGCTAAATACTCTTCGTAGATTCGTTTTATATTTTGCAATCAATAATGGCAAACCTTCTTCGCGTCGACGGCGATGTCCAACTGGATACTCCACCACAATCTCATCGCTTCTAGTTCCATCTTCGAATTCGATGGTTAGCGCATTGGCGATGCTCCGTTTTTCAGGATCAAAATAGTCAGCGGTAAAGGATGGATCCTCCACACAGACGATTTTCTCGCGCAAGAGATCGATGCGGGGATCGGCTGCGACTTCGTCTTCATAGTCTTTAGCAGTCAAGCGTCCGAAGATCAACGGAACTGCCACCATGTATTGAACGCAATGATCGCGATCGGCTGGGTTATTTAATGGACCCTGTTTATCGATAATTCGAATACAAGCTTCATGCGTTCTGATGGTAACTTTTTTGATTGAATCACTGCTTTTTCCGTTTGCCTGCATCCAATCATGTAACTTGAAAGCTGCCTCGCATGCGGTTTGTGAGTGGAACTCAGCAGGAAATGAGATCTTAAAGAGCACATTCTCCATAACATAACTGCCGTAAGCTCTTTGGAATTTGAAACTATTTCCTTTAAATGAGACCTCATAAAAGCCCCAAGTCTTAGCGGTAAGCGCTGTTGGATAGCCCATCTCTCCGACTTTGGCCATCAGCGCAAGTCGCACCGCTCTGGAAGTAGCATCACCGGCTGCCCATGACTTGCGCGAGCCGGCATTTGGAAAATGTCGATATGTTCGAAGTGATTGTCCGTCGACCCATGCAAGTGAAACTGCATTCAAAGTTTGATCACGAGTAAGGCCCATCATCTGACAAACAACTGCAGTTGATGCAACTTTCACCAAGATCACATGATCCAAGCCGACCTTGTTAAATGAATTCTCGAGTGCGATACAACCTTGAATCTCATGAGCTTTGATCATCGCAGTCAAGACATCCCTGACCGTAATAACTTTCTCTCCGGTGCGATTTAACCAATCAGCAACTGCCAAGATCCCACCCAAGTTATCGCTCGGATGGCCCCATTCAGCTGCTAGCCAAGTGTCATTGAAATCTAACCACCTGATCGCAGTTCCAATATTGAATGCACCTTGAACTACATCCAATTCGTAATTAGTGCCAGGAATTCGAACTCCCTTTTCGACTTTGGTGCCTGGAACTAGGGGGCCGAGTAATTTGGTGCAGGCTGGATATTCGAGCGCTTCTAAACCGCATCCGATAGTGTCCAATAAACATGACCAAGCTGTCTTATATGCAATCTCTGATTTGACCTCATAATTCAGCACATAATCCACGATATCTTGGATCTCTTGATCAAACGGTTGCTGGTTCTTGGTTACATGCGCTGACAACTATCGCTCCTCGATCGGTTTAAAACTTAGCTCTTCAGGGCCGGTGTAATTTGCTGATGGCCTAATGATCTTTCCGTCTTCGCGTTGCTCGATCACATGAGCTGACCAACCGGTGATTCTTGCGATAACGAAAATCGGGGTGAAGAAAGCGGTGGGGATCTTCAAGGCGTTATAAGCAACCGCGCTAAACCAATCTAGATTCGGGAACATCTTCTTTTGATCCCACATCACGCTCTCAAGTCTTTCCGCGATTTCATACCGCAAAGAATTGTCGAAAGTTAACTGCCTCGCGACCACTTTAATTATTGGGTTTCTAGGGTCCCCGATCGTATAAACCGGGTGTCCAAATCCAATCACCACCTCTTTGTTTGCTACGCGTCTTTTGATATCGGCTTCAGCCTCATCCGCACTTGCATAACGCTCTTGAATCGCCAAAGCCACCTCGTTGGCACCACCATGTTTTGGCCCACGCAGCGCACCGATTCCACCAGTTATACATGAGTAAATATCACTTCCGGTGCCGGCAATCACACGTGCGGTAAAAGTAGATGCATTGAATTCATGTTCAGCGTAGAGGATTAAAGAGATTCGCATGGCATCTTCCCACTCTTTACTTGGAACTTTGCCATGTAGCAATTCCAAGAAGTGGCCACCGATGCTCTCTGAATTTGTCGAACATTCAATACGCACACCAATATTTGCGTAGTGATACCAATAACAGAGCATGGAACTTGTCGATGAAATCAACCTATCTGCGATTGCTTGAGCGCCGATAGCGCTATGACCTTCATGTTCCGGTTCTATAGTGCCAAGGGCTGAGACTCCAGTTCGAAGTACATCCATCGGATGGGTAGTGGCAGGTAATTGTTCGATGACATTTCTAACTTGTGGTGGCAAATCACGTAGATTCTTCAATCTGGCCTTATAAGTTGCAAGTTCCGTTGCATTTGGTAGGTGTCCGTAAATTAGTAAGTGCGCTACCTCTTCAAATTGGCAATTTCTAGCCAAGTCCGCAATGTCGTAACCACGATAATGTAAATCATTTCCATTGCGGCCTACTGTGCAGATAGCGGTATTGCCTGCAACCACCCCAGAGAGCGCAACTGATTTCTTAGCTTTGAATTCGCTCATTTACCTTGTTGGTACTTATCCAACTCTGACTCGTAACGATAATAATCAATTGATTGGTATAACTCGTCGCGAGTCTGCATATGAGCAATGATATTTTTTTGAGTTCCTTCACTTCGGATGGTCTTGTAGACCAATTCCGCTGCCTTGTTCATGGCTCTAAAGGCTGAGAGCGGATATAAAACAATATCCACATCGACGCCTCTTAGCTCGGCCACCGAAAAAAGCGGGGTCTTTCCGAACTCAGTGATATTTGCAAGTATCGGAACTCCAGCGGCATCGCGGAATTTCTTATATGTCTCTAGATTTTCGACTGCTTCTGGGAAGATCATGTCTGCGCCAGCTGCGACATACTGCCTTACCCGATCAAGCGCCGCATCCAGCCCCTCATTTGCAAGCGCATCGGTTCTAGCCATGATTGTGAAATCCGAGCTACTTCTGCCATCTACAGCCGCTTTGATGCGATCGACCATCTCATTGACACCGACGATCTCTTTGTTTGGCCGATGGCCACAACGTTTTGCTGCTACTTGATCCTCAATATGTACTGCCGATGCGCCAGCTTTCTCGACCTCTTTGATGGTGCGATTGATATTAAATGCAGAAGTTCCAAAACCAGTGTCGATATCTACTAGCAACGGTAGATCGCAAACATTTGTGATGCGACGAATATCAGTTAAGACATCATCTAACGTGGTGATCCCAAGATCCGGAAGGCCAAGCGATCCTGCAGCCACACCACCGCCACTTAGGTAAATTGCCTGATATCCAGCAGCTTTCGCCAAGAGTGCATGGTTGGCATTTATGGCACCGATTACTTGAAGTGGCTTCTCTGCCGCTATCGCTGATTTGAAAGTCTTTTTACTCATTGTGAAGTCCAACCACCATCTACTGGAATCGCGGCACCAGTGATGTTATGTGCCGCTTTTGAACATAGAAAGACTGCTAAAGCTCCGATATCTTCGGCAGTCGCCAATCTCTTTGAAGGTTGTTTCTCAGATAAGAGATCGGCAATTCCTTTTACTCTATCTCCACCGAATTTATCTGCACGAGCTTGAATCTGTGGCTCAATTAGCGCAGTCTCCACCCAGCCTGGACAGATTGCATTTACAGTCACGCCACCACTTTCGCGATCGCCAGCATCTGCATACTCCAAAGCTGCAACTCGGGTAAGTCCGATCACGCCATGTTTTGCCGAGACATAAGGTGCTTTGGCAACTGAGGCCACCAAACCATGAACTGAGGCGGTGTTAATTACTCGGCCATAACCACGCTCTTTCATTTGAGGCAGCAGTAAGCGCATGGTGTCGAAGAAAGACTCTAGATTTATGGCGATAATGTCATCCCATTTCTCACGCGGCATCTCTGAAGTTGCTGCAGTATGTTGAATGCCGGCATTGTTGCAGAGGATATCTACGGGGCCATTGGCCAATATTTTAGCTACCAGCGCTTGGGTTGCTTGGCTATCTCGTAAGTCCGATACGTGGGATTCCACATGGACGCCAAAACCCTTGATTTTAGACTCTGCGCTTTTGATCACCTCTTCGGTGGCTAAACCGTGCAAAACAATATCGGCTCCGGCCTTTGCAAGTTCCGTAGCGATACCAAGTCCGATCCCTTGAAAGGAGCCAGTAATGAAAGCTCTTCTACCTCTAAGACTCATATTTACTCACTAGATTTCTCACTTGTTACTCACTAGATTTCTCCGTAGATGATATTTGCAATCTGTTCGCTACCTGCCTTAGATAAGAACATGTCATAGTGATTGACATCCACTAAATTCACCAATTTCAATTTTGGATAATCCGGCAAGGTAGCTTCAATTATAGGCAATGGATAAAGTCCGCCCTCTTCATTCTGCAATCCCCTAGGCGCTCTTATAAAGAGCGATTCTTTCGGCAGGCTCTTTAGAGATCTGACGACTAAATCATCACCGAATAGATCTCTAGAGTCCTCTTCGACGGCTTTCGGATTGGTGGAAGGTTTGCCATCTCTGAGATCGTAATCAGCATACTCATCCAATTCAGCGCTCCAGCCACGGTTAAATGCAGGCTGCGATTTCCAAAAATCTCGATAAGCAGTTTTGCTCTCAAAATTCATGGCTAGCCTTGCAAGTGCTGGACCAAGAACCAACGGCATTATCTGATCTACGCTCATTCCAGGTGGCAAGGCAAGTGGAATTCCACCATCTGCAAAGATCACATCTCCAACTAATTCTGGATATAAGCCAACCAAGGCTGCCGTAACGAAACCACCCATTGAATGTCCGATTACATCTGGTTTACCACCGATAAATTTGATGACCTCAGCTAAGTCTTTAGCATGTTGCGCCATTCCAAATGGACCGGGTAACGAATTTGAATCTCCACGCCCGCGTAGATCAACTGCAAATACCGACTTGCCTCGTGCGATCAATGAATCGGCGAAGAATTGAAAGGCGCGATTTGAAGAGGTGACTCCATGGATTAGCAGGACCGGTTGCACATTGGTTCCAGTACCAAAGCGAAATAACGCCAAATTGCCGCCGGCCACCGGAACTTCGAATTTCGCAGTTGGTGTGGACATGTAGAGAAGTCTGCCCTTACTAAGTCCGATACATCTACTTTTCGAGCTGTTTTCGGACTGTTGGTTTACTCTCAAGTAGGCAGAAATCCGCTCTTTTCCGGTTGATTTCAATGGCTTGCAGGGTAAAAGTTATAAAACGGATACCTAATCTAGATATAAATGCCTGCCTCCAACCAATAGCCTTCTCGCTAAGAGGGTCGGGCCCGGCCCTATAGAAAACTAAGTCAAGGAGAATAAATGAGCAAGCGCTCACTTCTAGCAACAGTTGCACTTGCAGCTGTTGCAGTCATTGCGCCTTCAATGGCGCCAGCTCAGGCTGCTTCAGAAATCAAGATTGGTGTAATCACCTCTACCTCAGGACCTTTGAAGTCATATGGTGATGCATATGTCGATGGTCTTAACTGGGGCTTGAACTATTACACCCAAGGCAAGATGACCGTTAATGGTCAGAAGCTAGTGGTAACCACAAAAGATGATGCTGGCGATCCAACTTCAGCCACTGCATCTTTCAAGGAGATGGTTGGTAACGGAACCAAGATCATCGTCGGTACTGCTTCATCAACAGTGGCTCTGGCTCTAGCACCACTTGCACAGCAGAATAAAGTTCTATTAATTACTGGCCCTGCAAAGTCAGACTTAATTACCAATGCTGCTAACAAGTATGTATTCCGTTCCGGAAATACCTCGATCCAAGATTTGGCACCACTTGCAGGAATCAAGCCAATCTCAGGTCGCAAAGTTGTACTTTTCGTTGAAGATAACGCATTCGGTGCTTCAAACATCGCAGCAGCTCGCGGTTTGATGGGTCCACGTGGCGCAACATTCCAGGAGATCAAGGTTCCAACCTCAACCTCTGATTTCACTCCATTTGCAAAGCAAGCAGCTGATGCAAAGGGTTCATACATCTTTATCGCATGGTCAAATGCTTTGACTGCAGGTGCGATGTTGACCTCACTTAAGGTTCAAGGTGCATTCACCAAGCAACGTCCAATCACAGGACTTGCTGGTGCATCTACCTATAACATCTACGGAACCTTATTTGAAGGTACCCGCGCCATCATGACCAATAGCTACTTCGGTGGCGTTGGAAAGGGAGCTGCAGCTAGCCAATTAGCTTCAGATTTCGCACGTGATAAGAAAGCACAAGATCTGTTCACCTGCACCGGTGCAGATGCTGCAAGAATGATCGTGCAAGCGCTCCGTGGTAACACAGATCAAGATGTTGACACAATGATCAGCAACCTTGAGGGCTTCTCATGGTCAGGCGTGAAGGGTTTGATGAAGATCAACCCAACCAATCACGTTCTAATCCAGCCTATGTTCTTGGTCTCACTTCGAAAGACAGCAGCGGGATATGTACCGCAGTTGGATAAGACCATTTTCAACGTATCGGCATAATAAAACTATATAAATAGAGACCCCGGTCTGTTTTTAGTAAAAACTAGAAATAGACCGGGGTTTTTTATACCCTTGGCCAGGCTCGAAACATCGATGTTCCGATTGGAGATAGAGATTGATTTCCGCATTGCATGTCAAAGATTTATCGTTAACAATTGGTGGAGCCAAGATATTAGAGGGCATCACACTTGAAGTTAACCAAAATGAGACGCTCGGAATAATCGGTCCAAATGGTGCTGGAAAGACCTCACTATTCAATCTTTTAAGTGGAGTTAGAAATCCAACTCGGGGCGAGATATTTCTAGGGCAGACCAATATCACTAATCTGCCGCCACATGATCGTGCCAAATTAGGCTTGGCTCGCACTTTTCAAACATCTTCGGTCTTCACAAATTTAACTTGCCTTGAGAATGTGCGTATCGCAGCACAAGCTGCAAATGGAAAATCCATGAATTTAAGCAAGAACGCTTATAAATTCTCTGATGTGGTCGCCAAGGCACATGACTGCTTGGCAAAAGTTGGTTTGGCACCTAGAGCGCTACAAATTGCCGGCTCCTTATCCCACGGAGATAAGCGAAGACTTGAGATTGCCATTGTGCTTGCTTCGAATAGCGATATCGTGATGTTGGATGAACCAATGGCTGGCATGAGCGTGGAGAATGTTCCTGAATTAGTTGAGATCATCAAGTCCCTAAAAGAGGTGCATAAGAAGACAGTTCTGATTGTCGAGCATCATTTAGAGGTGATCTTGGGCTTGGCAGATCGCATCGCAGTTCTAAATTATGGAGAACTATTGGTTTGTGACACCCCACAGAATGTGATCAATAATCCAACTGTGCAATCGGCTTATATCGGAGAAGCGCTATGAGCAATGTGCTTTCTGTCAAAGATCTGCATGTGACTATCAACCAATCGCACATTTTGCACGGCGTCACCTTCGAAGTCCCGGCCCGAAAAGTTACTGCGTTACTTGGTCGAAATGGAGTTGGAAAATCCACAACTTTGAAGACGATCATGGGTCTATATCCAGGCACCGGTTCAATTCAATTAAATGGCAGAGAGATTCTGGGCGAAGATACCTACAAGATTGCACAGGCTGGCGCAGCATATGTCCCTGAGGATCGAGAGATCTTCTCTACCTTGTCAGTTCGCGAGAACTTAGCGCTTGCGGCTCGTGGCAAAAATCATGGCGATGCCTATAAATTTGTTCACACACTCTTTCCTGAACTTGATACTCGCGCAAATCAGCGTGCAGGTTCACTCTCTGGTGGGCAGCAACAGATGGTTGCAATTGCTCGAGCCTTACTTAATAAGAATGAGATTTTATTGGTCGATGAACCAACGAAGGGTTTAGCTCCAAAATTGGTTACCGAAGTGGCCGACGCCCTAGCGCAAGTCGCCCGCGAGAATACTATGTTGATTGTCGAACAGAATTTGGCTTTAGTAAGACGTATTGCAGAACATGTGATTGTCATGGATCAGGGCAAGGTCGTATACCAGGGAGAGCCGCAGGTATTAAATGATCATCAATGGGTACATCAGATGCTAGGAGTAGGTGGTAAGTAATGTCAGCTTTCATACTTATTTTGATCACCGGAATTGGCCTTGGTGCGCTCTACTTCCTGGTGGCATCAGGTCTCTCATTGATCTATGGATTGATGCATGTTCTAAATTTTGCGCACGGTGCCTTCTTATCCATCGGAGCCTTCTTCGGATTTTGGTACGCCAACAAATTCGGTTTCATGATCACAACCCCGAAGTTCTTGCTTGCGATGCTAATCGGAGGACTTGGGGCAGGTGCCTTTGCCCTACTCATGGAACAACTTCTAATTACCCGCATGTATCAGAGAAACATCGACCAAGCGCTAGTTACTGTTGGAGTTTCGCTAGTAGTTGGAGCGCTCCTTGGTGGTTGGTTCGGCAATGATTTGATCCAATTCCCAGTTCCCGCTTGGTTCCTTACCGGTGTGAATGTATTTGGCGCGATTATCCCGGCAGATCGATTCTTGTATATCGCAACCGCAGTTGCACTTTTGATCGCCAATTGGGCGTTACTTAAATACACGCGCATCGGCTTAGTAATTAGAGCAGGAGTCGAAAACCGGAATATGGTGGCCGCGCTTGGCATCAATGTGCGCCGCGCATTTAGCACCGTCTTCTTCTTAGGTGGTTTTGCAGCAGGAGTCGGTGGCGTGCTGGTTGCAATCTACTCAAATGGCGTCTCTCCATTGATTGCCGGTCAATATTTGATCTATGGATTTATTGTGGTGGTCATCGGTGGAATGGGTAGCGTGCCTGGTAGCTTCATAGCAGCGATGATGATCGGAGTAATTCGCCAGTTTGCGAACTACTATGTAACTGGACTTGGTGATTTCGTCGTGATTATCCTGTTGGCTGGAGTCTTGCTGGTTCGACCACAAGGTCTTCTAGGTAAGGTGAGCGCATAATGTTGCGTTGGAAATATTCTCGCCCATTACTAGCTTTACTGCTCTTTGTACTCGCGATCGCGCCACTTCTTGGCAACAATCCACTCTCAAGGCCCGGACTACAACAGACTTTAGCTGTTGCATTCATCTTCGGTGGTTTGGCATTGACATATGACTTGCTCTTTGGATTTACCGGTCTACTCTCATTTGGCCATGCGCTCTTCTTCGCATCTGGAATCTATCTGACTTGCATCTTCATCAATTATGAAGTTTTCCCTTGGTATCTTGCGATGTTGGCAGCGGTGGCCATAACTGCACTCTTAGCGGCGCTTATTGGTGCAGCCTCTCTTCGCACCAAGGGAATCACCTTTGCGATGGTGACATTAGCCTTTGGTGAAGCCGGACATGTGGTGGTCAATCGAAATTTCTTTGGATTGACAGGTGGCGAGTACGGAATTGCTCTAAATGCTGAGAGAGTTCCACAATTCTGGATTGGCGTGGTCAATACCAAATATTTATATTGGACTGCGCTCTTTGCACTGATCTTGGTTTACTTAGTTATTTGGTGGGTGACTGAAAGTTCTGCTGGACGAGTCTTTGCAGCGCTTCGTGATAATGAACAGCGAGTTCAGGTTCTTGGTTTGAATCCACAGAGATTTAAGTTGCTCTCATTTGTAATCGCCGGAACGCTAGCGGGATTTTTAGGAGTGGTGATGTTGCTGGCTTCAGGTAGCGCAGCCCCTAGATTTGCTGAAGCTTCATTGACCATTGCGCTCTTGCTCATGGTGATCCTGGGTGGCGCAGTTACTAGATGGGGAGCTGTTTTAGGTGGCATCCTCTACTCTATTTCAACGACCCGTATGCAAGATCTAACCCAACAATCAGTTTTTAAAGATATCCCAAAGATCATCGGTGGGCCGATCTCAGAACCTGCATTAACTCTTGGCATCCTCTTTATCCTGGTAGTTATGTTCGCACCAGGTGGACTATCTGGCGCTTACTACAAGTTGCGTGCGAGGGCGATCGCTAAGAAGTGATCTCTTCCGAAAAACCGCTTTGGCAACCCAAGGATCCGAAAGATACTGCGCTTGGAAGACTTCAAACTGAGAAGAACTTAGATTATTGGTCGCTACATAAATGGAGTATCGAGAATCCCGGTGAATTCTGGTCTAAAGCTTGGGATGATCTCGGCTTAATTGGTAGCAAAGGTAGCAATCACTACGAACCTGGCGCTCGATTTATTGACGCCAAATTTTTCCCTGAAGGCAAGATCAATGTCGCTGAGAATCTATTAAAACATGGCGAAGGTACTGCAATTATTTCGATACTTGAAGATGGCTCAAAGCAAACTATCACTTACTCCGAATTAATTCAGTTAAGTGCTGCCTGTTCAGCCGCTATGCGGGCTGCTGGAATTGAAGCAGGCGATCGAGTAGTTGCTTGGGCGCCAAATGTTCCAGAGGTAATGATCTTTGCATTAGGCGCGCTTAGCATCGGCGCAATCGTCTCTACCGCATCTCCCGATTTTGCACCAAGTGCGGTGGCCGATCGCTTTGGGCAGATCGAACCTAAGCTTGCTCTGCTTGGAGATAACTATCAATATGGTGGTAAAAGCTTCGATTTATCTGAAAAACGAGCTGAGATCATCAAGCTACTTCCGACTTTAAAAAATTCAATAGGTATCTCTGAATTTTCAAATTGGATCAAGCCTTACTTGAAAGTAGCACCAGATTACCAACCACTTCCCTTTGATCACCCTGGATTTGTACTTTTCTCATCCGGTACCACCGGAAAGCCAAAGTGCATAATTCATAGCGCAGCAGGAGTCATGCTTAAAGCTGGGGCCGAACAGCTATATCAATTCGACATCAAACCTGGAGAGAAGATTTTCTTCTTCACTACCTGCGGCTGGATGATGTGGAATTGGCTATTTATGTGCCTACTTCGGGGCAGCACCATAGTGCTATTCGATGGTTCACCGGTATATCCCAATGCCAGTCGGTTATTTGATATCGCCCAATCAGAGCAGATCAATTTTTTTGGAGTTTCAGCTAAATATATAGATGGCATCAAGAAATCAGGTCTAATTCCGAAAGCCACTCACGATCTCTCAAGTATCCGAATGATTGGTTCAACAGGTTCAGTCTTAGTCCCAGAGAGCTTTGATTACATCTATGAAAGCGTCAAAGAAGATGTACACCTAGCCTCATTATCGGGCGGTACCGATATCTGTGGTTGCTTTGTGGCATCGATTCCAACTTTGCCCGTTTATCGCGGAGAGATTCAAGGTCCTTGCCTTGGAATGGCTACCAAAGTATTTGATACAAATGGAGTTGAGGCAAAGGATGGCGAAAAGGGAGAGTTGGTCTGCACTACGCCCTTTCCATCCAAACCAATTGGCTTTTGGGGCGATAATGAGAATCAAAAGTATCTATCCGCATACTTTGCAGGGTTCCCTGAGGTTTGGACACATGGTGATTTCGCTGCCAGAGGTACAACCGGTGGATTTACACTCTACGGTAGAAGTGATGCCACGCTAAATTCCCGTGGCGTACGCATTGGAACTGCTGAGATCTACCGAGTGGTTGAGACATTCCCTGAGATCCTAGAGAGCATGGCGGTATCTCAAGATTGGCAGAACGATACGAGGGTAATCCTATTTATAACGCTAAAACCTGGCGCAAAATTTGATGATGAGCTTGCAAATAGAATCAAGAAATCTCTACGTGAAGATGCCAGCCCACGACATGTGCCAGATAAGATTTTGATAGCACCCGAGTTGCCACGTACTAAATCCAACAAATTAGTAGAACTGGCAGTTACCGATGTGATCAATGGACGCGAAGTAAGAAATAGAGATGCGCTGGCCAATCCGACTGCCTTGGATTGGTTTAGGAATCTCCCAGAGCTTTCAGAGTAATTTCATTTTGTAAGCTGCGCGCTCTAATTCTGACTTGGCATCTGGATGTGCGGCATGTTTAATGATATTTGCAGCCTGCTCACTCGTTGGATGGCCAAAGCAAGGGGCCACGCCCTGTTCGGTCACTACATATGAGTGCTGAAAAGATGTAACTGGCGTGGTTAATTCGGGGATAATCGTTGAGACATTAGCCTTGGGATGCCATGATGGCAGCGCTATAAAGGATTGACCACCACGAGAGTGCAGCGCTCCAACAATGAAATCTGTTGAACCACCGAATCCTGAGTAGATCTCACCTCTTACATATGAGGCATTTGCTTGATCGTATAGATCTACTTGGAGTGCAGAGTTAATGGAATTCATCTTGGCTTGGCGCGCAATCAACGAAGGATCATTAGAAACCTCGGTTCGACGCATCCGGATTCTTCGATTTAGATTTACCCAATCGTATAGTTCGCGAGTTCCAAAGAGAAAAGATGCATTTAGCGGCATATCCTCATCTAGCGCACCTGCCTTATGAAGTTCTAATACCCCATCGCTAAACATTTCAGTCCAGATCCGCATCTCTTTTCGATCTTTAAGCGAGGCAAGCACTGCATCTGGAACACCACCAATTCCAAGTTGAAGCGTTGAATTATTCTCGATTAATGCAGCTATTCGACCCCCGATTTCAAGTTGCAAATCGGTGATCTCTGTGGCCGCCTTCTCCATGAGTGGCTCATCTACCTCTATTAGGTAATCAATTTCGGATTCATAGACTTGAGCATCGCCATACGTATACGGCATCTGTTTGTTTGCTTGTGCAATGACAATTCCATTTCGAGATCGCGCCGCCTCTATAGCAGCTGGCAGGATATTTACCTCTACTCCTAATGAAACGGTGTCATAGCGCTTCGGTGAGCTATGAATGAAGACGATATCCGGCCGATAATGGTCACGAAAAAGAATTGGAACCATGGATAGTCGTGATGGAATGTAGTTCAGTCGTGGATGAGAGCGCATTCCAGGGCCAACAAACGCACTCTCGTAACTGATGCCTTCGCGATCTGGAATGCCAGGATGGGCATTTAACATATTTAACTTAAATGTTTCGATTGATTCATTGGCCGCTTGCAGCAACGTCTTTGGTGGCGCAAAGTTACCTGAGGCGACGATTCGTGGATTCGAATATCCAGAAAGCAAGCCTCTGAGTTGTTCGTAATTGATTACGCGCATGGTCTTGATTTTATTCTTTTGTACGTTAATAATTTAGAGAAATTAAGTGGCAGCACCTTAAAGATTGTGATTTGCTCGCAACTTGCCTGCTTGCTCACGCCATTTTGCGATCTCAGCATGATTTCCAGATAAGAGCACCTCGGGTACCTCCAAGCCTCGCCAGTTTGCTGGCTTGGTGAAGGTGGGATATTCAATGAAACCTTCAGTGACATGTGATTCCTCTTGAATGGATTCGGGATTTCCCAAGACTCCTGGGATCAATCTAGTAATCGCCTCTGTGATGGCAAGTGCGGCCACTTCACCACCATTTAAAACGTAATCACCAATTGAGACTTCGCGAACTTTGAATCCGCAATTTACGTAATACTGACGAACTCGATCATCTATGCCTTCATAGCGACCACAGGCAAAAATCAAATGTTGTGAAGCAGATAGCTCCAGAGCCATACGTTGATTAAATCGCTTGCCGGCAGGGGTGAGGATAATCAGTTCGGAATCTTTGGTGATTAACTTATCAATGGCTTCTCCCCAAACTTCGGGCATCATCACCATCCCAGCCCCGCCACCATAAGGAGTGTCATCAACTTGCCTATGTACATTGGTGGCGTGATCTCGTAGATCATGAACTGAAATTTCAAGCAATGATTTTTCTTGGGCTTTGCCAATCAGCGAAAGATTCAAACTCTGAAAGTATTCAGGAAAGATCGATATGTAATCTAATTTCATGTGAACACCGGTGGTATTACCACCACTTTCTTCTGCTTTAAATCCACGATTGGCACCAACTGGCGCACAAACGGGATTAGAACTTCACCAGAATTGGTTTTAATGGCTAAACAATCTTGTGCTGGCAGATTAAGCACCTCGGTAATTACCCCAAATTCACTGCCATCTTCAAGTTCCGCACGCAGGCCAATTAATTGTTGGACATGGTAATCATCTTCGTTGGCACCTGGCTCGTCTACATCCACTTCTGAATAGAGCAAGGTATTACGTAGCTTCTCGATGCCATTTCGATCATTGATGCCTTCAAAGCCGATTAGCAAAATGCCGTTATGTACTCGCGCACTTGCTACCTTTAATTTTCCATCATCAGTGAAAACTTCAGCGCCAATAGCAAAGCGACGCTCGGGTTCAGCAGTGCGAACCTCGATTGTCGCTTCACCTAAGATTCCGTGAGCGCGACCGATGCGCCCAACGTTCAATCGCATTAGCGGACTTCGTCAGCCTCGATGAGATCTACGCGTACCGAACGACCTGCAAGCGCGCTCATCACAGTTCGTAACGCTCTCGCGGTACGACCATTACGACCGATTACCTTGCGAATGTCCTCTGGATTGACATTAACTTCCAACGTGGTGCCACGACGATGTGTCTTCTCTTTCACCACTACATCATCAGGGTTATCTACAATTCCCTTAACGAGATGCTCTAAAGCTTCGTCCAACATAATTACTCAGCTGGTTTTTCTTCAGGAGTTTCATCTGTTGTCGCAGATTCCTGTGGAACCTCTGCTACCGCTTCAGCGCTCGTTGGCTCGGACACAGCTTCTGTTGTCACAGGCTCAGCTGGAACCTCTGCTACCTCGTCGACAATCACCGGTTCGGACTTCTTAGCTAACTTATCTTGCGCCTTCTGCTTAGCGGTGGTTGCACCCTCTGCAGGTTCGTTAGCGGCTGCCTTTACGGCATCTTCGTAATTTGCCTTCTTATCAAAACGAGCTGGTTGTGGCGCAACCGTACTTGAAGTACTTCCCTCGCCAGTGAATTTAGCCCAGTCGCCAGTTAATTTAAATAACTTGGTAACGGCTGCTGATGGTTGTGCGCCAACCTTTAGCCAATATTGTGCGCGCTCTGAATTGACCTCTACCAATGATGGCTCGTTGCCTGGGGCATAGCGACCGATCTCTTCGATCGACAATCCATTACGCGCCTTCTTGGAATCGATTACGACGATTCGAAAATAAGGTGTACGGATTTTTCCAAGACGCATCAAACGAATCTTTGTTGCCAAAGTATTGCTCCTAAAATTGATTTTCTGGTGTCAGAGCCACTGTCGATTTGGAGTAACTGACAATGGACCTAACTTGTACATCCGGCGCGGGTAGAGGGGCCGCGCTCAGACCCCCAATTCTGCCAAAGCTCTGTCCCTGAGCCAAATCCGGGGAATTTACGAGAATTAACGGTCCAAAAAGAGCGCATTATTTGGAACTGGCAGCGGCAGCACGCTTCACTAGAATCGCAAGGTGAAGAGCGTCGCCATAGATCTGACACCGCTTCGCAGATATCGCGATTTTCGATTGATCTTCACTGCCGGCCTTTTCTCATATTTCGGCACCATGATTACTTTGGTAGCACTGCCCTTTCAAATTAAAGAGCTAACCAATTCCTATTGGATGGTCGGCTTGATTGGCAGCGTAGAGATCGTTCCACTGGTAATTTTTGGACTATATGGCGGCGTACTTGCAGATCATGTAGATCGAAAGAAGATGATCTGGTTTACTGAATTTGGCACCTTGATTGCGACTTTAGTGCTTTTTCTAAATGCGCTTCGTGATGAACCAAGCGTGATTGTGATCTTCGTGATTGCTGCGGTATTCGCTGCTTTAAGTGGCTTGAAGCGACCTAGCCAAGATGCGATATTGCCACGATTGGTTAACCATAATGATCTGCCGAGCGCCACTGCACTCATGAGTCTTCGTTGGCAATTTGGCGGAATCGTTGGACCAGCAGTTGGTGGCTTGATTGTTGCTTCATATGGTGCGCAAGCTGGTTATCTTGTTGATTGCACTACATTTATAGTTTCGTTGACCTTACTATCAAGAATTAATTCGGTGCCGCCGCTTACAACGCGGACTAGCCCCACCATACAAAGTCTCATGGAGGGAATCCGATATGCAGTTGGCAGGAAGGATCTGCTTGGAACCTACGTGGTTGACCTTGCTGCAATGTTCCTTGCGATGCCAATTGCGCTCTTTCCATTTTGGGCTGATGCAATTGGTGCGCCTTGGGCGCTTGGGCTTTTCTACTCATCCATTACCACCGGCGCAGTAATAGTCACTCTATCTAGTGGTTGGATGAGAAATTATCCAAAACATGGAAAAGCAGTGGTGATTGGCGCACTTGGATGGGGAGTCGCAATTGTGATTGCTGGAACCACTGATTCTCTGCCATTAGTAATTGGCTCACTAATCGTGGCAGGTGCATTTGATCAGGTCAGTGCGATGTTTCGAGGTTTCATCTGGAATCAATCGATTCCTGATGAACTAAGAGGACGTCTCGCTGGAATAGAGATGATCTCCTACCTCGTGGGTCCGCTTGGTGGACAAGCCAGAGCCGGTGGCATGGCGGCATTGACTTCGCTTAGAACTTCGATAATTGGTGGTGGAGTTCTATGTATCGGCTTTGTGGCAGTTATCGCATCCGCCATGGAGAAGTTTAGAAATTACGATGTGAGAACAAATGAATATGCTTTAAGAGAGATTGAGATCAGAAAGGCCAGAGAGGCTTCTAGAGATGCTTCTTTGGACTCTTAAATTTCTATCGCTCTTCTGCGGCACGTTTTGCTGGATTTCCACTACGAGACTTTTTCTTATTAACAACTGGCGTTCTTGATTGAGATGGCATGGCCGGTATCGGTGGCATTCCAGGTAGCGATCCCCCACTTCGCATGACCTTCATCGCTTTCTGTGCCTGTGCAAAGCGATCTACCAAATTATTCACCTCTGATACTTGGCGACCACTTCCCTTTGCAATTCGCGCACGACGTGAACCATTTAGGATTTTTGGATCGCGTCGCTCCGCCGGAGTCATTGATTGCACAATCGCAGTGGATTTGGTGATTTCAGAGTCATCAATATTTGCCATCTGCTTCTTAACTTGTGCAGAGTTCAACCCGGGCATCATGCCGAGAATCTTCGACATCGACCCCATCTTGGAGATTCCCTGCAATTGTTCTAGAAAATCTTCAAGAGTGAAGTCCTCGCCTTTCTCAAACTTCTCTTCCAGCCTCTTGGTAGTTTGCGCATCCAAAGCTTTCTTAGCTTGCTCTGCCAAGGTAGCTACATCGCCTAAACCTAGAATCCTAGAAGCCATTCGCTCTGGGTAGAAAATATCGAACTCATTCAACTTCTCACCGGTTGATGCAAAGAGGATTGGCTTTCCAGTTAATTTGGCAATTGAAAGCGCAGCGCCACCTTTGGCATCGCCATCTAACTTAGTTAGGACTACTCCATCAAAGCCCACGCCCTCACTAAAGGCATTTGCAGTGCGCACTGCATCCTGTCCGATCATCGCGTCAACGACAAATAAGATCTCATCTGGCTTTACCGCATCACGAATGGCAATCGCTTCATTCATAAGCTCTTGATCTACGCCGAGTCGACCAGCGGTATCCACAATCACCATGTTGTGTAACTTCTGTCTTGCGAAATCCAAGCCAGCTTTAGCGACTTTAACTGGGTCGCCAACACCATTGCCAGGTTCCGGTGCAAATACAGGAATTGATACTTGCTCACCAACTATCTGTAATTGCGTTACCGCATTCGGCCTTTGTAGATCAGAGGCCACCAAGAGCGGCGTATTACCTTGTTCCTTTAAATACTTGGCCAATTTTCCAGCCAAAGTGGTTTTACCGGCACCCTGAAGACCTGCCAACATGATGACTGTAGGTGGATTTTTTGCAAACCTTATTCGGCGAGCTTCTCCGCCTAAAGTTTCCACCAACTCAGCATGAATAAGATCAAAAATCGCTTGTGCCTGGTTGGTTCCGGCTTGCAAACTCGGTAATAGCTCCAAAGATTTGTTTCGTGCGCTCTCTACGAATTGATCTACTACCTCAAGAGCCACATCTGCATCTAATAAAGCGGCACGAATTTCGCTAAAAGTATCATCTATATCCGAAGGCGATAACTTCCCGCGGCCTCGGAGCTTTGATAGCGCCGAGCCAAAACGGGAAGTTAGGCCTTCGAACATAAGAAGGAGATTGTAAGGCTAAATTGCGGAAACGCCTCTTTCGCCTGTACGCACTCGGACAATCTCCTCGATTGGAGTTACCCAAACTTTGCCATCACCTATAGCGCCGGTATTTGCGCTCTTTACAATCGTATTTAATACCGACTCCACTTCACCATCATCAACGATGATTTCCAAGCGAACCTTTGGAATTAAATTAACGACATACTCTGCGCCACGATAAACCTCAGTGTGGCCCATTTGACGACCAAAGCCAGAGGCATCAGAGACGGTCATTCCTTTGATACCAATCTCTTGGAGTGCGCTCTTTACCGATTCCATAGCGCCTGGCTTCAAGATTGCAGTTACTAGTTTCATAGCTTTGCTCCTACCAATGACTCATATGCGGTCTCTCTATGTTCTGCGAAATCGATTCCAGAAACTTCATCATTTCGATCTGCTCGAAATCCGATTGTCTTATCAAGCGCTTTACCGATTACGAAGGTCACTACAAATGAGTAGACCATCACGATTAGAACTCCTATGGCTTGGGTGATTAAAAGTGAGGTCCCCCCACCACTAAATAGCCCATCGCCACCTAGTTCGTTTGCTGTTTTGGTAGCGAAGAGTCCGATGGCAAGTGATCCCCAGATTCCACCAAATAGGTGTACTCCAACCACATCCAGCGAATCATCAAAACCTAACTTGTATTTAAGGCCAACTGCAAGCGCACAGATCGCGCCAGCGAAGATTCCTATGACTACCGCTGCCCACGGCTCGACAAACGCACAAGCAGGCGTAATTGCAACTAATCCTGCAACTGCACCTGATGCGGCACCTAAAGAGGTTGGATGTCCATCACGTAGCTTTTCAACCAATAGCCAACCAATTAGCGCACCACCTGTTGCAACTTGGGTGTTTATCAGCGCAAGCCCCGCAATACCATTTGCACCAAGTGCGCTACCGGCATTAAATCCAAACCAGCCAAACCAAAGTAGTCCGGAGCCAAGTAGCACTAATGGAAGTGAGTGCGGACGCATCGGCTCACGTCGCCAACCAATTCGCTTTCCAAGCACTAAGGCAAGCGCAAGACCTGCGGCACCTGCATTAATATGCACTGCAGTTCCACCGGCGAAATCTAATACGCCCATTCCTGCGAGCAAGCCCACACCTTTGAGTTCTTCCCCAATTTTGTCGCCAAAATCGAATACCCAGTGTGCAACTGGGAAGTAAACCAAACTAACCCAAAGCGCTACGAAAACTGCCCAAGTTGTGAACTTCGCACGATCGGCAATTGCTCCTGAAATTAGCGCTGGGGTAATGATCGCAAACATCAATTGAAAGGCTGCAAAGGCTAGAGTTGGAATTGGATATAAGCCACCATTATTTGCAAAAGATGTTTCCAGATTGCTGATTCCGTTCAAACCAAATTCCCCAATAAATGCTGAATCGGCTTTGTAACCAAATGTCCAGTTATACCCGTAAAAGACCCATAGGACACTGACAATTCCGATGGTTATAAAAGACATCATCATCATGTTCAATACGCTCTTGGTTCTGACCATGCCACCGTAGAAAAATGCAAGACCAGGCGTCATCAAAAGAACTAAGGCACTGCTTGCCAATACCCAAGCAGTGTCACCACTATTTAAAACCACATCCATTTGTATTCACCTATCCCTGAAGGATTAAGAGCTCAACGCTGAGATGGGAGCATCCTTCATTTGGGTGGTTACAGAAGTGTTAAGAGAGCAGTCCTTTTACGTAAGCATTGGCATCGAATGTTTCGAAATCGTTAACAGATTCTCCGGTACCCACCCATTTCACGGGGATATCAAATTTGTGCTCAATGGCTAGCGCAATACCGCCCCGGGCCGAACCATCGAGCTTGGTGAGGATGATTCCAGTTACCTCGACCGCCTCGGTGAAAATTGCGGCTTGCGCCAGACCATTTTGTCCCGTGGTCGCATCGATTACCAACAAGACCTCTGAAACTTGCGCACTCTTTTCTATCACGCGACGCACTTTCGCAAGCTCCGCCATCAAATCTGCCTTATTGTGTAGACGTCCAGCGGTATCGACTATGAGGTTATCTAGCTGGTGATCCAAAAAATATTTAGTTGCATCAAAGACCACTGCAGCCGGATCCGAACTATCAGTATTGCTAATCACGGGAACTTCGATCTTGGCGCCCCAAGTCTTCAATTGCTCAACCGCCGCCGCTCTAAAGGTATCTGCAGCCGCAAGTGCGCTCTTGCCGGGGAGTACCTTTGCAAGCTTGGCAGCCGAAGTAGTCTTTCCGGTGCCATTAACACCCACAATCAAAATCACTCCGGATTTGGTAGTGCGATCTTTCATGGAGAGAGCATCGGTAAGACTTTGAGTAAGGGCAGCTATTGGAGCTAACTTCGATTTGCGAGAGCCATTGATGATGCTATCTGTAAGTTCGCGGCCTAAATCTGATTTTAAAAGCTCTGCTTCTAGCTCTTTCCAATCTGATTCTTTGGCCTCACTTGAGCCAAGCACTCTTTCTACAAACTTTTTGAAAAGACCCATATTCTTTTACTAATCAACTTTATAGTTATGCAGTTTCGGACTCACGAAGTCTCTGTGAAATAACTTCCGTGACTCCATCGCCGCGCATAGTAACTCCGTAAAGTGCATCAGCAACTTCCATTGTGCGCTTTTGATGGGTAATGATGATCAATTGTGAGTTGGTACGTAGATCCTCCAAGACTCCCAACAATCTCTGGAGATTTACATCATCAAGTGCGGCTTCAACCTCATCCAAGATGTAGAAAGGACTTGGGCGAGATTTGAAAATCGCAACCAACATCGCCACCACGGTCAACGACTTCTCGCCACCTGAAAGCAACGAAAGCCTCTTAATGCGCTTTCCAGGAGGACGCGCTTCGATATCCACACCGGTAGTTAGTAAGTCATCTGGATTGGTCAATATCAATCGACCTTCACCGCCTGGGAAGAGTCTCTCGAAAATATCCTTGAAGTGTTTAGCAGTCTCTTCGTAGGCTTCCATGAAGATTGATTGGACCCGATCATCTACCTCTTTGACGATGTCAAGAAGGTCTTTCTTGGTTCGCTTTAAATCCTCTAATTGTTCAGTTAGGAATTTTAATCGCTCTTCTACCGAGTTATATTCTTCGAGCGCTAGTGGATTTATCTTGCCTAGGAGATTTAGCGCTTTCTCGGTTTGAGCCAAACGTTTCTCTTGTTGATCGCGACGATAAGGCACATGTTCGCCTTCGATAATTTGGCCATCATCGGTTTCGATAAATGTCGGCACATCGCGATGTGGTCCATATTCATTCTGCAGAGTTTCAACATCTACGCCGAAATCTTCAAGCGCTTTTTGAGCTAACGCTTCAATCCGAAGTCGTTGCTCACTTCTAGCTAGCTCATCGCGATGGACGCTAGAGGTAAGTTGCTCAAGCTCCTGCGCTAACTCTCGATTGCGAGAACGAACAGCGAGCGTCTCACCTTCGCGCTGTTGCTTTGACTCCTCCAATCGCGAACGTTCTGCACCAGCCTTTGCGATTGAGCGTTCGATATGCACCAATGTCTCGTAAGCCGCCTCGCCGATTGCTTGCGATACCACCGCTGCTCTAGCTCGATTTGCTCGACGATTGATCGCATTCTCATTGGCAACTCGCTCGGCAAGGGCTGCTGCCTCCAAACTTGAAGCGCGCTCTGCAATCGAGTTAACGCGTTCCTCAGCTGTGCGAACTGCAAGTCGCGCCTCAACTTCTGCGCTTCTAACCACAGTTAGTTTCTCTCGAAGCGCTTCAGCTACCGAATGATCAGGTTCTGTGATCTCTACATGTTGACCTAACTGGCTCTTTGCAATCTCTAATTCACGTTCGTCAGCCACTCGCTCATTGGCGGCTTCTGAGATCGCAATGTCCAATCGCTCTACCTCTGCCTTTGCAGATTTTATGTTCTGCCCTGCCACTGCCAGTTGTTCGGTTAATGCAGAGATGCGCGCATCCGAGTCATTTAATCTAGATAGCGCTAAGTCATATTCGCTTTGACGATTTGATAACCCATGTTGCGCACTTTGTATTTCAAAGGTTAGTCGTTCGCACTCATGGTTAGCATCAACTAGTTCCTTAGTAAGTTCAGTCATTAGTGATTGAATCTCTATTAAAGAACTTTGATTCTTGGATCCGCCACGGACTTGGGAATTGGTAAATCTATCTCCATCTAGAGTAACTACTATCAATTCGAAACGATCCTGGTGCGAAGCCAAGATTTGAGCTGCGCTTTCAGCGCTCTCTGCTAGCGCCACATTTGCCAATATTGCACCGAGTAATGCAGATACTGACTCTGTGCTTACATAATTAAGTAAAGGGGTTAAGCCAGCTGGTAATTGGCTTCCTGGCAGCTTGGCCCCATTTGAGACTAAGAGTTCTGCTTGTCCTAGATTCTGATTACGAAGAGTGTTGATCGCAGTTACTGCGGTATTTAAATCTTGCACCACAATTGAATCTGACAAAGTGCCAAGTGCTGCAGCTACTGCAGATTCATAGCCAGGTTGCACCGTAATCAAAGTTGCTAGAGAGCCAAGCAGGCGAACGCCACGAGAATCCTGCAAGAGTGCAGAGGAACCATCTCTGTTTTGGCTAGTCAATTTGAGCGCTTCCAACTTTGATTCTATGGAATTACGCTTTCGATCCGCGCTACGCTCGGCCTCATTTAATTTAGAGAGCGCCTCTTTTGCCTTATCTAAGGATGTCTTAGCGCTTTCAAACTGGGTATCTAAGCCAATCTCACCGCTATCTGCACTCGCAATCTCTAACTCAAACTGTGCATACTCGCTCTGCGCATTTTCAGCTCTAGTCTTCGCATCATCTCTAGCTTTCGTTAAACGAGTGATCTCTTGAGCCATCGCATCTAAACGAGCTTGCAAAGATTTGATATGGCCTTCTTGGCGTGCCGTTCCTTCGCGCTGATCTGCAATTGCCCTTAGCATCGCTGCAATGCGATCCTCTTCTGCTTTTACATCGATCTCTAAATTTCTAAGCGAGTTGATTGCTTGATTTAACTCATCCTGCTTGCCATGTAAGCCAACCCGAAGTTGCTGTTCCTCGGCTCTTAGTGTTGATGCTTCTTGATCGAGCGCCTCTGGATCTCTACCGGATGTGATTTCAGAATCCTGAGTTAAGAATCTAGTGCGCTCCTGTGCCAGTGCTGCCACTGCTCGCAATTTCTCACGAATTCCAGTGAGTGCATAGTAAGTCTCTTGCGCCTCGGTAAGTAGTGGACCTTCAAATGCCGCTGCTGCATCTAGCGCCTCTTCGCGAGAACGAACTCCTTCCAAATCCGCTTCGACAATCGCCCTTCGCTCTCTTAGTGCATTCTCATCTGCAACTTCAGCGCTGAATAACTTATTCATTGAAATATAGTCATCTGCCAACAAACGTAACTTCACATCGCGTAAATCAGCTTGGATTGTGGCCGCTTTCTTTGCGACCTCTGCTTGCTTTCCAAGCGGTTTTAGTTGTCTGCGTAGCTCTACGGTTAAGTCTTGAACTCGCGCCATATTGGCTTGCATGGAATCTAATTTGCGAAGCGCTTTCTCTTTGCGCTTACGATGCTTTAGAACACCGGCCGCCTCTTCGATAAAAGCTCTGCGCTCTTCAGGGGTTGCCATCAAGATCGCATCTAATTGGCCTTGGCCAACAATCACATGCATCTCACGGCCGATTCCGGAATCAGATAGCAACTCTTGGATATCTAAAAGCCTTACACCTTCACCATTGATTTGATATTCACTCTGTCCGTTACGAAAGAGAATTCTGGAGATTGTGACTTCGCTGTAATCAATCGGAAGCGAACCATCTGAATTGTCGATGGTGAGTGAGACTTCGGCTCGGCCAAGTGGCGCACGACCTGAAGTTCCAGCGAAGATGACATCTTCCATCTTGCCACCGCGCAGTGATTTAGCGCCCTGCTCGCCCATTACCCAACTGATTGCATCAACCACATTGGACTTACCGGAGCCATTTGGACCAACCACGCAGGTGATACCTGGCTCTAATAACAGGGTCGTTGAAGAGGCAAAGGACTTAAAGCCCTTGATGGTCAGACTCTTCAAATACACGCGGAAAACCTATCGGGTTTGGCAGGCTGGACAGAGCCGCGACGAGCGGTTAGCGAAGGCAATTCTTATGATTTTCTCGCCACATCTGGGAGTTCTGCGACAAGGCTCACCTTCACGGCCATAAACGGCCAAAGATCTTTCAAAATATCCACTCTCGCCATTTACATTGATATATAGCTCATCAAAGGAGGTCCCGCCCGCTGCCAACGCTCGCTCCATGATCTTGGTAGCTGCTGTGATTAAATTTAATATTTGAGTGGCACTCAAATCAGATGCGATTGTCTCTGGATGAATTCGAGCTCTCCAAAGCGCCTCGTCTGCATAGATATTACCAATTCCACTAATAACTTCTTGGTCGAGGATTACTTTCTTGATTTGACCTCGCTTAGACGAGATTTGTTTGACCACTGAACGTTTATCAAAATCCGAATCAAAGGGATCCCTGGCGATATGCGAGACCAAGTTAGGAATTTTGCCATCCAGTAAATCAACTGCCAACCAACCAAAGGTTCGTTGATCTATAAAGCGCATCTCGCGACCATTAGAAAGCGTGAAATTTGCTCGTAGATGGCTCTCGCTCGGACTTCCAATCTTTTGAATTTTGAACTGGCCACTCATTCCAAGATGTGCCACTAAAACTTCGGGGCGATTAAATTCGAACCACATGAACTTACCACGCCGTTTTACCGCCTTGATTGTGGCGTCTTTGAAAATTCTCAAAGTGTTTAGCGAATCGGCCCTTAAGGCCCTTGGGTGCAATTGCCTTGTGGAGACTATGGTTTTGCCGATTACATGCTTCTCAAGACCTGACCTAACAGTCTCTACCTCTGGTAACTCCGGCATTTGATTCTATTCGGGATTGGCAGTTAATTTCTCAAATGCTATTCGTGCCGCGATCTGCTCTGCTTCACGTTTGCTCTTGCCTTCACCAGTTGCAATGTCCTCGCCACCAACAATTGCGATAGCAACGAAGGTCTTGTCGTGATCTGGCCCAGATTCGGTGACCTGATACTCCGGAGCGGTTAACTTTCGAGCTGCCGCTAACTCTTGCAGCGCAGTCTTTCCATCAAGTCCCGCTCCTTTAGACATCGCATTTTCTAAAGTTTCGTTTATCAAAGCGCGAACCACTCTTTGGCTCTCGGAGAACCCATGACTTAAATAGATTGCTCCGATTAACGCTTCCAAGGAATCTGCCAGAAGTGAATTCTTATCCCGCCCACCAGTTAGCTCTTCACCTTTTCCAATTCGAATGTACTGACCTATCTCCAATGATCTGGCGATATCAGCCAACGCACGCATATTCACGATTCCGGATCTAAGTGGAGATAATCTCGATTCATCCAAATCTGGATACCTTGTGTACAGCTCTTCGGTAACGACTAATCCAAGTACCGAGTCACCTAAGAACTCCAGCCGCTCATTGGTTTCGGTCAAACCATTTTCATAAGCAAACGACCGATGAGTAAAAGCTAATTGAAGTAGCTCTGGCTTTACCTCTAAGCCAAGTCGCGCCGTAAGTTGCGCGAACATGAAATTAAACCTCTACGACTTGGCGGCGGTTATAAGTTCCGCAGGTAGGGCAAGTGGTGTGCTGAAGCTTCGGCTGTTGGCACTGTGCGCAGGTGGAGATCGCAGCAGCAGTGGTCTTCCATTGGCTACGACGTGAACGTGTCTTCGAACGTGACATCTTTCGCTTTGGTACTGGCACTTCTCTACTCCTTGATTGATCCTGCTTCAAACCTTGCCAAATTATCGCCTAATCGAGTTAATTAGTGAAATCGGGTTATTTATCAAGGTCAAATAGCCCCTTTAGCCCCGACCAGCGCGGATCGACCTGTTCATGAGCGTGGTCCATTGGTAGCTCGCTCCACTTGAGGCCACACTCAGGGCAAAGCCCTTCACACTCATCAGTACAAACTGGATTGATTGGTAAAGATAGAACAATTCCATCTCGAATCGGAAGTTCTAAATCAATGTAATCGCCATCCATTAATAATTGGTCAGCCTGCTCTTCCTCGCTTAGATCTGGATTTGGCTTGTATGAATACAACTCTTGGAAACTCTTATTTATCTCGATCTCAACTGGATCCAAACAGCGTATGCATTCACCTTTCGCGATTACTTCAAATTCACCGGTGGCCAATACGCCTTCGGCGACTGATTCGAGCTTCAAATCCAATTCCAGCGGACCTTTAGGGACTGCAATCACATCGATTCCAATCGGTTCTTGCAGATCGATAGTCAGTTGATACTGCTTCATCTCTCCGGCACGACGTGGTAAATCGTGTGTGTTAAAGCGAAAAGCTTTTACGCTCATCGGACGGGATTACTTATCTGATAATTGTGAAAGCACATCGTTATCTGTGCCTCCAGCCAAACGCTCACGGCCGCGAGTGATCGCTTCTTGAGTCTTGTTGAGAATAACTTCCAAAGTGGCAAGACGTGAATCGATATATTCTTCGATCTCTTGGCGCTGTTCAGCCGCCTCTTGCCTTGCTTGTAACAGGATATTTTTTGCTTCATCTCTGGCCTGCTGCATGATTGCAGTTTGTTCGATTAATTGAGATGCCTCTTCGCGTGCCATTGCCACCATCTGCTCGGCTTGCATTCGACCCTCTTCGATTACTCGATCACGATTGGCAAGTATTGACTCTGCCTTAGCAATTGTGTCGGGAAACGCATCTTTCGCCTCGTCTAAAACTCCCAAGATCTCTCCGCGATGCAACACGCACGATGCAGATAGTGGGACACCCCTGGCCTCTTCTACCATTTTTATGGCAGAGGCTAATTTTTCTACTGCATCCATTTTCTACCTGCTTCCTTCGTAAACTAGTTATGAGCTAATTTCTTGGCTAACGCTACTTGGACTGATTTTGGAACCATGGTCGAGATATCACCATTGTATTTGGCTAGCTCCTTGACCAGCGATGAGGATAAGAACGAATGAGCTGGGTCTGTGGCCATAAACATGGTGTCGATGCCAGCTTGTAAATTTACTTGAGCCTGCTGTAACTCGTAATCAAAATCTGAGACCGCACGCAAACCTTTGGTGATCACATCTATATTGTTTCGCTTGCAGTATTCGACAGTGAGGCCGCTCCAAGAATCAACTTTAATATTTGGCAGATCTCGAGTGGTTTCTTTGATCATTTCGATGCGTTCCTCGACTGAGAACAAACTCTGCTTGGTGCTATTTATGAAAACAGCCACCACTACCTCATCAAAGTGTGAGCTAGCACGTTTGATGATATCTATGTGTCCATAAGTAATTGGATCAAATGAACCAGGACATACTGCGCGTCGAGCCATGGGGAAAGATTAACCCATCTCTGCGTAATGCAGTGTGGCTACCCCATACTCCTTACTTCTAAGCGCGCGGAGTGGCGTTGGCCAAATTATCTCGGGTGATTTGGAAGAGCGTTCTATGACTACTAGCCCACCACTTCTGCAAATCTCTTTCTCAACAATTACATCTAGGAGTTCACGGATTCCTTGATCACCAAATTCATATGGCGGATCGATGAAGATGATGTCATAACCACTTTGTTCAATAAAGCTACCAAGAAACTTCTGCGAACTCATGACAAATAATTTAAAAGCGCCTTCTGGTTTGGCTTTCAAAATTATCTCTTGGTTAGCTCTAATGGTTTTCACCGCTTCTTCATCTTTTTCAACAGCATGGACGGTGGCAGCGCCTCGTGATAATGCTTCAAATCCAACTGCACCCGAACCTGCAAATAAATCTAAGAATCGTAAATTCTCAAACTCGCCAAATTCTGAAGTTAGCGACGAGAAGAGCGCTTCGCGCGCCCTATCTGAAGTTGGCCTAGTTGCTCCGGAAACGTTCGCCAGGTTCCGACCTTTGGCTACTCCTGCGATGATGCGCATCATTTAACCTTTATCCAGAAATTCAATCTCTTGTTGTGCGGTGAGCTTTTTAATCTCCAATTTAAGAGTATCGGTTAGTCCTACGCTCAAAGTCTCTTCGGCCGACTTTCGCGCTTTGGTGATTATCTCCTCATCACGTAAGACCCGTAATAGCTTTAAGTGAGAACGTGCGCCGCTTTGGCTCTTTCCTAGTACATCCCCTTCGCGCCGTTGATCCAAATCGATTCTGGCCAGTTCAAATCCATCTAGCGTATTGGCAACCGCATTTAGTCGTTCATAAGCAAGCGAATCCTCAGGAACTTGAGTTACCAATAGGCAAAGCCCGGGCGATGTACCACGGCCGATTCGACCTCTTAACTGATGTAGCTGAGAGATGCCGAATCGCTCAGAATCCATTATCACCATTACCGTTGCATTTGGAACATCTACTCCAACTTCAATAACAGTTGTAGAGACCAAGACATCAATTTCTCCATTTGAGAAAGCTTGCATAGTCGAATCTTTCTCCTCCGAACTCAATCGCCCGTGAAGCGGCGCAATCCTCAACCCTTTTAACGGGCCAAGTGCTAGCTCGGGTGCCAAATCCGAAACCGCCGACATCTGCTTGCTCTCCGTGCCGAAGAGAAATTCCATATCTGCATCCTCTTTTGTCTCCGATGCAAAGATGCGCGGGGCAACTACATACGCTTGATGGCCTTTTGAAACCTCCTCTTTAATTCGCTCCCAAGCGCGTGCCAGATAGCTCGGTTTGATAGCTGAATTGACTACATGTGTGGTAATCGGACTTCGACCTAGTGGCAACTCTTTTAAAGTCGAAATATCTAAATCTCCAAAGACCGTGATTGCGACTGTTCTTGGGATTGGGGTTGCAGTCATCACCAATAGATGTGGTGGAGTTTTAGATTTCGCCCTTAGTAGGTCTCTTTGTTCGACACCAAATCGATGTTGTTCATCCACAATCACTAAACCAAGATCCTTAAAACTTACCCCTTCCGATAGGAGCGCATGAGTACCAATCACTAGATCTATCTCGCCATTATGCAATCTAGAGTGGATCTCTCGCTTGACGGTTGAACTCAAGGAACCAGTTAGTAATTCGACTGTGATCGCATTATCTGGTGCGCCCAACTGTCCATTGCTTGCCAAATCACCCAATTGTCTTTGGATTGTTTGAAAATGCTGCGAGGCTAAAACTTCAGTTGGTGCCAAAAGCGCAACCTGCGCATCTGAATCGATCACACCTAAGGCAGCTCTCAAGGCCACGATAGTTTTACCAGAGCCAACCTCTCCTTGTAATAGTCGATGCATTGGATGTTCGCTCTTTAAATCCTCAAAAATCTCGGCAGAGACCGCAACCTGCCCCGGTGTTAACTGGAAAGGCAATCTTTGGTCGAAGTCATTTAGTACCCCATTGCTCTTAGGAACCCTAGAGATTGCATTTTGCGTAGAAAGTTCTTGTTTTCGCTGCAACATTGTAAGTTGCAACAAATAAGCTTCATCAAAGGTCAGTCTCTCTAGGGCTCTTTCCGCCATTTCCAAATCTTTTGGTCGATGTACTGAGTTAAAAGCATCGATTAAATCCATGAATAGATATTGGCTTTTGATCGAATCAGGCAGAAAATCGGAGATCTCTTCGAGAGAATCCAGAACAATCTCAATTGCTTTGGCAATCTTCCAAGAGGCAAATTTGGCAGTTGCTGGATAGATCGGAAGATACCTATCGGCAAATGCCTCAATGGCATCCTCAACATCGCTATCTCCTGGCAGCCATTCAAGTTCTGGGTGTGCAAGTTGTCTTACCCCTTTAAATGAACTGATCTTGCCGGCAAATAAACCTTGTCTGCCGATTCGCATCTCTCGTTCACGCCAAGCCTGGTTGAAGAAGGTAAGCGACATCTTCACACCATGGTTATCTTCGATGATCACTTCGACAATTACACTTTTACGATTCTGCGCACGTCGCTTCTTCACGCTGTGGACCTTCGCCAAGACCGTTGCCTCCTCGCCTTCGCGAAGTTCTGCGATATTGGTCAGCTCCCCTCGTTTTACATATCTGCGTGGGTAGTGGTGCAATAGATCACCAACATTTAAATAGCCAAACTCAGAAGCGATTGCCTTGGCAGTGCGATCACCAATTACATCGACCAACTTCGTCTCAAGGTCAATCTGCAATCGGGCCACGGCCAATTTTCTTATGGCAACCGGCCTAATCCATGGTGTAACGCCTGAATTGGAGCGGATTTCGCTCACAGTGCCTTTTTCGGTAGGCTTTCGCCCCTAGCCAGAACGGCAAAGCCATGTACATCCAATGTGCATCTTTAGTAATCGGTAAGGAGAACTGCAGTGGCATCAGTATGCGAAATCTGCGGCAAAGGCCCAAGCTTCGGAAACAATGTTTCCCACTCGCAAGTTAAGACTCGTCGTCGTTGGAATCCAAATATTCAGCGAGTTCGAGTACTTCTAAATGGCCGCTCAGCCCGCCAAAACGTCTGCACCTCTTGCCTCAAAGCTGGCAAGGTCGCACGCGCTTAATAACCACTCAACTGCCTTATCTGCTCCATATCCATCAGGAAAAACTTTAAGTAGCTCTTTCGCGCCTTGAACATCGCTTCCCAAGGTAACAATTGGCGCTTCCACATATCCATCTCGCCTGGTCTGAGGCAATCCGATATTTGCCATCAATCCATTACAAAGGCATTTGCGACCTTCAATCTCGCTGGGTGCGCCACCTTTCTTGATGAATTGATCATCTGGTTCTGACGGACAGCGATAGAGAATTCGACCAGATTGCGCCAGTACCGGTTCGCGCAAATAACCTAAATCACAGAGTTTGGGTCGCGCTGCAAAACCTTCTTCGGTAGAGGTATGGCCATCTAGTTTTGCAATTTTAATCGGGAATGATGTGGGTGAAGCCTTGATGTCAGTCTTGATATCAAGAGTCTCACTCTTTAATTTCTCAATTAACTGTGACCTGGTGCGCGAACTAAAACCTGAGTGATTAGAGATTGCAAATAACGTTCCGACTTGAACACCTGCGGCACCTTGTTCGAGCGCAGCTTTTACTTTAAGTGGATGGCCATAAGTACCTGCTAGCCAGAATGGCAATCCGATCTTTTTCATCTTCTCAAGGTCTGCGATGTCTTTGGCTCCATATATCGGCTCACCATCTGCATCAAACTCATATTTGCCACGTGGTGGCGCATTGTGTCCGCCTGCGGAATTATGTTCGATGATAAATCCATCTGGCCTAGTCTCGACATCGCGTGCCAAGTAGGTACCCAATACATCTACAGAGATAATCGCTAGGAATTTAGGTTGTTTGATGATGGTATCTGCCGGGATGAACTCGAGTGGGTTGATGGTGGTCTGAACCGATGAACCCCCAATTACATCAACTGGAACCGAACCAATTTCCAATCTCTGAAGCTGTCTAATTAATTTAGGAAGTTCACGTGGAATTCCAGCACCCATGATTATGTAATCAACTCCGGCCAACATCGCACCAAAGACGCTGGCGGCAGTGGTCATTTGGATCTTATGAAGGAAGTTGATTCCGACCAAACCATCATGTCCCTCTTTGGCAAGCCATACCTCAACGAAGTTGGCTAAAATCAAAATCTCTTGCGCATCACGCTTCTGCTCCAAAGTTATCTTTGGCACCATCACGTATGGAGAATCCGAAGCTTTTCCGCCTACTATGAAATATTTATCTAGTACTCGACTCACGATATCTTGATTTGGAAAATTCGCCATTGCTCGTCGACAATTTCCAGAGATATCGCCATCTTGAAGTCGGCGAGCTAAAACATTATCGATTGCAGTTCCTGAAACCACGCCGAGTTGGCCTTGCATTGAGACGGTCTTTGCCAGTTCCCAATTTGAGACAGCGATTCCCATTCCACCTTGAATGATTACAGGTAGATGTGCCATCCCACCTCCATCTCCGTAATGACTCAAAACTATCTTCTAAAATGTTGCCAGCCAGTTTGTGGGTTTGCTACATGGAGCAGTCTAACGCCATTACCGGCAAGTACTCTGCCGATTTGCAAACCTCTCATTTCTTCACCGGTAGCTAAGAAGACATGATCCTCACCACCACTTAAGATCAAATCGAATACTGAGACTTTAAGCGCATTCGCAACTTCGTTTAAGGCGATGAAATCAGGGTGATTCTCAAATAATTCTGCATCTATCTCCAACTGCACACCAGATGCATCTGCCAGCTGTTGACTTTGAATCAAAAGAGAATCACTTACATCGCAGAGTGAATTGGCACTTTGGGCCATCTGCTCAGCATTGTCATAATCAACTGATGGAGCTTGATGCTCTGAGATTGCAAAATCAAATAGCTCTCCTCTTTGATTTTGTTGCAAAGCTAATAATCCAGCGGCAGACCAGCCAGAAAGGCTTGAGATGTAAATTTTATCTCCGACCTTAGCGCCACTTCTTAGAATTGGATTTTGGCATTCTCCAATTGCGGTGATAGAGATAATTATTTTCTCTGACCTAGAGAGATCCCCACCTATTACTTGGGCACCAACTATGTGAGCCTCATGTGCAATTCCTCGGGCGACATCCAACATCCATTGCAGCTCTTCGTTACCGGTGGCAGCCATGGCCACCGTCAGATATTTAGGACTCCCACCCATCGCATAAATGTCAGCTAAATTTGCGGCAGCTACTTTCCGCCCAATTTGAAAGGCGCTAGACCATGTGAGCTTGAAATGCACATCTTCCACCGCCATATCAGTCGTGACGACAACTGAGTTTTCCGGGCGAGCCACAACTGCGGCATCATCACCGATTCCCACAATTAGATCAGAGTTGCTCTCGGCAAATATTTCCGAAATGTTAAGAATTAACTCTGATTCGCTCCAACGCTCATCGTTTTGCTTCCTGGGGCTAGCCATGAGGAAAACTTATGGGATAAATTTGGTTTCGGTAAACCGGTAAGAAAGGAGCAAGCGGATGTCAGTTCAGGCATACATCTTGATTCAAACCGAGGTTGGAAAAGCTTCATCAGTGGCTCAAGCAGTTTCTGCGATATCTGGAGTCACTTTGGCTGAGGGTGTAACCGGTCCTTACGATGTCATCATGCGATGTGAAGCTCCATCAATGGAGGATTTTGGCCGCGTGATCTTAGGAAAAGTGCAAGCAGTTCCTGGAATAACTAGGACGCTAACTTGTCCAGTTACCGGAAATTTTCACTAATTCCAGGATTAATTCCAGATTAATTTAAAGCTGAATTTGTGCGCGTCATAGCGGTCTCAAGCAAGGCAGTTATTACTTCGGTATAGCCAAGCCCTGATTCTTTCCAGAGCCTTGGAAAAACTGAGGTTGGCGTAAATCCAGGCAGAGTGTTTAGTTCGTTGATAATAATTTCGTCATCAGCCGTGTAGAAGAAATCTACTCTGGCCAGGCCAGAGCAACCTAATGATTTAAAAGCCTCAATCGCCGCATTCTGAATATCTGCTATGCGTTTGATTTTCGCAGGTGCTTCTACGGTGGTTGCGCCATCTAAATATTTTGCTTCAAAATCGTAGAATTCAAAGCGCGGATCGATCTTGATTTCGCCAGGCACAGAACACTCAATTCTCCCAGCTCTCTCTAAAACGGCACATTCAATTTCGCGACCCGTTATCGCTTTCTCAATCATGACTTTGCGGTCATATTTGAAAGCATCTATTACTGCAGCTTGCAAATCAGCTGCGCTCTTTACTTTGTGGGTTCCTCTAGATGATCCCCCGCGTGCTGGTTTTACGAACAAGGGGTAGCCAAAACCATGGTCATGAATTGCTTCGCCCTCTTTGATCGCAACTCCGGGGGCAGTTTTTATGCCGTGACTTATGAAAACCTCTTTTGCAAAGTGTTTATCCATCGCAACCGCTGAAGCTAGAACTCCGCTTCCTACATAGGGCTTATCTAATATCTCAAAGAGACCTTGGATGGTGCCATCTTCACCAAATGGCCCGTGCAAAATCGAGAAGATGACATCAGCATCAATCTCTTCTAGCGCAATAGCAGGCGCAGATTCTGGTACTACCGGCAACTGCCCATCTTTAATCTCAAATTTAGAATCTACGGGCAAGCTCACCCAGCGACCAGATTTGGTGATCCCAATTAAAGTAGGCAAAAATTTACTGCCGTCGATTGCGGAGATGATTCCGGATGCGGAGATGCAACTAATCTCATGTTCGCTGCTTCGGCCACCACATATAACCGCAACTTTCTTCAAGCGCACCCTCCCTCTATTGCTTTACTGAAACTTCTTTCAACCTTGATTCAATCGCATCATTTTACTGGTCTTAACTATTCTTTGGATTTTCGGCCTTCTTTTTTGATTCTTTTGAAATTTCCGGTCCTAGGTAGATCGGTCTTTCGAATATCAAGGATCGCATCCGGTGGGCTCTGCTCTCTTAGGTTAGCCACCATCAAAGTTAGCTCCTTCATGATGTGCGCCGTTGCCTCTTCCATGGCAGCTGGATCATCTACCTTTCCCTGCCACTTAGAGATATCAACTGGATCGCCAACTTTCATGGTCACCAATTTCCTAGGAAAGAGCTTTAACGTCTTTGAATATGGCGGCCAAATTAAATGATCTCCCCATTGTGCAACTGGAACTAGAGGCGCATTGGCCGAAAGCGCTAAACGCACTGCGCCAGTTTTCCCAGTCATCGGCCAAAGTTGCGGATCACGCGTCAAAGTTCCTTCAGGATAGATACCAATCGCATGACCCATATCCAAAGCAGCGATAGCTTCAGCCAAAGCAACCGCGGCGCTATCGCTCTGTCGCTTAACCGGAATTTGCTCAGCTTTTCGCAATACCCAACCAATTACCGGCAATTTAAAGACCGCTTCTTTGCCGATGAATCTCACGGCACGGCCATTCTTGTAAAGCAGATGTGCAAGTACTAGCGCATCCAGATATGAGACATGGTTGCTATAAAAAACTACAGCTCCGCTCTTTGGAATCTTATTTGTATCTTGCCAATTCCGTTTGGTGATCGCATTCATGATGGGAATCATGATCTTGGTGCCGATTTTGTATCCAAGGTTATTTCCAAGGGGATTACCTCTTGGCGGCCTCATGGTGATAAGTCTATTTATGAAAAATTAAAGGGCTACCTGATTGCCAGGTAGCCCTTTAATTTATTTGAATTACTTGCGCTTCTTGCCCTTTGCAGCCTTCTTAGCGGCCTTCTTAGGAGCAGACTTCTTAGCGGCCTTCTTGGCGGCCTTCTTAGGAGCAGCCTTCTTCGCAGCCTTTGGAGCTGGCGCTGCAGCTGGCTTTGGAGCTGGACCTAGCTTGCGATCGCCTGAGATAACTTCTTTAAGCGCCTTCGCAGGGAGGAAGCGTGGCTTCTTGCTTGCCTTAATCTGAATGGTCTCGCCGGTGAAAGGGTTACGGCCCTTACGTGCCTTGCGATCTACCTTCTTAAACTTTCCGAAATCGTTGATTGTTACATCTTCACCCTTTTGGATGTTGCGAGTAATTGAATCAAATACGACATCTACAGCGTAAGCTGCTTCTTTCTTGCTGCCGTTGAAAAATGGAGCCAACGACGCAATGAATTGGGTCTTATTCATTTACTTTCCTCTTGTTTACGCGTAAATATGATGCGTTCGCATCAAGTAGTTAAAACCTACGCCGATAAAATCCCTATATTTCGCTTATTTGCAGCGTGTCGCGAAGAATTTTTTATTGGGAAGTCGCGAAAAACCCAATATTTATTCGTAAAAACAGGGAAAAAAGTCTCAACTATCAGTCGAGAGTTTTAAGCAAATTACTTAACTGGCAGCGTTTTAGGCTTAAAAGTCGGGCGTTTGGCCTCAAATTTTGCGATCTCATCTAGATGTTGCATCGTCAAACCGATGTCATCTAAGCCCTCCATCAATCTCCAGCGTGTGTAATCATCAATTTCAAAACCAACTTGATGGCCGGCGTAAGAAACGCTCCTCGCTTCTAGATCCACGGTCACTGGGGTCGATGGTTCGCGCTCAATTTGCTCCCATAACTTCTCGACCTCGCTCTGCGGCAAGATCACAGTTAGCAATCCACCTTTGGCAGAGTTTCCACGGAAGATATCGGCGAATCTCGATGAAATTACCACCTTAAATCCATAATTTTTTAAGGCCCAAACTGCATGTTCACGAGAAGATCCGGTGCCAAAATCAACACCTGCGACCAGAATCGTTCCATTCTTAAACTCTGGTCTATTTAAAACAAACTCGGGATCGTTTCGCCATGCTGCAAATAGACCATCTTCAAAACCTGAGCGAGTCACTCGCTTTAAATAGACAGCTGGGATGATCTGATCGGTATCGACATTTGAACGGCGAAGAGGAACTGCGCTTCCGGTATGAGTTAGAAATTTCTCCATTTTTTTATAGCTCCTTATAGATCCGCCGGCGATGCCAACGTTCCCTTTAGTGCAGTCGCAGCAGCCACCAGCGGAGAGGCTAAGTGCGTGCGGCCACCTTTGCCTTGACGACCCTCAAAGTTTCTATTTGATGTCGAGACACTGCGCTCACCTGGTTTCAATTGATCTGGATTCATTCCTAAACACATCGAGCAGCCAGCGCTACGCCACTCTGCTCCGGCATCTAAAAATACTTTATCCAAACCTTCTGACTCTGCTTGCAAACGAACTCGCGCCGAGCCAGGTACTACCAGCATTCGAAGTGAGTTTGAGATCTTCTTTCCCTTCAAAATAGCGGCCGCAGCGCGCAAATCTTCAATGCGCCCGTTGGTGCAGGAGCCTAGAAAGACGGTATCTACCTTGATTTCTTTCATAGGAGTGCCAGCTTGAAGACCCATATATTCAAGCGCACGCTCTGCCGCGCCACGCTCTTCGGCATCTTTCATCTCTGCTGGATTTGGCACGGCCGCATTTAGCGGCACACCTTGACCTGGATTGGTTCCCCAAGTAACAAATGGCGATAGTTCATCTGCATTTAAAGTGACTTCTGCATCAAATTTGGCATCCTCATCTGTGTAAAGAGTTGACCAATAGGCAAGCGCTTCATCCCATTCTGTCGGCGCATGTGGCTTACCTTTGATGTAATCAAATGTGGTCTGATCGGGTGCGATTAAACCTGCACGAGCGCCTGCTTCAATGGACATATTGCAGATGGTCATGCGCGCTTCCATCGATAGCTTACGTATCGCTGCTCCGCGATATTCAAGAACATAGCCCTGGCCACCACCAGTTGAGATCTTTGCGATCACTGCCAAAATTATGTCTTTGGCGGTAACGCCCTCTTTCAAATTTCCTTCTACATTGATAGCCATAGTCTTGAAAGGTTTCAAGGGCAGAGTCTGGGTAGCTAATACATGCTCGACCTCTGAGGTGCCGATTCCAAATGCGAGCGCACCAAATGCGCCATGTGTTGAGGTATGTGAATCTCCACAGACGATAGTCATACCAGGCTGAGTCAGCCCAAGTTGTGGTCCAACCACATGCACGATTCCCTGTTCGATATCGCCAAGTGAGTGAATTCGAATTCCGAACTCTTGGCAGTTCTTTCGTAAGGTATCTACTTGTAATTTTGAAACGGGATCGGCGATTGGCTTATCGATATCAAGCGTTGGCACATTGTGATCTTCTGTAGCCAAAGTTAAGTCTGGGCGATGTACTTGACGACCTGAAAGTCGTAGTCCATCAAAAGCTTGCGGACTTGTTACTTCATGGATCAAATGCAGATCGATAAAGAGCAGATCTGGTTCGCCCGCTTTTTGGCGAACGATGTGATCGTCCCAAATCTTCTCTGCTAAAGTCTTGCCCATTTTCTCTTTAAGCCTCTCTCGCAAATTATTTGCTATCCACATTTTGAGATGCTAATCTCATGCCGTGGACAGAAAGAATAGCGGAGTTGGCGTTCTAGATAAAGCCGTAAGCATTCTCGCTGCCTTAGAGAGCGGTCCACACTCACTCGCTGAATTAGTTGCGGTAACCGGAATTGCACGACCTACCGCACATCGCTTGGCGGTAGCCCTAGAACATCACCGCTTGGTAACTAGAGATCTAACTGGTCGCTTTATCCTCGGTAAGAGAAATGGTGAATTGGCAGCGGCAGCTGGTGAAGATCGCCTCCTTGCCGCTAGCGCTCCAGCACTTGCTGCACTTCGTGATGCTACCGGTGAGAGCGCTCAACTCTATAAGCGCCAAGGCGATCAAAGAGTCTGTGTGGCAGTTGCAGAACGGTTAACGGGTTTAAGAGATTCTGTGCCAGTTGGAGCAGCACTTACGATGCAGGCAGGATCGGCAGCTCAAGTTCTTCTCGCTTGGGAAGATTCAGAGAAGATCCATCGCGCACTTGGCAAAGCGCGTTTTACCGCAGCGCATTTGGCAGCAGTCAGACGCCGTGGATGGGCGCAATCAGTTGGCGAGCGTGAAGCAGGAGTAGCTTCGGTATCGGCCCCAGTTCGCGGACCAAACAATAAAGTAATTGCAGCAGTTGGAATCAGTGGACCGATTGAGAGATTGGGTCGCCAACCAGGACGTTTACATGCTGCTGCAGTTGTAGCCACCGCCGCAAAATTATCTGAGTATTTAGTTAAAAATTCGAATTAAAGTAATTAATATCTATGTGGATGTTCGCTAGAAATCGTCCTAATTGTATGGGATTTAGCTCGCATTACGAGTGATTGCGAAGTCATACACTTTTCTGTAAATCTAACTCCATCCAATAATTCTCCATCGGTAATACCAGTAGCTGCAAAGAAGATATCCTCTCCTTTTACTAAGTCTTTTGAAGTAAAGACTTGAGAAAGATCTAGTTTGGCTTCCTGAGCCATCTCACGCTCAGACTCAGATTGTGGAGCAAATTGGCCTAGTATCTCTCCACCTAAACAACGCATTGCACAAGCGGCGATAACGCCTTCAGGGGTGCCACCGATTCCCATCAATAAATCTGCACCAGTATTTGGTCTAGCTGCCAAAACTGCACCTGCAACATCACCATCGGTTATAAATTTAATTCTCGCTCCAGTTGCACGTATCTCGTCAGCCAATTGATTATGTCTAGGGCGGTCTAAAAGCACTACCGTAATGTCATAAATTGGAACTCTCTTGGCCTTTGCGACTTTTTCGATGTTCACTGAGACTGGAGCAGTTATATCTATGACTCCAGCTGCCTCGGGTCCAGATGCAATCTTGTTCATATAAAATGCACCTGAGACATCAAACATGGCTCCACGATCTGCTAACGCGATAACCGAAATTGCATTGTTCAAACCTTTAGCAGTCAATGTAGTGCCATCTATTGGGTCTACGGCAACATCACAATTCATACCGGTGCCATTTCCAACTAATTCTCCGTTGTAAAGCATCGGTGCAGAATCTTTCTCGCCTTCACCAATTACTACGACGCCTCTCATGTCAACCGTTGAGATCATTTGGCGCATAGCATCTACTGCTGCTTGATCAGCATCATCTTTTGCTCCACGACCTACCCAACGAGAAGCTGCAATTGCAGCCGTTTCGGTAACGCGAACTAATTCCAGCGCTAAATTTCTGGAGTTAATTTCCATTAGACAACAGTAGCCCCGAAGGGATTCGAACCCTCGTAGCTGGCTTGAGAAGCCAGAGTCCTAGGCCGCTAGACGACGGGGCCCTAGAGTTTTAGTTTTCAATATTTAGTTATCTACTGCGCTGGGGTACCAGGACTCGAACCTAGACTTACTGAACCAGAATCAGCAGGGCTGCCAATTACCCCATACCCCAAAGAAGTTTTTTAGTGCCGTCGTAGTTTACCTTCCGTTTAGATCAAAGACTAATCGCATCGCTAATGCGCGTAAGTGAGGCATCTTTGCCAAGCAACTCAAGTGATTCAAAGAGAGGTGGTGAAATATGGCTTCCGGTCGCTGCAATACGCACTGCGCCAAAAGCAATTCTCGGCTTTAGCCCTAACTCCTCAATCAAAGCAGTTCTAAGCGCATTTTCGATGTTTTCATGGCTCCAAACTTCGAGCGGCTGTAGAACTTCAAGTGCGCGCTTTAAGACAGACTTGCTCTGTTCATCTTTGATCTTCTCTTTCGAGTCAGCTTCAATATCTAATTTATCTACAAAGAGAAACTTCAGCATCGCAGGGATTTCGCTTAGCTTAACGATGCGCTCTTGGATTATTGGCAACGCTTGCATTACGACTGCAATTTCAGCGTCACTTCCATTGATTACTCCAGAATCCTTCAAGAATGGCAACGCCCAACTTAGAAAAGCATCTGGAGTCAAAGCTCGTATTTTGTCGCCGTTTATCGCTTCTAACTTCTTCATATCAAAACGGGCTGGAGATGAATGCACATCATGAACTTCAAAGAGTTGAACCAGTTCTTGCATCGTTATATCTTCGCGATCTTCTCCTGGTGACCAACCAAGTAGCGCTAAGTAATTACAGATAGCTTCTGGCAAAAAACCTTGTTCGCGATACCAAGCGATTGAAACTTCGCCATTTCGTTTTGATAGTTTGGCATTATCTTGCCCCATCACAAATGGTAGGTGTGCAAAGGTTGGATATTGATCCGGCGTTAAGCCCATCGCTTTATAAACTTGAATTTGCCGAGGGGTTGAAGAGAGCAAATCTTCCCCGCGAAGCACATGGGTGACTTTCATCAAGACATCATCGACTGCTACCGCTAATGTATAAAGCGGAGAGCCATCTGCTCTCATCAGAACAAAGTCGGGTACGTATTTATGATCAAAGGAGACCTCTCCGCGAATTTCATCAACAAATGTGGTGCTGCCATCATCCATGCGCATACGAAGAACTGGCTTTCGCCCTTCACTTTGAAATTTGGCAACTTGATCAGCAGTTAGATCTCGACAAGTTCCGCCATATCCAGGTGCCACATTTGCCGCTCGTTGGCGTTCACGCTCTGCTTCTAAGTCTTCAGCGCTGCAATAGCAATGGTATGCGGCGCCACTTACCAAGAATTTATCGGCCCACTCTTTATAGATATCTAATCTCTGAGATTGCAAATATGGGCCATTGGGACCGCCAACTTCAGGTCCTTCATCCCAATTTAACCCCAACCACTTCAAGGTATCGATTGCACGTTGAATATATTCATCAGTAACGCGTTCTTTGTCAGTATCTTCAATGCGAAAGATGAAGGTTCCACCGGTGTGGCGAGCAAAGGCCCAGTCAAATAGCGCCGTGCGAATATTGCCGACATGCAGATCTCCGGTTGGAGATGGTGCGAATCGGACGCGAATTTCTTTACCTATTTTGTTAGCCACGGGCGCTGAGTTTATTGGTTAGCTCACCGAGACCTGAAATCGCACAAGTTACGGTGCCATGCTCTGGGATTGGGCCGATTCCAGCTGGCGTTCCAGTCAGAATCACATCTCCTGGCAGCAAAGTCATCACTGAGGAGATGAAGTGAATGATCTCTGGCACATCAAACATCATTTGATTCAATGTAGCACTCTGTTTGACCTCGCCATTTACAGTGCATGTGATCTCTTGTTTACCCGGAATGAAATCCGTATCGATCCAAGGACCAATCGGACAGAATGTGTCAAAACCTTTAGCTCTCGTCCACTGACCATCTCTTGATTGCAGATCTCTGGCGGTGACATCATTTGCAATCGTGTAACCAAAGATAACTTCTTTTGCTCGTTCCTTTGGCACATCTTTGCAAATTCGGCCAATAACTACTGCCAACTCTGCTTCGTGATCAATGCGCTCTGACATCCATGGCCAATTAATCACATCATTTGGACCAGCCACAGAGGTATTTGGTTTTAAAAAGATTATCGGCTCAGCGGGAACTTCTCCACCCATCTCCTTGGCATGCTCAGAGTAATTCTTACCAACGCAAACCACTTTGCTTCGAGGTAACACTGGTGCTAATAATCTGACATCCTCTAACTTAGTTAATTTTCCATTCTTAGAGATGCCATTGAATATGGGATCACCATTTATCAAAGCGATGGTTTGTAAATCATCCTCTAACACTCCAAAAAGTGGATCAGTACCATTTTCGCTAGCAACTTGGCTGCCAGCTTTGGGAGTAAATCTCAAAATGCGCATGGGAATTACAACTCTACTTCGCTCTCTTGACGTTCCATGATCATGCTACTTATTCGGCGACGACGACCGATTGGTCGTTCTGCAGTTACTTTCCAGCCTGCTAAGTTAAAGGTTGAACCTGGAATCGGCACACGACCTAAAACTTTCGCCATCAGACCGCCGATGGTGTCGACATCTTCGATCAACTCTTGATCTAATTCGACTTCGATCTCTGAAGCCACATCCTCAATATGTACCTTTGCTTGCACTCGCAATTTATCTTCAGATAACCAGACAAATTGCTCCTCTTCGTCATCGAATTCATCTGCAATCTCTCCGACAATCTCTTCGATGATATCTTCAATGGTGATTAGACCAGCTGTTCCACCATATTCATCCACCACTATCGCTAAATGGATCTGGTCACGTTGCATATCTTTCAAAAGTTCGGCAGCGCTCTTTATTTCAGGCACAAAAACCACTGGTCGCATCAATTGCTCGACCGTCTCGCTCTGCTCGGCATCATGATGATCATGTGCGCGCTTTGCCATATCTTTTATATATGCAATTCCAATGATCTGGTCGATGCTATCTCCGACCACTGGAATTCTTGAATAACCAGATCTAAGCGCTAAGGAGAGCGCTTGACGCAACGTCTTATCTCGCTCGATCCATACCATTTCGGTTCTTGGAACCATTAACTCTCTGACAAGCGTGTCACCCAGTTCAAAGACCGAGTGAATCATCTCGTGTTCGTCCTCTTCCACCAACCCACGTTCATGTGCTTGATCTACTAGATCACGTAACTCTTCTTCGTTTGCAAATGGGCCGGATTTATAACCTTTACCAGGAGTGATCGCATTACCGATCGCAATTAACAATCTGGTAATCGGCCCCAAAAATACGGATAAGGCATAGGCGATTAACGCACCACTTCTTGCCCAACTACCTGGATTCTGTTTTCCAAGGGTCCTTGGGCCAACCCCAACAAATATGTAAGCTACCAAGATCATGATGCCCACTGAATAGAAGAGCGCAGTGGTTGGATTGTTGGTCTCTAGGAAATATTTATATAAGAGCGCAGTCGAGAATAATTCAGCACCTTTTCTAACCAACAGCACTACATTCAAATAACGTGGGAGATCAAAATGCACTTTACGAACTAATTCACCACCACGCTTATTTGATAGCTCATCGACTACCACGCGAGAAATGTTGTTAAATGCACTCTCCACACCAGCTAGATATCCGGCTAACACCACTAGCAACACAATTAATAAGAGCGTCATTTAGTTGGAACTCCTGACCAAATCTTCTTGAAGTGCAAACATCACTCTCTCTTGCTCTGGCTCTTGGTGGTCATAACCCAGCAGATGTAGAAGTCCATGGGCAGCCAGAATCTTCACTTCATGCTCAAAGCTATGGCCGGCTCGCTCTGCCTGAGTGCGCGCAACTACCGGAGAGATCACAATATCCCCCAAAATGCCTGGGGCTGGATCATTTGGCTTTAACTCATCCATTGGAAAACTCATGACATCTGTAGTTCCTGGTAACTCCATCCATTTTTCATGCAATTGCGCCATCTCCACATCATCTATGAATGCCAGGGTTAATTCGCAATCGGGATGCAGGCCAAGCTCCTTGATGGAGTGAGTCAGTAATTTATGTACTACGGCTTCCGGGGCCAATTGCCCCGAGCGATTTTCGACTTCAATCATCTAATTTGTCGAGCTTGAGTTACTGAGTTGCTTCGCGCCTCATCGTATGCCTCATATGCGCTGACGATATCGCTAATTAATCTATGGCGAACTACATCCTCTGCAGTTAAATCCATGAAGGCAATGTCATCTATTCCTTCTAGGATCTTTCGGATCGTGGCCAATCCAGAGTTCTTGCCATGTGGCAGATCCACTTGAGTTACATCCCCCGTAATCACCATCTTGGATCCAAATCCCAATCGAGTTAAGAACATCTTCATCTGCTCAGCCGTGGTGTTCTGCGCCTCATCCAAAATTATAAAAGAGTCGTTCAACGTGCGACCACGCATATAAGCAAGTGGTGCCACTTCGATTACACCACTTTGCATCAATTTAGGAATCGCTTCTTGATCCAACATGTCATGTAAGGCATCAAAAAGTGGACGTAAATATGGATCGATTTTCTCAGTCAATGTGCCTGGCAGAAATCCCAGATGTTCGCCAGCTTCTACCGCTGGGCGGGTCAAGATAATTCGATTTATCTCGCGAGCTTGAAGCGCTGCTACCGCTTTGGCCATTGCCAAATAAGTCTTACCGGTTCCGGCTGGTCCAATTCCAAAGGTGATTGTGTTCTGAGCGATCGCCTCGACATAAGACTTTTGATTTGCAGTCTTTGGTCGGATGGTGCGACCACGATTGCTAACGATGTTCAATGATAAAACTTCAGCGGGATGCTTCTGCGGATTGGATTTGAGCATCGAGATGGAACGTTTGATAACCTCAGGATTAATATCTTGACCAGAGCGAAGCACCACCAATAATTCGGTGATCAATTGCTCCACCCGATCGCATTCCTCGACATCACCACGTAATGCGATCTCATTTCCACGTACGGTTAATGAGGTGTTGGGAAAAGCCGCTTCTATTTCACGTAAATTTCGATCTGTTGGCCCTACTAGTGCGACCATTGGAATGGCGGTCGGGACCGTTATGAGAGTTCGTTCCATGTAAGCGTAATTCTATCTAAAAATACTAACCCGGTGGCCAGGTGAAATCGCGCCCACCCAAGAGGTGTAAATGAGCGTGAAATACCGATTGCCCAACTGCTGCTCCAGTATTGAAAACTGTGCGATACCCAGGAAGTTGTCGATCGGTTGCAATGAGTTTGGCGGCCTTAAAAAGTGATGCTGTGACCACCGCACTTGCATCTGCTAAAGCTGCTGCATTCTCAACATGCAAAGTCGGAACCAAAAGTACATGTGTCGGCGCTTGGGGATTTAAATCGTTGAAAGCCACCACATTCTCATCTTTGTACACGATATCCGCTGGGATCTCTCCTTCGATGATCTTGCAGAAGATGCAATTTGGATCTAACGCCATGTTCTCACCATACCTTCATCAGCGCGCTTGCTGCGCTAACGGCAGCCAGCCCTGCATGTGCCGAGCGCAATACTGGTCGGCCCAACTTAATTAAAGCGCCACCTGCATCTTGGAATTGATGTAACTCTTCATCTGAAATTCCACCTTCAGGTCCAATCACAATCAAAGTCTTGGTGGCTGGCTTTACCACCTCTGATATTTGTGAAGTAGCAGATTCATGGCAAATTAGAATCTGTGAAAAATCGGCAAACCTAGCGATGATTTCCTTGGTATCCATCAATTGATGAACTTTTGGGATGGTAAATCTTCGACTCTGCTTAGCAGCCTCAATCGCTGCAATCTCCCATTTATGACTATCTCTTCCAATTGATCTTGATGCCTGCCACGGAAAAATCTCAAAGGCACCTGATGCCGTCAATAATTCGACCGCCTCTTTTGCGCGTTCGCTCTTTGGAATTGCTTGAACTACTGAAATCTGACTTTGCATCGGTGGTTCTTGACCACGTTCTACTACCTCTAGGTCGACCTCTCTCTTTGAAAGGTTCTTAATCTGACACTTTGCCCAATTCCCTTGTCCATCTGAAAGCAATAGATATTCACCGACCGCCATTCGCAAGACGCGCATGGCGTGATGAGCATTATCTTCAATTAGCTTTGGGTCTGTTAAATTATCACTGAAGAAAAGTTGCAACATCAGAACTTTAGCGCTCCACGCAATTTGGCCATGATAGAACCATCGTCTTTTTTGACTGTTGAGCTATCTGAATCCTCGCCACGTAATGTTGCAAATTTACGAAGTAACTCCTCTTGCTCGCGACTTAATTTGGTTGGCGTGACTACTTCAATGTGTACGATCAAATCCCCACGACCAGTTCCACGCAATCTGGTTACGCCCAGACCTCTTAACGCGATCTTATTTCCTGATTGGGTACCTGACTTGATTTCGATCTCTGATTCCCCGTCTAAAGTTTTGATTTGTGCTTTAGTGCCAAGCGCAGCCGCTGTAAATGGAATAGATAAAGCCAGATGTAACGTTTCGCCATCACGAACCAGATATTCGTGTTCGCGTTGAATGATCTCTACATATAAATCACCAGCAGGGCCACCACCTGGACCAACTTCCCCACGGCCTGCCAATTGAATTCGATTTCCAGTTTCGACGCCACCTGGAATCTGCACGTTGATAGTTTGTCTTGCGCGTACCCGGCCATCTCCGTGACATTCTCGACACGGATTATTGATGATGGTTCCGTAACCCTGACAGGCAGCACAAGGTCTAGAAGTCATCACCTGTCCAAGGATGGATCGGGTAACTTGTTGGGTTTCACCGCGACCTTTACAGATTCCACAAACTGTAGGAGCGCTTGCATCTTGGCAGCCGCTACCTTCACATTTTTTACAGAGTACTGCGCTTTCAACTGTGATCTCGCGTTCCGTGCCAAAACAAGCTTCAGCTAAATCAACTTCAACTCTGATCAATGCATCCTGGCCGGCACGCGCCCTTGAGCGTGGACCACGCGATGTTGCACCCTGACCGAAGAAGGCATCCATGATGTCGTTAAAACCAAATCCACCACCGAAGCCTCCGCCGAAACTTCCGCCCATGTCATATTGCTGACGCTTCTGCGGATCGCTCAATACATCGTAAGCTGCAGTAACCTCTTTGAAACGTTCTTGTACTTGTGGATCTGGATTGATATCCGGATGTAATTCACGGGCAAGTTTGCGATAGGCACGCTTTATCTCATCGCCATTGGCATCCCTCGAGACTCCCAAAGTCTCATATAAATCAGCCATTTATGCCTGCTCCTGAAGATAGCGACTTACATAATTTGCAACTGCACTAACCGCAGCCATCGAACTTGCATAGTCCATACGGGTCGGGCCGATCACGCCAAGAGCGCCAACTTCGCCATAACTTGTGGAGATCACACTGGTCTCACGAAGATTTGCATCTTGTTGCTCGCTTCCGATTCTTATCTGCAATCCTTGCAAGCCACTGCTAGCTCCACCAAGTAGGCGCAAAAGCACCACCTGTTCTTCTAGCGCCTCTAGGATCGGATGGATCTGGACTGAGAAATCTTCACGGAAACGAGTTAAGTTCGCAGTTCCAGCTAAAACCACTTTCTCCTCAGGTTTTTCGAGGGCCATTTCTATCAATGTCGAGACCACGACTGCCATATTTCTACGATCTACGGCAGACATCGAGTCCATCAACGTCGTTAAACGATCAGCAACATCCGGAAGTTTCTGGCCTGCGATTGAGTTATTTAACTTGATCCTTAGATTGTTGAGAAAATCTTCATCAATCTCTGTGGCTACATCAATAGTGCGCTGCTCCACTCTTCCGGTATCGGTGATCAATATCAACATCACCCGCATGGAATTAAGTAAGACCAATTCCACGTGGCGAACTTTAGATTTGACAAGTGATGGATACTGGACCACTGCAACCTGTTTAGTTACATCTGCTAGAAGTTTGACCGTACGCATCACCACATCATCCAAATCCAAAGCACCTTCAAGAAATGTTTCGATTGCTCTACGTTCTGGAGCAGATAGTGGCTTTACGGTCGCAAGTTGATCTACAAATGCTCGATATCCCAAATCTGTAGGAATTCGTCCCGCCGAAGTATGTGGCTGGGTAATCAGCCCCTCTTCCTCCAATACCGCCATTTCATTTCTGATTGTGGCCGGAGATACTCCTAAATTATGTTTTTCCGCCAATACCTTCGAACCGACAGGTTCGTGAGTAGCGACATACTCATCAACAATCGCTCTTAGGATTTCAAGTCGTCTACTCATGATTGCTCCGAATTTTAAGCCATAATCAAGGTGCGCACGATTCGATCAGCGATCAAGCGTCCCTTTGCAGTCAGAACCATGCGCTCATCGACTATCTCCACTTCGGATCCATATTCCTCCAGTAGCTTTAGCTGGCTTGGATTTAGTTCCGTGATTGAAAGTCCCTCGCGCAATCGAATCTGTAACATGAATCTCTCGTCGCGCTTCTGTTCGATTGTCAAAGTTTCACGTTCTTGCATCGGCGATTCGAAGTTTGCCAATTGGTCCTGATATTTGCTTGGGTGTTTTACATTCCACCAACGAACACCATCCAAGTGCGAATGCGCTCCAGGGCCTAGCCCCCACCAATTCTGATTTCGCCAATAAACCAAATTATGTTCAGCTGGTCTACCCCAATTGCTTAGTTCATACCACTGCAGCCCCGCTTTATTGGCAGCATCATCAACCGCCAAATACATACTCGCCATCAAATCATCATCTGGTTTCGAAATCTCGCCACGTTTTATCTGGGCTGCCAATTTGGTTCCAGGTTCAACTATCAATGCATATGCGCTCAAATGATCAATACCGTAAGCAAGTGCGGTATCGACCGTTGCTTGCCATTGCTCCAAAGTTTCGCCAGGTGTGCCATAGATCAAGTCCAAGCTGATATTTTCAAAACCAGCTTTTCGAGCGCTCTCAACAGATTTTGCCACATTCTCTGGATTGTGCGTGCGGTCTAACACTTTCAAGACTTGCGTATTAGCAGATTGCATCCCCATTGAGATTCGATTAATTCCAATCTCACGATAATCTTTTAGCGATTGCAAAGTCAATGTATCTGGATTGCACTCTATGGTGATTTCGATATCAGGAGCAAACTCCCACCGTTGTTTTAATAGATCTATTACTCGCCCCAAATCCCTTGCAGGCATTAGTGATGGCGTCCCACCACCAAAGAAGATTGTGGGAATCGTGGTGGTATTTGTACGAGCTGCGAAAGTGACTTCGGCGATAAGCGAATCTATGAAACCTTGTGAAACACCTTCTAAGGTTTGGCCTACTTTGAGTTCATTTGGGGTGTAGGTATTGAAATCACAATAACCACATCGCTTTACGCAATATGGGATATGTACATAACACGAGAGATTAGACATTAGAGTGCAGCTCGACTGATCGCGTGCAGCTTTAACCTTCTCGATGTCAGCGTCGGTTGCAAGCGCGGCCACGAATGCCTCCTGCGGAACTTCTACGCGCCCCACCATCTTCATGCGCTTCTTGCCCTCCTTCTGTTTCTCAAGGAGTTTGCGCTTTCTGGTGATATCACCGCCATAGCACTTTGCAAGAACATCTTTTCTGATCGCGCGAATATTCTCTCGTGCGATGATCTTGGAACCAATCGCTGCCTGAATTGGAACTTCAAATTGCTGCCTTGGGATCAATTCTCGAAGTTTCTGAGTCATCATCACACCGTATGCATATGCCTTATCGCGATGCACAATGGAGCTAAACGCATCTACGGTCTCACCATTTAGCAAAATATCCACTTTGACCAAATTGCCTGCCAGATTCCCTTCATCTTCGTAATCTAGAGAGGCATAGCCCTTGGTGCGAGATTTGAGCTGATCAAAGAAATCGAAAACGATCTCGGCAAGCGGCAGGTCGTATCTAATCTCCACACGATCCTCAGATAGGTAATCCATCCCAAGTAAGGTGCCTCTTCGATCCTGACAAAGCTCCATGATCGTTCCAATAAATTCACTTGGGGCCAAGACGGTTGCTTTAACAATCGGTTCTAAAACTTCGCCAACTTTTCCATTTGGAAACTCGGAGGGGTTAGTAACTGTGATCTGTTTTCCATCTTCCATGGTGACTTCATAGACCACGTTTGGCGCGGTGGAGATCAAGTTCAATCCGGCTTCACGCTCTAATCGCTCGCGCACGATCTCCATGTGCAATAGCCCCAAGAAGCCGCAGCGAAATCCAAAACCAAGCGCAGCTGAGCTTTCCGGTTCATATACCAATGCGGCATCGTTTAACTGCAATTTATCAAGCGCTTTTCGCAACATTGGAAAATCTGCACCATCGATTGGATAGAGACCGGAAAAGACCATTGGTTTTGGATCTTTATAGCCTGCTAGTGGCTCTTTGGCTGGCTTTTGATAAAGCGTAACCGTATCTCCAACGCGTGATTGACGCACATCTTTAACGCCAGTAATTAGATAACCCACTTCGCCAACGCTAAGTCCCTGAGAGGCTATCGGCTCTGGCGAGATTGCACCTATCTCAAGCAACTCATGGCGAGCGCCAGTTGAGATCATTTGAATTTGATCGCGAGGAGATAGTTTTCCATCCACTACTCGAATGTAAGTAACTACACCGCGATAAACATCATAAACTGAATCAAAAATCAGCGCTCGAGTTGGCGCATCCTTTACACCCACTGGTGCAGGTATCTGATCGACAATCTCATCTAATAACTCTTCTACGCCAGCACCTGTCTTTCCAGAAACCCGGAGTACCTCTTCTGGTTGGCAACCAATTAACTTTGCCAATTCGGCAGCGAACTTGTCAGGTTGAGCAGCTGGTAAATCGATCTTATTTAGGACTGGGATTATTCGTAGGTTGTTCTCCATGGCCAGATAAAGGTTTGCCAAGGTCTGCGCCTCGATACCTTGCGCACAATCCACCAACAAGATCGCACCTTCGCACGCTGCAAGCGAGCGCGAGACTTCATACGTGAAATCCACGTGTCCTGGAGTATCGATCATATTCAAGATGTACTCCTTGCCATCTCGACCCGAGCGCCAAGGTAATCGCACTGCCTGCGACTTAATGGTGATACCACGTTCGCGTTCAATATCCATACGATCCAAATACTGTGCGCGCATCTGGCGCGGATCCACGACTTCCGTAATTTGAAGCATCCGATCGGCAAGAGTGGATTTGCCATGATCAATATGTGCGATGATGCAGAAATTACGGATCTGAGCGGGGTCAGTTGAGGCAGGCTGTGGAGCCTTGCTTAAAGGAATTGCCGGCATGGCGGCTTACTATTTACTGATTACTTCTTAGCAGCGGCTTTAGCCATTGCTGACTTCTTGTTAGCTGCTTGGTTACGATGAATTACGCCCTTAGCAACTGCAACATCAAGAAGTCTGGAAGCGCTACGAAGTTCAGTCTGAACCTTGGTGGCATCTCCAGCTGCTACTGCGTCGCGGAATTTACGGATTGCGCTCTTTAAGCCAGAGGTCACTGCCTTGTTACGTTGGCGCGCCTTCTCGTTGGTCTTAATTCGCTTAATCTGCGACTTAATGTTTGCCACTTAGATCTCCTTGATTTTTCGCCACGCTATAGCGGGCAGGTCGCAAAGGTTACCAGCGCGCCTATGGGGGGTTCAAATTCGCGTTATAGCGCTACGCGCTGGCCCATTCGACAGGCGCAGATCGTGATTATCGCGCTCTCCAATGCATAGATCGGGTCGCTTGCACCACCTTTTACCTCTGCATCACATTTTGCAATCGCCGCGACTGCACTAGCTAAGGTCGCAGCGCTCCAGCCACTTAATTGTCGACGCGCCTTATCAATCTGCCATGGCGCCATCCCAAGTTCCCCTGCCAATTCGAAGGATCTCTGTCCACGATTTACTCCTGAAACCTTAGCAATTCCTCGCAAAGAGGATGCGATCGCGCTAGTGATCATCACTGGATCTGTCCCAGTCGTGATCGCATGTCGCAAGGTAATGAGACTTTGAGCCACATCACCTTCCATAACTCGATCTGCAACATCAAATCCCGTAGTTTCAATACGACCCTGGTGATAGCGATCAACATCTTCGATATCAATGATGCCGGCTGGGGTATCCATTGCCAATTGGGAGATTGCAGCGCTTAATTCGCGTAAATCGTTACCGGCTGCATTTACCAATGCATTGATCGCCGCAGGCGATACCTTTCTACCTAAATCTAAAAATAGATTCCGGACAAATTCTTCCTTCTCGGATTCTTTCTTTAGCGGCTCACATGAGATCAATTCAGGTTTTGCTTTTTTGATGCTCTCTAATAACGCCTTTCCTTTGACGCCACCTTTATGAACCAAAATCAAGGTAAGGGTAGGGTCGATATTCTCTAGGTATCTAGTGATTTCAATTTTGGCATCCTCATCCAAGTCCTGAAGGTCACGGATAATCAGACCACGCCGTTCAGAGAATAAAGAAGGCGACAGCGCATCTGAGATTTCTCCGACTGAGATTTCGCTGCCAAATAAGGTGGTCAACTCAGCGCTTTCATCTTTTAATTGCGCGATCAATTTAGAGAGCGCTCGATCTGCCAGAGCACTTTCAGCTCCAAGTATCAGATAGATATCCTTCAAGCTATCCTCCAAAGGACTGGTAACCCCAATACGCCGACCTTACTAGATGAGATGCTCAACTTCTTAGGGTCGATGGCAATCGACCCTAATTGGTCGGTACGCAAAACCTTTCTAAATAAGCTCAAAGTAGTCGCCGCTGGATGACCGTAGCTATTTCCTCTACCGACGCTAATAATGGCGAAATCAGGATCAGCACTTAAATTGAACTTTGGATCTTGCAACTTTGAACCATGGTGCGCGACTTTCAAGAATTTCACCTTTCCAACCGGAATCTGTTGCTGTGCATCTGGTTCTAGATCTCCCGTAGTCAATAAGGTGTAATCCGGAGCCGTGATCAATGCCACGATACTTAAATTGTTGATCTCGCTTGATTCTCCGGAGACTGCGAAGTTCTCATTCAATGCGCTCATTGATCCGTTGGATTGGTCTTGAAAGTTGCGCTCTGGCCAGAGGATCTCAATCTTTAGCTCTCCTACATTGAAAATTTGACCGCGCATCGCGCTAGTTAGTATCTGTCCGACCTTTCTCTTTCTGGTTGCACCTAGCACGCCACCCACATGGTCCTTATGGGCATGAGTCAGTATCAATAGCGGAATCTCGATTATTCCCAGATCTTTAAGACATGCATCGATCAACTCCGGCTCCGGGCCAACATCTATAACGACAGCACTTCTGGAATTGACTTTGGAATTGACTTTTAGCACCAGAGCATCGCCTTGTCCCACATCGCAATTGACGATCTGCCAATCGTTATTTGGCCATCGTTGCAGGAAAGTGGAGATTAATATGATGGCCAAGAGCAACCACCACCATCTACGCAAAATCCAAAATAAAAGCCCAATCAGAAGTAGTAACAGTCCACTTCTTAATTGGATGACTGCCGGTTCTGCTGCCAGATAGGCAATTTTGGTAATTAGATTTGCTGGAATTTTTGCGATGGAGATCAATAATGGTGCAATTGGCGGAAGTAGCGCTGCGATAAAACCTAAAATCGTGATCGGTGCTACCAATGGTGCTGCCAGAATGTTCGCCAAAATTGCAGTCATAGATAGATAACCACTTAAATAGACGATCACTGGAGCGCACAGCACACTAGCTGCAATCGGCTCTGAAATTATCTTGGGAGCCCTGATCTTTGGGGCTATCAGCAAGAGTCCAGTAGTAGCAAGCACTGAGAGCGCAAAGCCCGGATCTCTGGCTTGCCATGGATCTGCAATCACCACTATCGCAATTGCAAAGCCAAGAGCAGGTAGCGAATCACTTCGTTCTCTATGCATTTTGGCAAAGATGACTACTGCCGCCATCGCTGCCGCACGTAGAACTGATGGTGAAGGCCGCACTAATCCAATGAAGAGCAGTAGGACCAGGAAAGTTACTAAGAGTCTAAGCCTTGGATTTTTAATTAGGAATTGCATCAACCAGAGGACAAACGCGCTAACTATTGCGAAGTTTGCTCCACTAACTGCGGTCAAATGAGTTAACCCAGCTCTGCGCATGGCATTTGTGAATTGGGGTGATTGCATCGAGGTATCCCCAAGTACCATTCCCGGAATCAATGGCGCATCTTTAGCTGCGCTTCTAAGGCCTGATCTGATATCACCAAAGAGAATTTGTAATGGGTTTGGATCTGCTATCACTTCAAATCTCTGCCAAGTCAAAAACAGCGCAGCCACCCTTGGCTCTTTACAAAGAATTAATTTCCCCCTAGCAAAAAGCTTTTGACTTGGCAGGAGCTCGGTTGCCGGTCCAATCACACGAATCGGAACCCCTTTGGCTTTAGCGATGAAACTGATGCGATCGCCTTTTATCACCTTGGGATCATTTATCACCTCTATTTGCAATCGAATTTGTGAACGGCTACTTGCTAATTCTCTGATCTCGCTATTTTCAAGGGAAACTTGGCGAAAGCTCATGACGATAGCGCCGATTAATATCGCTATAAGTAATACCGCCACCTTGCTACTGCTGATAATTGGCTTATCGATCCTGATGGATAGCGCTCTAATTAAAAGTAGCAAAATTGCGATTAGCGAGATCCGCCATGGTGAGATCTGGCTCTGAAGCAATGCTCCGAGCCAGATCGCTCCCCCAATTACTGCAAGCCGATAATCTAAACGCGAATCAATTCGCGAAATTTCGCTAATTTGGAACTTCCGATTCCTGGCACTTTGCTCAAGTCATCAATCGATAGAAATGAGCCATTTGCACTTCGAAATTGCACGATTCGGGTGGCAAGTACCGGTCCGATTCCGGGTAGCGCTTCCAGCTCTTTGGCGGTGGCGCGATTGATATTGATGATCCTAGGGCTATTTAACTTGCCCTTAGCGCTACTGCTATTTCCACCTCTATAGCTACTTCTATAACTTGAATTGGTTGATTCTGCTTTGGATTCGATGTAAATCTGTTCGCCATCTTTTATCAAGCGAGCTAGATTGATCAAGGATAGATCTGCTTTTTTGGTTACACCACCGGCTGCTTTCACAGCATCGATGACTCGAGCATTTGCAGCGAGTTCGTAGACCCCTGGATGAACGACTTCGCCAGTCACATCTATGATCAACATTGCAGGTTTCATGATCACAGGGGTCTCATCAGTTGCCTCTGCTTGATTTGGTTTGAAGATATAGAAGGCGCTGATCGCGACTGCAATTACCGCTGTTACCGCAAGAGCTTTTCTCTGGCTGGCCGTAAAGTTAACTTCACGCCACCATAATTTCAAAGAGTCTAAAGGTTTAGTTTGCATGGCCAATTGATATCAATTGGCGAGCGTGATTGGTGATTAAAGTTTAATTATTGGGGATAACGATATTTACCAGTTTTGGAGCTTTGGTAATGATTTTTATTGGCTGTACCCCATTTAGCGCTGCGATAATCGCAGTGTTTGCCAAAGCTTTCGCCTCTAGATCAGGATCTGAGATCTCGGGATCTACTTCGATTCGTTCCTTAATCTTGCCGTTGACTTGTAATACCGCAGTTACATTATCTGCAACTAAAAGTGAAGCATCCACAGTTGGCCATCCAGCTAATGCCACAGAAGGTTTATGTCCTAAGCGCTCCCACATCTCCTCTGCTGTAAATGGTGCAATCAAAGAGAGCATGATTGCTATCGACTCTGCAGCTTCTCGAACCGCTGGATCTGCCGCGCCACATCCAGAATCGATCGCCTTTCGAGTTGCATTTACAAGCTCCATGATTCGAGCGACCGCAACGTTAAATCTAAAGGATTCCACCGCAAAGGCGGCATCGTGTAGCGCTTTATGGGTAGCTTTCCGTAATTCGAGATTGCCCGTGGTGAAGTCAACTCCAGGTTTGCTAGTTACATCTCCGGATAAACGCCAAGCACGAGATAGAAACTTAACTGACCCCGAAGGCGAAACTTCCGCCCAATCAACATCATCTTCTGGAGGGCCGGCAAAGACCATCGTCAACCTGATGGCATCGACGCCATGGTTTTGCAACTCATCAGATAACCGAACTAAGTTGCCGCGACTCTTGGACATCGCAGAGCCATCCATGATGACCATTCCTTGATTAAGTAACCTTGTAAATGGCTCGTTGAATTTAACCATTCCCATGTCAAATAAGACTTTGGTGAAGAAGCGGCTATAAAGAAGGTGCAAAATTGCGTGGGTTACTCCACCGACATATTGGTCAACTGGTAACCACTCCTCGATCTTCTTTGGATCAAATGGCGCTGCGGTATTAGTTGGATCTGCGTATCGCAGGTAGTACCAAGATGAGTCCACAAAGGTATCCATGGTGTCGGCATCTCGTGTTGCAGCTTGGCCACACTTTGGGCAAGGAACATTTACCCAATCCGCTGCCGCGCCAAGCGGTGAACTGCCCTTTGGCTTCAAATCCAATCCAGCTGCAGCCGGCAAGGTAACTGGGAGTTGATCAATTGCAACTGGGACCTCACCACACTTTGGGCAATGAACGATTGGAATTGGGGTACCCCAGTAACGTTGACGAGAGATCAACCAGTCACGTAACCGATAATTATTTGCCGACTTACCCAATTTCTTGGATTCTAAGATCGAGATAATTTTCTCAATTGCATCAGCTTTATTTAGACCTGTGATCTCACCAGAATTAACCAATATTCCATCGCCAATAGTGGCAATACCAGATTCATTTGGATCTGGCTCTGCGGTATCAACAACTACGCGCACCGGTAAGTTCATAGCTTTAGCAAAATCTAGATCTCTTTGATCATGAGCTGGAACGGCCATGATTGCACCGGTTCCATAATCAGCGAGTACATAATCTGAAGCCCAAATAGGCAGACGCTCTCCATTTACTGGATTGATGGCATACCGTTGCAGAAATACCCCAGTTTTCGGGCGATCGGTAGCCAAACGTTCGATATCAGAGGCTGCCTTAACCTCTTCTAGATACTTTTCAAAGCCACCTTTTGCTGGCGAATTTGCAGCCAGCTCCATTGCTAATTCGCTATCAACTGCCACCACCATGAATGTTGCACCAAACAAGGTATCTGGTCTGGTGGTGTAAATATTGATTGGTTCTGCTCGATCTTCGATCTGGAAAGTCACATTGGCACCGGTTGAGCGACCAATCCAATTGCGCTGCATGGTCAAGACTTTCTCTGGCCATTTGCCTTCAAGTTGTGCCATGTCATCCAATAACCGATCAGCATAATCGGTGATTTTGAAATACCACTGAGTCAATTTCTTCTTAGTAACAGCGGTATCGCATCTTTCGCATAAGCCTGCCACGACTTGCTCGTTTGCCAATACCGTCTGGCAATCAGGACACCAATTAACTGCGGAGGCTTTTCGATAGGCCAAACCGCGTTCGTACATCTTCAAAAAGAGCCATTGATTCCACTTGTAATACTCAGGATCACAGGTGTTAAAGACTCGATCCCAATCGAAGGAGCATGCATATCGGCGCATCGATGCCTTTTGGACTGCGATATTTTCATAGGTCCAACCAGCTGGATCTACCCCGCGCTTAATGGCAGCGTTCTCGGCTGGCAATCCAAATGCATCCCAACCGATCGGGTGCATGACATTAAAACCACGTTGCGCCCAATAACGCGCAATCACATCGCCAAGTGCATATGCCTCTGCATGGCCCATATGTAGATCACCCGATGGATATGGGAACATATCCAAGACATATTTCTTCGGGCGAGAATCATCACTTCGACCCGAACGAAATGGTGCGATTTGATCCCAGATCGGAAGCCACTTCTCTTGAACATAAGCGAAGTCATACGCTTGATGTTCGCTACTCATGGCTCTCCTTATTCTTAATTATTTTATTATTTATTTTTTAACTTCTTTGATTTTACTTCTTTGATTTTACACTGAACGCTAAAAACGAAGTTGTGGACCTGAGGGGACTTGAACCCCTGACCCCTTGCATGCCATGCAAGTGCGCTACCAGCTGCGCCACAGGCCCTAACAATTAGTTATTGTATAAGAATTAAATAACTCTCCCAAAAGGAGAGATTCACTCGTTTTCGCCACCTGATTCTTCGCCAAAGATAGGTTCGGGAAGCGATCCAGAATTATGTTCTACCAACGTCCACCCTTTTGGAGTTGAAGAGAGTATCGACCAAGCCGCATTCGATAATCCACCAATCGAACCCCAAGTTGTCATTGGCAGATTGAGCATTGATCCGATGATACAGCGCGCAGTGCCTCCGTGTGTTGCCACAATCAAAGTGTGATTGCTCTTTCCTGCTAGCTCTTCATAAATGGCGGCAGTAGCACGCGCAGCAACATCGCTACGACGTTCTCCGACATCACCTGCAGGATTGTCATCGCCATCTATCCATCGGATGAAATTCTCGATATCGGTTTCACGGATGGCATCACCGGTCTTGCCCTCCCAATTTCCACCATCTGTCTCTCGCAACCTAACATCTCTCTTGATCTCAAGTCCCACTAAATCCGCTAAGGCTTTGGCAGTTGTAAATGCGCGCGATAAATCGCTTGAGATGATCTGGGTTGGCGAAAATCCTGTTAGAAGTTTCCCAGCTCGGGCAACTTGAGCCAATCCCGTTGAATTGAGTGGAATATCCGTAGATCCTTGAAAGCGGTTGGCGATATTCCAATCGGTCTGTCCATGGCGCCATAAAACCACCTTGTTATGTGGGTGCTTATGTAGATCGCTCATGATTATCTCGCTTCGTTTACATGCAATGGGATTGTCGGACAATCATTCCATAATCGATCCAACATGTAATAGCGACGTAGATTCTCAGATTGGATATGGACCACTAAGTCTGAGTAATCAATCAAAATCCATTCTTCACCATTTTCACGTCGAACCGGCTTTTCATTTATGCCTTTTAGTTTCTCTTCGATCTCATCGGCAATCGCCTCTACTTGTCTAGGATTCTGTCCGGTGACGATTAAGAATGCTTCTGATAAGAGGCTCTGTTCGGATAAATCTATGGCCACAAGATCGGTGCCGAGCTTGTCTACGGCTGCTTGTGCTGCCACATCTAGCTCTTTACGTACCAAATCACTTACTGGCATATAACTTCCGTTCCTGAATGAACTTTCTAACTGAGGGTGAGACTCCATGGACTGCCCGATCTGCACGAATTTGAGTTGCCGAAATATCTAAAGCTCCGATATCCAAACCATCACTCTCGCCACCCGGACGATCGATTACGATGAAGCTAACCGACTCTTTCAATTCTGCTGCGCGATGCCAACTATCGATCTTCTCATATGCATCGCTACCGATGATCCAGAAGAACTCATCCTTTAGATTCTGGTCTTTGATCTGATTGATGGTATCTATTGCAAAACTTGGGCCTTCACGCAAAATCTCTAGGTCACTTACAGCCACTTGCCCTTTTATCGATTCTGGCAAATCTTCGATTGCCAATTGGCACATTCGAAATCGGGTAGCGCCATCTGCTGTAGGTGTACTCTGGCGAAGTTGTGGCGCACCAGCTGGCACCAAAATTATCTTCTCTACGACTTTGCGGGTTAAAAGTTCTACGACTACTCGCAGATGTCCATTATGTATAGGATCAAAGGTCCCGCCATAAATTCCGATTTTCAATGGGTAATTACCAACTGGATAACTTTTTTGAATTTATCGATCTAAACGAAGTACCAGATAGAGCAAGAAGCCCAAGATTGCAAATGAGACTACGCCGAATACCACTGGACTTTGGGGCAACTCTCTGGTGGCCTCTGATAAATGAAATAGCGTTGACATGCAGAGAAGTCTACTGGCCGGCTAAGAGCTCTTTGAACTTTGCCTCGTCGATTATGGTCACGCCAAGTTCCTGTGCTTTGCCAAGTTTTGAACCTGGATCTGACCCCACCAACAAGTAATCAGTTTTCTTTGAAACCGAAGAGCTAGATTTTCCACCATGTGCGGTGATTACTTCATTAATTCCATCGCGTGAGAAAGACTGTAAGCCACCGGTAACCACAAAGGTCAAACCTGCCAAAGTTTGCGCAGCGCTCTGACTCTCTTGCAATTTCATCGTAACCCCAGCCTTGGCCCATCGATCCACAATAGCTAGGTGCCATTTGACAGCAAACCAATCAACTATGGAATCTGCAATTACTTGGCCAACCCCATCTACTTGCGATAACTCTTCTGCAGATGCTTTGGAAATGGCTTCGATTGATTTGAATTGATTGGCAAGTGCTTGTGCTGCAGTCGGACCCACATGTCTAATCGATAGTGAGACGATAACTCTCCAGAGAGGACGACTCTTTGCCACTTCGAGTGCATCTAACAATTTCTGGACATTTGCACCCGCGCTACCATCTTTCTTCTTGAAGAAATTTGATTCGATTAAGCTAGATTCGGTTAAATCGAAAAGTTCCGATTCGTCCTGAATAATTTTCGCCTCAAGAAGCGCATTGGCCGCTTCGTAACCAAGTACATCAATATCTAAAGCTGCGCGCGAGCCGATATAGTAAAGACGTTCGCGTAATTGTGCCGGGCAACTTTGCGCATTTGGACAACGAAGATCAACATCGCCCACGCTCTGTTCAATCAATTCATTGTCACAATCTGGACAGCGCTTCGGCATCACAAAGGCAAACTCTTTGCCGGTGCGCCGTTCGGTTACAGCTGATAGCACCTCTGGGATCACATCACCGGCCTTTCTGACCACGACATAATCGCCAATCAATACCCCTTTGCGCTCTACCTCTTGAGAGTTATGGAGCGTTGCATGAGTAACGGTAGAACCTGCAACCACCACTGGTTCCATAACCGCAAAGGGAGTAACTCTTCCGGTGCGGCCCACGCTTACCTTGATATCCAATAACTTGGTTACCACCTCTTCGGGTGGATATTTATATGCAATCGCCCACTTAGGCGCTCTTGAGGTTACACCTAGCTTCTTCTGTAATTCGATTTGGTCAACTTTAATTACCACGCCATCGATTTCATGTTCAAGTTCATGGCGCAGCTTCTGAAATTTGTCGATGAATTTGAGAACTTCAGATTTGGAGTCAATTACTTTGAAATATGGACTAGTTGGCAGGCCGTAACTTTTGAGAAGTTGGTAAGCCTGGCTTTGATTCTTAAATTCAATGGCGGTTGCCCCGATACCGTGTACCAAAACGCTAAGAGGTCTAGCTGCGCTAACTCTCGGGTCTTTCTGTCTGAGCGAGCCAGCAGCTGCATTTCGGGGATTGGCGAAGGTTGGTTTGCCAGCCTCCTCCAGTGATTCGTTCAACTCATTGAAAGCGGCGATTGGAAAATAAACCTCACCGCGAACTTCTATTAGCTCTGGCAAATCTTTGCCCTTTAATTGATGTGGCAACTCTTTGATAGTTTTCACATTCAATGTGACATCTTCTCCGGTGGTGCCGTTACCTCGAGTTAAAGCTTTGGTGAGAACTCCCTTTTCATATCTCAAATTGATTGCCAACCCATCAATCTTTAACTCGCAGAGCCACTTGGCATCTGGCGCATCCTTTTGGACTCGTTCAAACCAAGCATCCAGTTCTGATTCATCGAACACATTGTCCAAGCTCATCATCTTCTCAAGATGATCGACCTGCTCGAAGGTAGTTGCCAGACCACCGCCGATACCAAGAGTCGGAGAATCGACTGCTCGTAACTCTGGATGCTCACGTTCAAGCGCTTCAAGTTCGCGCATCAATTTATCGAATTGCGCATCGCTGATACTGGGCTTATCTAAAACGTAGTACTTAAAGATATGGTCACGAATCTCATTGGTTAACTGATTGATTCTTAGACGTGGGTTCATGATGTCTCACAAATCGTGGCCGAACCGACTACGCGATCACCATCATAGATAACAGCCGCCTGCCCCGTCGCAAGTCCAAGTAATGGCGCATCCAATTGGATCTCTACCTTTGAATCCAACTGGCGATACTTACACGGTAAGGCCTGTCCATGTGCACGTACTTGGACTAAACCAACTAGCCATTGGAAACCTGGGTTTTCACCACACCAAATGGGGTGCTCTCCGATGATTCCAGTCACGGCCAAATCTTCCTTTGGACCCACGACAACGGTGTTTGTCTTAGGTTCGATCTTTAAGACAAAGCGAGGATTACCGTCTGCTGCCGGAACTGTGATCCCCAAACCTTTTCGTTGACCAATGGTGTAGGTGTAGGCACCTTTATGTTCCCCAATTACCGCGCCATCTTGATCGACGATTGGACCTACTTCACTACCCAGACGTTCACGTAACCAGCCTGCATTATCGCCACTTGGTACAAAACAGATGTCATGACTATCAGGCTTGTTAGCAACTGCCAAACCTCGAGACTCTGCCTCTCTTCTAATATCTACCTTTTCAGTATCACCTAATGGAAAGTAGGCACCTTGCAGTTGTTCACGAGTTAGTACCGCCAATACATAAGATTGATCCTTACTGTTATCGATTGCCCGGTGCAAAGTTCGTTGGCCATTTTTCTCGCGCATTATTGCGTAATGACCGGTAACGACTCCATCAAAACCCATCGCTTTGGCGCGATCTAAAACTGCTGCAAATTTGATCTTCTCATTACAACGCAAACATGGATTTGGAGTGCGGCCTGCTGAGTATTCAGATAAGAAATTCTCTACGACACCTTGATGAAACTCCTCGGCCATGTCCCAGATGTAAAAAGGAATTCCGATGACATCGGCAGCCCTTCTGGCATCATGTGAATCTTCAATAGTGCAGCAACCACGTGCGCCGGAACGGTATTTCTGTGGATTTGAGGCTAGCGCCAAATGCACGCCAACTACTTGATGGCCTTCCTCTACAGCACGAGCTGCTGCAACTGCTGAGTCGACCCCACCAGACATCGCGGCGATTAACTTCATTTTGCCGTCCGCGCTCTGGTTACAACATCTGGCAAGACCTTTAACACCTGATCAATATCGGCTTCAGTACTCTGCGCGCCTAAAGAGAATCGCAATGTGGCAATAGCATGATCTTCGCTTCTGCCCATTGCCACCAATACATGGCTTGGTCTATGGACACCTGCGCTACAAGCTGCCCCAGTTGAGCATGCAATTCCCTCCATATCCATCAACAATAAAAGCGTCTCGCCTTTGGTTCCCGGAAAAGTCACGTTAACGATATTGGGTAGAGAATTTTCTGGGGTATTTATGATCGCATCTGCTACCTGCGCTCTAATTCCTTGGATCAACTTCTCTTTTAACTTCCCGATTTGATCAGTTGGGTATTGGGTAAGCGCAGCCGCAAAGGCGCAGATGGCGGGCGCATTTAGAGTGCCACTTCGGATTTCGCGCTCTTGGCCGCCACCATGTAAAAGCGCAGGAATATCAAAGCCTCGCTTTAAGACCAATGCACCAACTCCTACCGGGCCACCGATCTTATGAGCGCTGATTGTCAGCGCCGTTAACCCCGCAAACGAAACCGGAACTTTTAAGAGCGATTGCACTGCATCAGAGTGCACCGGAATCTGGCCAGCTAATTCGATCACCTTTGAAATTGGTTGCAGCGCACCAGTTTCATTATTTGAATGCATCACCGAAATCAGAGCGATCTCAGATTTGCGACGCTCAATAATCTCTTTTAGGAAGTTCAAATCCAGAATCCCATCACGATCTACCGGGATTTCTATTAGCTCAGCGCCTTCTTTTTCAACCAGCCATTTTGCCGGATCCAGTACTGCGTGGTGTTCGATTGCAGATACCAGAATTACCTTCTTTCCGGATTTCCAGAAGAGGCCTTTGATCGCCAAATTATCTGCTTCCGTTCCGGATGCGGTAAAAATGATCTCGCTGGGTGCGCAACCCAAGAAAGTTGCTAGCTTCTCGCGGGCCTCCTCGAGCGCCCTTCTAGTCTCTCGACCGAATACATGCAGCGAAGAGGGGTTACCAATCTCTTTAAGATGTTTGTTGAATTCAGCGAGGGCAACTTCAGAGATCGGCGTGGTTGCCGCATGATCTAGATAAATTGCCATTAGGCAATTCTACTTGCCCTTTTATTTACGCGTTTTAATCAAATCTGCAGCCTGATTAAGCACAGTGGATAGGTCTCCGACTATGCCAAAATCTGCAATTTCAAAGAGTGGCGCTTCGGGATCTTTATTTATCACCACGACTGTCTTTGAAGTTTGCATTCCTGCTTTATGTTGAATCGCACCTGAGATTCCGCAGGCTACATATAAATCGGGACTTACGGTCTTTCCAGTTTGTCCTACCTGCATATCGTGGCTACACCAACCTGCATCCACTGCAGCTCTTGAGGCTCCGATGGCAGCGCCCAATGAATCTGCAAACTTCTCAACAGCGCTCCAATTGCCATCAATACCTCTTCCGCCAGAGACCACGATCTTGGCCTCTGCTAACTCTGGACGCGCACCTTTTCCTTTTGGCTTGGTTGATTTGATTGTTACCAAAGGATGATCGTCTCCATCTAATTTGATTGCATCTGGAATAGAACTTGCTGGAGTCAAAGAATTTGGCCTGATCGCAATTACTGGAATTCCTCGTGAGACCTTTGCTTTGACGGTGTAACTACCACCAAAGATAGATTGAGTGGTCTCGAATTTTCCGTTTACCGCAATCGCATCTGTAATGATTCCAGATTGCAATTCGATAGCTAGGCGACCTGCCAACTCTTTGCCATCCATGGTCGCAGCTACGAAGATAGCCGCAATTTGATTGCTCTTTGCATATTCTGCTATCGCTTTAGCCGACTTTGATTCGACCACAACAACATCGCTTGCTGCGCCCACCAATTCCGCAGTGTTCTTCGGATTGTCTGCAACTATCAAAACTTTGCTCATATCAACTTCCGCTCTGCTAAGAAGTCCACTAATTTCGCAGCTGCGCTGCCATCATCTTCGATTTTGGTGCCAGCCTCTTTTGGCGGTTTGGCATTTGCTTCAATGACTTCAGTCCAAGATGCGCTATCTGCCCCACCGATTGCTGCTAGATCTTTGGTCAGAATCTCTTTCTTCTTCGCCGCCATTATCCCCTTGAAAGATGGATATCTTGGCTCGTTTATCTTCTCGACCACGCTAATTACAGCCGGGAAATTAGCCTCTAGTTCCGCTTCTCCGGTATCGGTGATGCGATTGATTGAAATCTTCTTTGCTGCGACATCAACTTGAACTTTATTTGCAAAAGTTAATTGGGCATGGCCAAGTCGCGCACTGATCATCGCTGGAATAACGGACATTCTGGCATCGGTACTTTCAACACCTGAGATCACGAAGTCATATCCGCCTTCAGAGATTACTTTTGCAAGCACTTCAGAGGTAACCATCGCATCTGCACCTGCGAGCGCTGGATCGGTGATCACGATCGCGCTACTTGCTCCCATCGAAAGCCCTTTGCGGACTGCCTCTTGCGCCCTAGTCGGACCCATTGAAATTAAGGTGATGGAATTTTCGCCACCATCATCAACGGTTCCACCATTTGCTTCGCAGATTCGAAGCGCCTCTTCGATGGCGTATTCATCCAAATCATTTAACACCGCATCAACGCTCTCGCGATCAATTCGCCCTGATACAAATTTCTTCTCAGCCCAAGAGTCAGGTACCTGTTTTACTGTGACTGCGATTTTCACAAGCACAGGTTACTGGTCGGTAGCATTTCCGCCTAGCCAAAAAACCTACCGTTTCAGGGCAGACTGCTCTCCGTGCTGCAAGCAGATCCCAGGTTCCTAGGCGCTACCGCCACCGAAGAAGGGACCAATTTCGCTATCTGGGCTGAAGCGGCCGATGCCGTTGAGATCTGTCTCTTTGATGAGGTCAATGGAAAGTTGGTCGAAACTCGCTTCTCGCTCTCCCACCGAAATGGACCGATCTTTCATGGCTATTTAAAGGGGGTCAAGGTCGGTCAGCGGTATGGCTATCGAGTTTATGGACCTTGGGAGCCCGAACGTGGTGCGCGTTTTAACCCAAATAAATTACTGATCGATCCTTATACACACAAGCTCGATCGCGAGTTGCAATATCTACCTGAAATTTACGGACACCATTGTGAAGATGGTTTTGGAAGTGGCGATACCAACATCATCGATCTTCGGGACTCAGCAAGATTCATACCGCTCTCAGTAGTTACTGCATTTGAGCCACGCACCATCAACCATCCCAGAATAAATTGGCAAGATACCGTCATCTATGAGGCACATGTCAAAGGATTTACTTGGAATAACCCTGAGATTGATCCATCAGAACGCGGTACCTACAAAGCACTTGGTCATCCCTCTACGATCAATTATCTGAAACAAATCGGTATCACCGCTCTGGAGTTATTGCCTATTCATGAACATGCAACCGAACCTGCAATCTGGTCACGCGGACGCAGAAATCATTGGGGGTACAACCCAATCGCATTTAGCGCACCACACCGAGCTTATGCTGCAACTGATGATCCAATCACCGAATTGCAATTTGCCGTAGATCAATTGCATCAAAATGGGATCGAGGTGATTTTGGATGTGGTTTATAACCACACCGCCGAAGGTGGACCAGGCGGTCCGCACATTACCTTCAAAGGCATCGACAATCGCAATTGGTATAGACATGGCGGAACCGATCACTATATAGATAACACTGGCTGTGGCAATACCTTTAGCGCTGGAAAACCACATGGGGTGCGACTGGTTATCGATTCACTTCGCTGGTGGAGCCAAGTAATAGGTGTTGATGGTTTTAGATTCGATTTAGCGCCTTCGTTAAATCGAACCGGTGACATGATCGATTCTGCCTTATTTGCAAGCATCACTGCAGATCCAGTATTGCGACAGTTGAAATTGATTGCCGAGCCTTGGGATATTTCTCGATATTCGCTTGGAGAATTTCAATATCCATGGCGCGAGTGGAACGACTACTACCGAGATGCAATCAGGCAGTTTTGGTTGAGCGATTTGGCTCGAGGATACGGTGAAGGCGTAAGCGCGCTAGCTTCATCAATAGCCGGATCTAGCAATATCTTCTATTTTCGTGGACCCACCTCCTCGATCAACTTTGTCACTGCACATGATGGTTTCACATTGAATGATTTAGTCACCTATCAAGAGAAGCAAAATCAGCCAAATGGCGAAGAGAATCGAGATGGCAATAACTCCAATCGTGCATGGAATGTGGGAATTGAAGGCCCAACAGATAATCCGCAGATAAATCAAATTCGAAGCTCACTTCAAAAATCAATGATGGCTACCTTGCTGCTCTCTTCTGGGGTTCCCATGATCACCATGGGAGATGAGGTTGGTAGAACCCAGTACGGAAGTAACAACGCTTTTACCCTTCCCATCGATTTGAATATTGATAACTGGAGCGATGAAGCTGCCTGGCACGGTGGCTGGGCTTTAGATTGGCAACCAGAAGATGTCAAGAAAGATCTCTTACATTCATTTGTGGAATTAAATCGGATACGTAAAACTTATTTGACCGACATCACTTCAGAATTCTTTACCGGACGAGTTGACTTTGGAACCGAGCGTAAAGATATTGCTTGGTTTAGCCTCTCAGGCAATGAGATGCGGGATGAACATTGGTCAGATGGTGACAAACGATCGTTAACTGTCTTCCTTGAAGCTGGTCCTAAGAATGGATTGGTGATGCTCATGAATTCATTTGGAGAGACCACCACCTTTACCTTGCCAAGTGATTCCTGGGGAGTTAGTTATCGATCAATTTTTGATACTTTCTCTCACACTGAGAGTTATAACCCGATCATTGCAAAACCATCCGAGAAAATTGAGGTCTCGCCCCATTCTCTGCAAATATGGTTGGTTAACCGCTGATTACTTTCAAGTAAAGCAGGTGCGCGTTTAGACTGACGCTCATGCTTGCACTTTTGATGCCAGGGCAAGGTTCCCAATCGCAAGGAATGTTGTCTCCGTGGTTGAACGAAGAGAACAAAAAAGAGCTGGCCAAATGGTCGCTACATATTGATTTGGATCTAGAGCGACTTGGCTCTGTGGCTACCAACGAAGAGATTAAAGACACTGCAAATGCACAACCTTTGATTGTGGCTGCTACTTTAATAAGTGCAAAAACTCTGGGATTAAGTAGCTATCAGGTGGTCGCCGGCCACTCAGTTGGAGAGATTGCAGCAACTGCGCTCTCTGGGGTGTTGTCGAATACCGATGCGCTGGAGTTGGTTAGATCTCGTGGATTAGCGATGGCGAAAGCTGCCAGCCAATCGACTAGTGGAATGGCCGCGATTTTAGGTGGCCAGAAAGGCGAAGTGCTTAGCGTTTTGGAGCAATTAGGACTAGTAGCGGCAAATGACAATGGAGCCGGACAGCTCGTGGCTGCAGGGGAATTAGCTGCGCTTGATAAATTAGCCGAGAATCCGCCGAAAGATTCTCGGATCAGGCCATTAGCGGTGGCAGGTGCATTTCACTCGCAATTCATGCAGAGCGCGGTTTCACAAGTGGAAGAGTTTGTCACCCGACTTCAAATCAGCGATCCAAAAGCCCAATTACTATCTAATAAAGATGGAAAGGTAGTGACAACCGGAAAGGATGCGATTGCCCGGATCGTAAATCAAATCGCCAATCCAGTACGTTGGGATCTTTGTATGGAGTCCCTTATCGAATTAGGTGTAACCGGGGCGATCGAACTTGCACCTGCGGGAACTTTGGTTGGATTATTAAAGCGTGCCACTCCGACAATCGAAACTTTCGCTTTGAAAAATCCAGATGAAATCACTGCCGCACGTGAATTTGCCAGAAAACATGGTGGCGCATGATTAAGTCCACTATCGGTTCAAACGCCTCGATACTTTCAGTCGGGATCTATCGGGCAACAAATTTAATCCCCAACTCTGAGATCATCGACAAAATCGACTCTTCGGATGAGTGGATACAGCAACGAACTGGCATCGCTTCACGAAGATTTGCAGATAAAGAGGTCTCAGTTTTGGATATGGCAACCAACGCCGCAAAAGAGGCGCTAGCTCGCGCAAAGGTCACTGCTACGCAGATTGATCTGGTGATTTTGGCCAGTATCTCTTATCCACATAACACTCCAAGCGGTGCATCGGGGGTAGCTGCAAATATCGGTGCCAATAAAGCTGCAGCATTTGATCTCTCAGCTGCATGTGCCGGATTTACATATGGGGTGGGACTTGCTAACGATTTGATCAAAGGTGGCACCGCTAAATTTGTTCTGGTCATTGGAGCTGAGAAATTGAGCGATTTCACGGATCCAAACGATCGTGCGACCGCATTTATCTTCGCAGATGGTGCAGGTGCCGTGGTGATCGGTCCAAGCGCTGAACCTGGAATCGGACCAACTGCTTGGGGATCCGATTCAGATCAACGTGATGCCATCACCATGTCATCGTGGTTAGATTACAAAGATAATCCAATACCAGCCTCTGAAATCGCTTGGCCATATATATCGCAAGAAGGGCAGCGAGTATTTAGATGGGCGGTCTTCTCGGTAAGTAAAGTTGGAACCAAGGCGATTGAATTAGCTGGGATTAAACCCGAAGATTTGCAGGCATTTGTGCCTCATCAAGCCAATTTAAGAATCATTGAATCAATGGCAAAAGATATGAAGTTGGCACCGGATATCTTGATTGCAGATGACATTAGAACCAATGGCAACACCTCGGCCGCTTCAATACCACTTGCCATGGATGCAATTTTGCATAGCCATCCAGAATTACATGAGCAGCTCGCTTTGATCATCGGATATGGCGCAGGCCTTGCTTATGCGGCGCAAGTTGTGAAATTGCCACCAAAACCTGCGAGTTACTAGAAAGTAATGACAATTACCCTGCACAATAGCGACTTGAATTAATATTGGAAAAATATGAGTAAGCGCATAAAGAAGAAAAGGAAGATAAATGGCACTAAATGAAGCAGATGTACTAGCAGGACTTAAAGAGATTGTCGAAGAGGTCGCTGGGGTTCCGGCAGCTTCAATCGAACTTGGAAAGAATTTCACCGAAGACTTAGATGTAGATTCTTTATCCATGGTCGAAGTGGTAGTTGCAGCCGAAGAGCGTTTTGGCGTAAAGATTCCTGATGATCAAGTCTCAGAACTTGCTACCGTCGGCGATGCTGTCAATTTCATCGTGAAAGCTTCAGCTTAAGTGATTATCAATAGTTCGCTTAAGTATGATTAAGTATGTTTAAGAATTAGGTCTAGGTATATAAAAAGATCATGACCCGTCGCGTAGTTGTAAGTGGCCTTGGGGCGACCTCACCTTTGGGTGGAGATGTTGCAACGACTTGGGCGAACGCTATCGCCGGTAAATCAGGTGCCAGAACTTTAAATCACTCATGGGCTCAGACGCTGCCAGTTCACTTTGCAGCAGAGGTGGTAACTGAACCTTCTGAGGTCATGAAACCAGTTGAGATCAGACGTTTAGATAGATCAGAACAATTCGCATTGATTGCTTCCCGAGAAGCATGGCTTGATGCAGGTACACCTGAAGTTGATTTAGAGCGGCTAGGTGTTGTGATCGCCTCTGGAATAGGTGGTGTTACCTCTTTACTGGAGCAATACCGCACCTTGATAGATAAAGGTGCGCGTTTGGTCTCGCCACATACCGTCCCGATGATCATGCCAAATGGACCGGCTGCAAATGTCGGATTGGAATTTAAAGCCAAAGCTGGCGTTCACACGCCAGTCTCCGCATGTGCATCTGGTGCTGAAGCGATCGGATATGCCTTTGAAATGATCAGAAATAAACGCGCTGAGGTGGTGATCGCAGGTGGCGTCGAAGCTTCAGTAGATGCGCTCCCAATGGCCGGTTTTGCAGCCATGAAAGCGCTATCTACTAGAAATGATGCACCCGAGAGAGCATCCAGACCATACGATAAAGATCGAGATGGTTTCGTCTTGGGTGAAGGCGGTGGCATCTTGATTCTCGAAGAGTATGAACATGCTAAGGCCCGAGGAGCCAAGATCTATTGTGAGATTGCTGGGCAAGGCTTAACTTCCGATGGTTATCACATCGCAGCTCCAGATCCTGAAGGAAG